>JAVVGE010000118.1:0-7587 GCA_032249255.1 Desulfurococcales archaeon | reverse complement strand
AAAGGGTTTCCTCTCTTAGGAGGAACAAGGCTAGACAATACTCTAGAGAGATCTTCGATGAGTTGGTTAAACATCTAGGTCTGGAGAAAAGGGATCTTAGGGGTAGGAGGCTTAAGGAAATACCTTTGGAGAATGGCTTGGGAGATTGCGTGGTATCAAGTTGATCTAAAGATGATAGAAAGCATACTAGTTTCGAGGATCAATAATGTTAGCCTATGGCTAGTTGATGACCACGTGTGAAAATCTATGGATGCCACTAAGATCAATATAAATGGTTTTGAGAACACTTTCTTCACAAGCATCGCTATCAATACCCATAGGGGCTGGGTGCACCTCGATCTAGAGCCTTCTAAGGAGTTCTACAAGCTATTGGCTAGAGGCTTTAAGCCGACATCCCATGCAAAGATTAAGCTTGATAAGAAGAATAGGAGGGTGATATTCCACCTATCCCTCAAAAAAGAGGTTGAGATCTACAGGCCAGAGGATATTGTGAAGCCTGTTGATGTTAATGAGGATTCTGTAGCAACTCTATACGAAGCATTCGCAGTAATCCTAGAAACAGATCTTGCAGAGACGACCCTGGGCTATAGCTATAGGAAGAAAAGCATCCAGAGGAGAAATAGATCCGATAGCAGGGAGGCTAGAAAGGCTATGAAAAAGCTTAAGGAGAGAAAGAAGAGGGACTATAGATGGAAGACAGCAAACATGATAGTAAGGGACGCCCTTAGGACTAGGGGCGTTATAGTTATTGAGAGGATCTCCGGGGAAGATATAAGGGTTATGATCAGCAGATATAGGAATAAGCAGTTGAGGCACAGGATATATCAGAGTGCTTTGAAGGGAGAGTTAAATGCGATAATAGATAAGGCAAGGGAATATGGTATACTGGTGCTTGTGGTAGATCCTAGGAAGACATCTAAGATATGCCCTATACACAATGCTTCGATAGAGTATGGGAGGGATAGGATAGGGATCTGTAGCAAAGAAGGCGAGAAGTGGTTCTTTATGAGGGCATTGCCCAGAAGTGCTTCGGGGTTTCAAGTCTAGATGGGAGCACCGTGCCGCTGGACTTCACAGCCACCAGTAAGCCCATAGAGATCCCAAGATCTCTATGGGGGTTGAAGGTCCCTCAATGGTCACAGGGAAACTATAGAAACCCTGTGGATCAAGAAACACAGCATCACCAAAAACAAAAGAACATCAACAGCAATCAATAACCATCGAAGAACAAGCAGTATCGGAAGCTCTAAGCATCATAGCATCCGAGGATATCATATGCCAGCATATAGAGATATTGCCTTATCACCAAAACAAATAGGGATTAAATGGTTATAAGCCTAAGCCCAACATTGATAACAAACTAATATAAAACATTCCTACCTATAACGTAATAACGTAAAAAGGATACAGCCCCAATAATCCCAGATACTATGTGCTATATGATACCCTCTCCGCCCTGAAGGGCGGGGTTTCTATGCTGGGGTCTCGGGTGCTAGCCCCCTGGAGAGGGATTAATGGCTTTACACCATTATGTGTTACATGGTAGCTCTCAATCTTCCTAGCTATCCTTATCCTGTATCCAAGCCTTCTCGCTATGTTCAGAGCTGCGTTTATAACTGAAAACCTCATCTCTTTAGGGAGGAGTTGTTTTGCTTTTAACCCCTGTGCTATGTTTTGATTTGTGTAGGGCTGGAGCGATCCCGAAAGCCTGTGGAGCCCTGCCCTCTACCCCTAGCCATTGGCTACGGGCAAGGCAGAGCAAGCTCGCTGCTTTTTGCTGGGCTGCTGGGGACAAGAGCAACATACTTAATAAGGCTTTGTAATAGATATGTGTAAATAGGCCGAAGATGATTAGCTCATTTTCATCATTTTATTCAAGCGTTTTTCCATTTATAAGCTGTCCTGTTGGTGTAACGTTTAAATCTTCGCTAGTGAATTTGATATCAGTGTAGTGGGATGCATTCTAAAGCATGTTAATCTCGCTGGCCGTAGCTTTTACATTACTTAGGTTGGGATTAGGATTAATAATTGGGTATCAAGCTGGTAGAGGAGAAAACACCACTACATTCATTTATACCGCTATAACCTCCTATGCAACTACTACGTTCAATATACCAGGCAATATACAAGCGCAAGTAGGTCAAGCAATAACCATAGGGAACTGGAAAATAAGGTTTGTAAACTGGAGAGAAATAACAACTGACAAACTGTGCATCAGAAAATTTGATGAGCGTGGCTGGTGACATAAAAATACTGATTTACAGGGAGTAAAGGCAGCAGTAGTGAGAGCTAGACTCGAGAACATAGGACAAGCTTAAATTAATATTTTAACTATCCATATCTCGTTACTGGTTCAATAAGATGATCCTGTGGATATCTAAGAAGGTGCCTAAGCCAGAGCCCTATCAGCCTAGAGATGTTATAGACGTAGATATCAATGAAAAGAAGATAGTCTATGGAAACCGCGTGGTTAACGAAGAGAAAGACACTAGGATTGATAAGGCCCATAGATGGAAACTCCTTGCCGAGAGCTTCCAGAAGAGATACTCCTCTCCGAGATATCCTGCTTGGAGGAGGAGAAGAGGGATCCTGAATAGAATAAGATCCTATCATAGGAAGGCTAGGAATATATTGGAGGACTGGGCTAGGAAGACATCACTTAAGATAGTGAGGCTTGCTAAGAAGCTTGAATATGCAGTCGCTAGGGAGGATCTCATAGGGCTGATAAACTCTTAATGAAGATCGAGAACAATGATCACAGGACGAGGCTCATCATTATGAGCTATAATAGGATAGGGAGGTGGATTGATTGCGGTCTAAGAAACACGACGTGCCACTGCCATAGTAAAGCCGAGCGAACATCATCAAAGTGTCCCAAATGCGATACTAAAGGATTAGAAGAGATTGGCTGCAGAAAGCTGAGATACCCCAAGATGCGGTTTGAAGAGGATAGGGATGCTATTGGGAAGCTGAATATTAGGAAGAGGATATTGAAGATCCTGGGAATATCTTAGGGTCTCTGACCATCCTGTCTGCCTCCCAGATGATAGATGCAAACTTGAATAGATAGGGGAGCCGATGAAAAGCTAAAAAGATATATAGGTGAAAGCAATATAATAGTAAGGCGATAGGCTCTCGCGCCACAACGGGAAGGATGGAAATTGAAAGACAGCTTCGTGTGAAGACTGTATCACTTTACATGTGGCTGAGCCGCTGTACTATTGATAAGAGTTCTACTCACATACTCTCATTAACACTAATAGGTATTTAAAGGTGTTGGGAATTAGACGGAGTGGGTGGGTATAGGCGCAGAAACACTTGAGAAGCCGTTGCCTAAGCCGACTAGCGAGGACTACATCAGCGCAAGGCTACTCGGGGCTCTCACCGAGGCTAACCTAGCCCTAGAGTTTCTCAACAAGGGCCTCGTTAGAAATGCTGCTGGTAAGGCTTTTCAGGCGTGGAGAGCACTACTAGCCTCCCTCCCTCCTCAGACTCGAACTGAATAGGCTAATGCAAATCGTGAAATCCGATGAGGAGAGGAGGTGGCTGACGGAGAAGGCGGTGCCCAGGATACCTACGAGTAGGATGAAGGCATTATCTCAAATGCTCGAGATGGTTGGATATTCGGGTATTTCGTCTGCTACGGACAAAGCACTCAACCTACACGATTATCGGTACAATGGGCCGGACCCTGATATGGCGGTGAGCAAGTATAGGAGTAGGGAGGAAGCAGCGGTGGATGTGAAGCTGCTCGTGAGAGAGCTGGTGAGGAGGGTTGAGGAGCTGAAGCCTAGAGTAAAATGGTGCGATGAGCTAGAAAACATGATCGAGAAAGTGAAGGGGGCTTAAGCTTGGCGAGTCAATAGTTAAGGAGGAAAGGGTTTACCTGCCGTTTCGTTATAAATTGCTCTGGTCAGCACTTCTGAAATTCCTAGCTATTGATTCAAACCTCTACTCATTAGACGCCTACGAGGTGAGAAGTTCATACAATCTATTTGAAGGAGCTGTATAGCTTAAAATACGGGATATTGTTGAAGAGAAGTAGAGCACAACCTTTTTGCCTCAAAGCATTGGGAGGAGGGGCTGGGAGCTGTTGAGGAAGTACTCTCACTGCGAGAGGATCCGCGTTATGGATTATATTCACAAGCTTGTTAATAAGTTGTTGAAGATGCATCCAAAAAGATTATTCGCTGTTGAGAAGGTGGATAAGCAGGGAATGTTTAGAGAAGCTAATAATTCCCTCTCCAAGAAGATATCTAGAACTGTTTGGAGGACAATCCATAAAATACTGAAATACAAAGCCCCATTATATGGCTCCCTTGTTAAGAATGTTAGTCCACACCTCACATCAAGGTCCTGTCCCAGATGTAGATAGATCTCTCGAAAAGGTAGCATGACCTTTAGATGCGAGGGGGCGGGCTAACATTAGATAGGCAGTACAGGATTACCAATAAATTTAAATATCTATGGTTATCTATGAATACTTGGTGTAGTATGGAGAGGGGATAGTGGGCTTAAGCATATAAGCATCTAATCCCTAGTCATTTTGATGATGAGGCGATACCCCTATGTGCTTTGCATATAGATATCTTCGGAGAGCGATGATGCTTGAGCTCCCTCAGCGGGAGGAGTCATGTTTCTGTACGTAGCATATTTATTTTAACAGAGTTCGGAAATTTGAGAAGATCGTTATCCTCCGTAACTAGCTTCAATCCGTGCTTCTTAGCTGCATAAATGTAAGCGGCGTCATAAAATGAGATGTTATTCTTGACAGCTATCCTCTGAACTTCACATAGATCATTATTGATGTCCAGCTTCTCAATCTCGTTCAGGATTTCCATGAACATCTGTGAGGCTAAGAGCGGATCTCTAATCCTACCTCTTCTATACCCCCTCCATATAGTGTTTCCGACCTCATATATCGTCAGATCTAGAACTGTGAATAGATCTTTATAGAGAAGTATTTTCTCGCGAAGCTCCAAGACCAGCGGATATAGTGCTGACGCATCTAGCAAATATCTGGTGGCTCGCAATATGGCTACCTCTCAAACCGGGTCTCTTTGACAGCTCTCACCCACTCATTAACGCTTACGTCCATGTTTTTCAACGCCTCCTAAATAATATTCCCAAGCCTCTCTATCTTAGCCCTCTTAATCTCTTCCTCAAGGGCCTTTTCAACGACTTTTCTAATGTTAATACCTAGCCTCTCAGCCTCCTTCTTTAAATACTTCTTCACCCTCACGCTCAATACAACATAGACAAACCCCTCTCCTCCCATATAACACACAATCTAGATTTAAATATTTGAATACAAAATCACGTATACAGATCTTTGTATCTAACTCTTCGCTCTAAGGAGCAAGGCTTTCAGTTGTCAGATAGATTAACTATAAATTTCAAATATTTTCAGAGAAGAGATTTGAGAAATATTATATTTAATGTTTTAATACCCTTTAGAGCATCTGTGAGTGTTTAGAGATCTGCTACAGAGATTATGGAGAATAGTTGGTTTAGAATAGCCACAGATTGTGTAGGGCATGGGTCAGATCGAGGGTTTCTGAAGAGAATTATGATCGGAAGCTTTGTATCTTCTAGGATTAGAAGAGTTATACTAGGAGAGTATTCTAAGATTAGTAATATTTCTCTAATTCTCTCAAATCATAGAGACATCTCAAGGCTTATCATAGGATCTATTGAAATGCCCCGACATAGCCTTAATTCTTTGCCTTAATTCTTTATGGCTAGGGCTACTGCGGATCCTCTATATAAAGTAATGAATTAGTTAGTTGTTTATTGAGTATTTTTTATTTCTTTGATATATTTGAGTATTTTCTCGAGAGTTTCTTTATCTATGTAATTCAATGAGTATAATTCTTTGAATAATTCTTCAGTACTTAATAAACTGTGGAATGACACACCTATTCTCTCGAGTCTCTTACTAGCTCCTTGCTCACGATCTATTATAACACAATTGTTTCTATAGGGATCCCGCCTTCTGCCTTGATTGTCTCGATACTCTTCTCCAGAGATCCTAATGTTGCCGCCACATCACCTGTAACAGCTATTTTCCTATCTCTTACTTATCCCTCGACAAGTGATCGTGTTCCATATTCTTTTCTTTTATTTCGTATCCTAATACTTTACCTGTTCTACATGCTAAATATGTTGCTAGGATATACCTGTCACGGCTACACCAATTAATATATCAATATCTTCTAAGGTATTCTACGAATCGCTTCTCTAATTATCTCTTCTACTATGTCTGGCTGATCTCCTTCCTACCCTTTGAGGGGATGACGTTTGTTGGTTTTTAATCACAGTATTTTGGAGAGATTTTATGGGGATCTCTAACCACCCCTAACAGCCCCCAAACAATAGATGTGACAACGATTAGATGGGGGCAGATAAAAAGCTAAAAAGATACATAGGGTTGAAAGCAGTATAAAAATAGAGATCACAAACTTGCCTGCAACAGCAGGTAGAGTGGATTGAAAGGAGAGAAGATCAGATCAAATAATATACGTAACTTGTAAGCCTTCCTGTTCAGCTATCTTGGTTAATTTCCTGCTTCTGTTAAGAACTTGCTACTATTAATTGTTTTAGCTGACGTTATTTGTAGAGCGTCTGCTACGTAGATGTGGTGTTTGAAGACCAGCTGTATTGAGTTTCTTATCAATGTTGGTGTTATCCCAATTACTCTCAGCATATGGAGTCTATTTAGTATCATCAGCCCCCTCCTCATGCTTCTCATTAGCTCCCTTACATTAAGCCCTAAGATTCCGCCATACTTGCCGAATACCACCGCTGCCTCAGCTATATTCCAGGATGAGTATGATACCACCGCTAGACCTCTATATGCGTCCCTAAATACCATGAGTATAACACGAATATATGGTGGTTCAGGAAGATAGTTCTTTGAATAGCGGATATATTCATGGAATATGGTATTGATGTCGAGATAGTCCCAGAGGACTACACCAGCTAAGAATGCTCAACATGCGGAACAAGACATAAAAACGGCAGAATATATAGAGGGCTGTATATATGCAAGAAGACAGGGAAGAAGATCAATACAGACATTAATGCCGCGCTGAACATAGCGAGAAGGCTTGGATACAGGATAAGGATAGCTAGGAAGATTGAGAGCTACCATGTAACACATAATGGTGTAAAGCCATTAATCCCTCTCCAGGGGGCTAGCACCCGAGACCCCAGCATAGAAACCCCGTTCTTCAGGGCGGAGAG
Organism: Desulfurococcales archaeon; assembly: GCA_032249255.1. GTDB lineage: Archaea > Thermoproteota > Thermoprotei_A > Sulfolobales > AG1 > AG1. The sequence goes on along the minus strand of JAVVGE010000118.1, from coordinate 342 downwards.
GGTATCATATGCTGTTTAGCAACACCTCAATATAGATCTCCAAAGTAGTATATCCATACAACAGATGCTGATCCTGCCCATCTAGGGATGGAGAAATCTTTATTGATCTATCTACTCTAAGAGAGTCTCAGCTACAGTTCTCTACAACACATAGCCACATAATCGTAGCTTCTATGCTCTATTAAATAAAGAACCGATGTGGATTAGATCTCGTCTGCTCTCAGGATCCTATCCTTGCAAGGTTGCCTATAACCAAATGAGACATGTGGCTGGGAAAAAGATGTATGTATATGGCTGGAGGATTAAGTGATCTAAGTAGAGCGGGATTTATACCTCACTTTC
>JAVVGE010000117.1:0-7687 GCA_032249255.1 Desulfurococcales archaeon | reverse complement strand
AGATCCCTAGAGACATATAGTAAAGATTCTCTAGCTACATTAAGATAGCTAATAGTTCTTCCCACCACATCCCCTGCTTCCAGACATTACTCAAGGATAGAGACGAAGCTCTACAAAAATAGAGAGTACTTCAACCCCCTCCTTCTAGCTGTTTGACTTTACCTTACTAGTATTGCCCTGAAAGATTCCAGGAAGATCTCCCAGATCTTTCTGGAAGATGGTAGAAAAGATCCTCAAGAGATCCCCAGAAGATCTCTAGAAACATAACTACAAAACACCCCAACATATGAGGGAAAATGGTCAGCTATATATCCACACTAGCCTCCACAAGCACTTCTTACTAAAAACTTGCCAGCAAGAAAGCAAAGCCGGGAAACAGGATAGTGATCTTCACAGCAAAGCCCAGCAGGACTACCAAGACCGCTTTATAGAAGCAATAGCTAGAGAAATAGCTGATAAGAAAAAGATCCTAAACATGTAATAAAAACCCAAGAATAGCAATCCCACAAACGGCAAAAGCACTAGTAGAAGTGAAAAAACAATAGCAAGCCAAATAACAAAAACAAAAAAACCATATATAGCTACGGAGAAAAGAAAAATAAGCAATATCTACCTAACAAAACTATGGATCATGGTATCAAGAACCTCAAAAACAAAGACAGAGATCATCAAGGAATCAACCGGAAAAGTAGAGAAAAAGATCCAAGGAGATCAAAAAGATCATATGATCAAAGATCAAAATAGATCTACGTGTAAAAAGATCCCGAGGGATCATCCCGGAAGATCTTGGGATAGACCAGATCATAAACTTTGAGGTATATAAGCATAGCGCCCATCAACCGCAAGGATCAATACGAAGATCAAAGCTTAAATATCCAAAACCACAACATCATATAAGGGCCTGGCAAAAAGAGACAAAGCCCCCAAATGATCTACTATAGAACTGAAAGACTATATATGATAACGGGTCGCCGGGTGCGATATGAACCAGAATAAAATTTATGGTGATAATGACTATTATGAGGGGAAGGGCAAAACAGCTCTCCTTATGAGGTATCTAGCTAGGCTCATCTCTTATCTTCTCCTAGATATAACGATCTATAGCTTTGAAAAGAGGTTTAAATTGTAACACGTTAGAGAAGGCTGTATAGTCCTATCTCTGCATCATTATAAAAGTTTCTTTACTACTGGAGTCTTTGATACTGATCCTTTAGAAGTATTAATGGGGATATTATAGGGATATTATAATCATGAGAGCGACAGTAAATGCGTAAGGCGAATCGTTGAGAAGGTAATCTGAGGAACTAATACTGATTCTCTGAGATATCTTATAGCATATTGGCACCGCACCTATATACCTGAGAATCTACTATATAGCAGAGGTGAAGCTTCCTTTGTCGCTAGGGATTAGGGGTTTTCTCGTGAGAAGATTGGTATTATATGTAGCTCTTTTCTTTAGCGTTATCGTAGTGACCTTCATCCTTGTTCACTTAGCACCTGGAGATCCAACATATGTTCTCGCTGGCGAGGTTAGTGATGAGGCGTTTATAAGATCTATTAGGGAGAAGTTCGGGCTTGATAAGCCTTTGTATGAGCAGCTCTTTATCTATATCAGCAATGTTATAAGGGGTGATCTTGGGTACTCATATCTAAGATCTGAACCGGTAGTTTCTCTTGTACTTAGCAGAATCCCTGCCACATTTGTTCTGGTTATGAGCGCGATGTTGATAGCTTCTCTCTTAGGGATCGTGCTTGGTGTAATCGCAGCTATGAAGAGAGGATATATAGATACAGTCGTCTCTATATTATCTATACTGGGTATTTCAATACCGTATTTCTGGCTTGGACAGATCATGCTCATAGTATTCTCGGTATATCTAGGCTTATTCCCTACAGGAGGTATGATCTCTGTTAGGGGAGCATATGAAGGTATATATTATTACGTAGATATATTGCACCATCTATTTTTGCCAGCGACTACCCTAGCGATCTTCAACATAGCCTATGTTGCTAAGATATCTAGGGGGGCGATATTAAATGAACTCTCACAGGACTATATATTAACTGCAAGGGCAGTGGGGATCTCTGAGAGAGGGATTATATTTAGATACGCATTAAGAGGTGCACTCATACCAATAACAACGTTTATAGGATTCAATACAGGAGTACTTCTAGTCGGTGCTATAGTCACCGAAACTGTTTTCTCATGGCCCGGCATGGGCTCACTCCTATATAGCTCCCTCAGGCTGAGAGACTACCCGGTTATGCTCGGCGTATTTATATACGGATCCCTGATAATTATTGTAATCAACTTTGTCATCGATCTCATATACATGGTTCTAGATCCCAGGATCAGGAGGGCAGTAGGATGAAGGGCTTCTTAAGAAAATCTGCCAACCCTATAATGAGTAAGGGAAACAAGGTTCTTGTACTCATGCTAAGAGTGCTAAGATCTAGCCCGAAGCTCATTGCAGGGGTGGCTATAGTAAGCATAGTAATAGCTATTGGTTCGCTAGCCCCAATCATAACTTGGTATCCACCGTTAAAGACCCTGGTGGGGCAGCCATTCACCCCGCCTAACCCTAAATATCCCTTTGGAACTGACGATCTTGGTAGGGATATCTATTCAAACACTATCTATGGTATTAGGACTTCCCTCCTAGTTGGGGCTCTCTCAACGATCATAGCTATGATCATCGGCCTCACAATCGGAGCGATCGCTGGCTACTATAGCAGATTATTGGGAGAGATACTTATGAGGATAACCGACATGGCTTTTATCATACCATCATTCCTGCTAGCCCTGCTAATAGCAACAATACTGGGTCCTAGCATACAGAATATAATGATCGCCATTGGGGTGACGAGCTGGCCTGGAATAGCTAGAATGGTGAGAGCTGAGTTCCTAAGGGTTAAGGAGCAAGCCTTTATAGAGGTTGCTAGAGCTATAGGTGTGAGCGATAGGAGGATAATTCTCAGACATATAATGCCCAACGCAATAGTAACAGTGATCCCCTATATAGTTCTACAAATGAGCAGCAACATATTAGCTGAGGCTGGGTTGAGCTTCCTCGGAGTCGGAGACCCAAACGTACCTAGCCTCGGCAAGCTGCTAAATACAGCGCAACAGTATTTAGCAACCTCTTGGTGGATAGCCACCTTCCCAGGGCTCGTACTTTCTATAATAATAATAGGTTTTAACCTATTGGGGGACGGCTTAATTGACTATATGAATCCACGTTCCAGAACCGGATAAAGATCCGCAGTTAAAGAGGTGTAAAAAAAAAAGCATATAAAGCTCAGAGGATAACTAGTAATAGCAGCAAGATGAGGTGACCCTAGTGCATGTACCTCATAATAATAAATACTTGAAAAAATTGATATCAGTGTTGCTGCTATTAGTAATGTCTATCAATATAGTGATATTAGGTATCAACGCAGAATCGCAGGCTATAACACCAGCATATGGCGGGACACTGGTCGTAGGGATACCCTCGGAACCGCCTAATCTCGTTCTTACGGGAAGCCCGACATGGACATATTACCAAGTTGTAACACCAATGTGCAATTCTCTAGTGGATTTTGATCCCCAGACGCTTGAATGGGTTCCAGATCTTGCAGAATCGTGGCAAATAATCAAGACTGATGATGGAAAGATGTTGGTCGTCTTCCATCTAGTTAAGAACGCAACGTGGCACGATGGGGTTCCATTTACGTCCCAAGATGTTAAGTTCTCCTATGAGAAGGTAGGACCTCTATTCAACAGCTTTATCGCTGGTATGCGTAGGTATCTAGAGGGTATAGATACTCCCGACAACTATACGGTTGTCTTTAGGTTTAACACTACCTGGGGCTTGATCCTATACCCGGGATATTTTGGAGCATCCGGAACCTGTATTAGTCCGAAGCACCTCTATGAGGGAACTGATATAGCAAATAATCCCTACAATACTAAACCTATAGGCACAGGCCCCTTCAAATTCAAGGAATGGGTAAAGGGTCAGTACATTATTCTAGAGAGAAATGATAAATATTGGAAGAAAGGTCTTCCATATCTCGATAGAATAATATATAAGATCATACCGAGCTCTGAAGCAATGATGCTCGCCTTCCAGAAAGGAGAGATCGATTTTGTATGGAACTATGGAATATCCTTTGCACATTCCGTACAGCTTGAGAACATGATTAGAGAAGGAAAACTCACAGGAAAGAAGGTGTGGTTCTTCCCAAGCCCAGGAGGATCCTTAGATGTCCTTGGATTCAACCTGCATGAACACGGACCAGCTCCTCTTAAGGATGTGAGGGTGAGAAAGGCAATAGCCATGGCTATAAATAGGGCCGCGATCGCTGAGATCGTGTATTTTGGGAAGGTCGAGCCTCTAGAGACGATGGTATCGAGAGCACCTGCAACGGCAATGTTCTACCCAGATAAGAAACAGCCAGATTATAACCCAGCCGAGGCTAATAAGCTTCTAGACGAGGCTGGATATAAGAAGGGGCCGGATGGATATAGGTTCAGGCTAAGGCTAACGATAGATTCCACATCATATCCATGGTATGTTAAAGAGGCAGAATTGATTAGAGACTTTTTAAGGGAGGTTGGTATAGATGTGCAGATAATAACGCTTGACACAGCTGCATGGCACCAAACAGTATTTAGAAACTGGGATTTCGATATGAGTATATTCCCATTTGTTCACGGACCCGGACCAGCCTTCTTAATACAGTACTACACTAGCAGAGGCATAGTCAGGGCTTCTTGGTCAAATGCTATGGGTTATAACAATCCAAAGGCTGAGCAACTATTGCTCGAAGCTGAGAAAGAGCTTAATAAAACAAGGCAGATAGAGCTGGTTAGACAGGCGTTGAACATCATAGTTGATGATCAGCCAGCTGTGTGGACTGTATCAAGGACATTTGTAGCGCTTCTGAATACAGCGTTCTCAGACATGCTACAACCAGGTGTGTGGGAGAATGGATGGGGAACAAACTATATGAGGCCGGAGAAGGTGTTTCTAACCACACTTACAATTAAAACTACGCCTGTGGAAACCACACCTACGAGAACTCCATCACCGCCCACAATAACTCCGGCTACACCTACGCAAGCAGCTACGACCCCGTTAACTTCTCCAACAGGTCCTGTACCTGTCCGCGCTGCTGGCGAGGTCACACCTATATGGGTATATGTATTAGTAGCTATCATCATTGTAATCCTGGCACTACTACTGATCCTAAGGGTTAGAAGGAAATAGATCTTAACCCGTGATACGCAGTGATATATTTTTATATTTTTAAACCTTAAATCTAAGCCTGTTAGATCAGCTCCACTATTGCTCTTGCAAGAGCCCCTCTTGAAGTTATTACTCTGGCTAGTGGGACTATCTGTTTTAATATTTTCTTCTGCTCTAGGGTATATCCTATACAATCCATTATAACAAGCCTAACATCGCGCTTACTAAGCTCTCTACCGACTTCTATGAAGTCCTCAGGTTTCGATGTATAAGGCGATATATGTATAACAATAGGATCTCCAAGATATGGAGCCCACTTATCTCTACCATAGCCTATCTGCTCTCTGGCAGGCACAAGTACAGCTGACTCCCCGCTATATTTGATCCCGGATACCATGCCCTTCAAGATCTTATCTGGATAAAGTATCGGAACCCTGGCTCTGAACTCTGGGAACTCGCCTGAGCATAGGATTCCTATTATATCTACGCCTCTAGAGTCTAGGAGCTCTATCTTTTTCTGCATGAGATCTATGATCCGCTCCTTAGAGATCTTGACCTCTAAACCGCTTCTTAGCCTTGTTACATAGAGAGTCTCACCTTGTTTAGGAGCTAGTTTACCTATGATCTCTTCCAATGATAGATCGTCTAGCGCCCCAGCCTCAAAGATCTCTATATCCTGCGGAAGCATCTTAGCAAGATCATTTGTTACATCGCTCCTCGGGGACTGGCCAATAGTTAGGAGACCCACTTTTGCCAGAGATATTCACCACTATAAATTATACTTAGGTAATAAATTACCTAGGTAATAACCCTAGTTAGCTGTACAGAGCACCCTATTGGTATAGTATAAAAAATATATAGTTGCTCTGAATAGATATGCATGGTGAGCTGGGACGACCCTATTCATGGAACTATATAGATCTGCGATGAAAACTGTAAGAGATCTAGCATTAGTAAAATCTGGTGAGAACGTCTTGATCCTAGCAGATACCGCTATAGATTGGGAGATGATTAAGGCTCTTGCCTCTGCCTCCTACGCGCTTGGCGCTGAGCCCTCTATAATGATCTATGAGACTAGAGATGAGGTAGATCTTGAGCCGCCTAGACATGTGGGGGAAGCTATGAAGGCTAGCGATGTGATTATAAGCCTTCCTTTAATGTATATACTCCATACAAAGGCATATAATGAGGCTATGAGGGCGGGGGCAAGGATTCTAGAGCTGACTGGAATGGATCCAGATATGATGATCAGGCTTATAGGAAGAACAGATTATGAAAGCATGTGCCAGCTAGGCGAGAAACTCGCTGAGCTAACTAGAAAGGCTAGACATGTTAGGATTAGAAGCAGCAGCGGTACCGATCTCAGCTTCGAGAATGATGCCTCAAGACCTGTCTTTCACAATGACGGGATATTAAGGGAGAAAGGTATATACAAACCCCTGGGAGGCCAGATATCGTGGGCCCCTAAGGAGGATAGCTTCGAAGGTGTTATAGTTGCTGATACATTTATATGGCCTCCTAACGAGCTAGGTGTTCTTAAGAATCCCGTGAAGCTCAGCGTTAGAGAAGGCAGGATCTCCAGGATCGATGGCGGTATAGAGGCAAGGATCTTCGAGAAATGGCTAGCGAGCTTGAAGGATGAGAAGATGTACTATATAGCACATGCTTCATGGGGCTTTCACCCTAAGGCGAGGCTTAGGGGATTGCCGCTAGAGGATGAAAGACTATATGGAGGCATAGAATTTGGCTTTGGATCGCAGAGTTTAAAGTTTAAGGGCAAGGTAGGGTTAGCAAAGGCCCACACAGATCTAGGAATATATAATCCCGATGTCTACTTCGACGACGAGCTGATAGCAAGTGGAGGTAGATTTGTTCATAAAGATCTTGCAGAACTAGATAAGAAACTAAAGGGATAGAGGAACTATCGATAACGTTAATCCAAATGACACCCTTCTCGCCCTAAAGGGCGGGGTTTCGAACCTCTGGGTCTCGGGTGTTAGCCCCCTGGGGAGGGATTAATCGTCTTACACCATTATGAGTTACCAAGTAGCTCTCAATCTTTTTTGCTATTTTTATCCTATGTCCTAGTCTTCTCGCTATGTTCAGAGCAGCATTTACATCTGCATTGATCTTCTTCCCTGTCTTCCTACAGATATACAGACCCCTATATATTCTGCCATTCTTATGTTTGTTTCCGCATATCGAGCACTCCCTACTAGTGTAGTCCTCAGGAACAAGCTTAACTTCTATGCCGTACCCCCTGAATACATCCACTATCCAAAGAACTATCTTCCTATACCACCATATGTTAGTGTTATACTCATTTCCATTATTCTGTGAAAGCATGTATGGATAGCCTATATATAGCTTTCTAACACCTCTTCTATGTAGCTCATCAGCTAGAAATCTTATAGCTGTTATGTATAGGTGTCTTAGCCTCTCATCCCTCTTAT
>JAVVGE010000116.1:0-7823 GCA_032249255.1 Desulfurococcales archaeon | reverse complement strand
CATCCACACAGTATATAGCTATGGATAGCATGATCTTCAGAAGAGCATCTTGGATTGGGGCCCTCACCAGGGCTTCCCATAAGCACCATTCAAAAACATATGGGGGTAAAGTGATCTATATACCTCCCCCTATAAGTGTTGAGGATCAGGTCAAATATGTTAGAAGAGAGAGACCTCCAGAGAAGATTAGGATCCTATTCGTATCCAGAGACCTCACGATCCCTAGAAAGAACTTCCCAACCCTTATTAACGCTCTGAAAAGACTGGATCCTAGGTATCTGGAGAGAATGGAGTTAGTGCTTGTAGGTGCAAGAGCCGAGAAGTATTGGGGACAGCTAGAGAGATTAAGATCTAGAGGCCTGAGGATCTACCTAACGGGTTATGTTCCAAGAGATCTCATGCCAAGGATATATAGAGGCACCGACCTCCTGATCCACATACCCCTTTACGAAGAGCTAGGCTATGTAGTCCTTGAGGCAATGGCCCACGGCCTAGCGGTCATAGCATCCAACATACCAACCCTAAGGGATATGGTTCTCCATAAATACAATGGTTTCCTAGTAGACCCAGAAAGACCGGAAGAAATAACCGAGAGGCTAGCCTCGCTACTCGAAAACATAGAGGATATCACAAAGATGGGACTCAAAAGCATCGAAATAGCTATAAAAACATTCAACCCGGATAAAACAGCAGGCAGAATCGGGCACATCATTAAGAAAATATTATGAAGGATTAATGCTATTATATATAAAAACCTAGTTTCCACAGAATTCTAGCGGCAAAGGTGTGGAGGATAAGAGAGATCCAGGCCCTCAAGGGCGCTATTCAATATCTTACTAAGGTTAGGGGAGTAACGCTTTTAGACGAGCTTAAACTGCTATACGCGATAGCGAGGGCTGGGGTTGCATATATATCAGATATATTATCATTAGGGAAATATCTTCCGTCCTTATCGTATTACCTGCCTGGAAGGAAGCTGGTTAAGATCAGGACGGAGGATGGGTATATATTTAATATCAGGCCAAAGACCACAGATTTATTTCTTGCCACAATGTATTTTGAGCGCTATGAGCTTGAGAGGTGGTTCCTTCCAAACGCTAGGGGTGTGGTGGTTGATGTGGGAGCTAATATAGGGGGATATACTGTGAGGGCGTGTAGACAGGCTGATCAAGTGATCTCGATCGAGCCTCAGTCAGGAGTGTTCGAGATCTTAAGGGCAAATGTTGAGGCTAACTGCAGATCTAATAATGTATTGCTAGTTAAAAAGGCTGTAAGCGATTCGAGAGGGCATTTAAAGCTAAGGATCCCTAGATCAAGTATATTTATAGAGAGTGGAGCAGCTAGGATCGAAAAGGTATTGTTAAAAACTGGGGCTCTTGAGAGACTTGATAAAGCTGTCTTCCTCGAAGAAGATGTTGAAGCCGATACTCTAGATCATATTCTAGAAGAGCTTCAGGTTAAAAGGGCGGATTTCATTAAAGTAGATATTGAGGGTGCAGAGGCCATAGCATTGCAGGGTATGAGGAGAACCCTTGGAGAAGCAAGATACCTTATGATCGAGATACGGGATGAGAATAGATTCATTCTTAACGAGATCAAAGATCTAGGATTCAGACTAATAGATCAGAGAAAATATGAAGACTATGGAGATTATTTCCTAGCTAAAGCCAACCATGACCAAAATCAAAAATAATTTATATGGAAAGTCCAGGCCTAGCTTCATAACCTCTTAACCCCAATACATAAATAATGTTGAGTGATGTATACCTCATAAATAATAACCCTCCACACAGTGGTGTTGGGAGGTATGCATTTACCCTCCACAGATACTTATCTAAAATGGGTTTGAAGGCTAGGTTCATAGATCTTCACAGGGATCTCTTTAATTCAAATTTCCACAGACTAGGCAGGCTAGGGCTTGCATGGCCATACTACATTGTCAAGTTTGAGATAGAGACCCTAAGACTCGGAATAGGTGAAGGAAGTATTGTCCATGTAACTAATAACGGTTACCTAGCGAAAATAATACCAAGGCTGAAGAAAAGCATCTATGGTATAAGAATTGTAACGACTGTTCATGACACAATACCGCTCATATATAGAGGTCTCTCTGCTTCTTTCATGGCTAGTGCATATAAGAAAATCATGTATTCCGACTACATAATATGTGTATCCAAATTTACAGCTGATCATCTGCCGAGCTATCTGAGAAGCCTGCCACATAGAGTCATATATCACGGCGTCGACCATGAATTATTCAGGCCCAGGGATAAGGAAAAGGTCAGGAAGATCCTCAGACTTCCTATTAATAGGCCTATAATTCTCAATGTAGGTTCAGAGGAGCCTCGAAAGAACATCCCAACGCTTCTCAAGGCCTTTAGGAAGGTTGTGGAAAAGATTCCGAGAGCTATTCTTGTGAGAATAGGTTCTCCAGAAAGATCGTCATTAAAGCTCATAGAGCTTCTAGGACTTAGCGGAAAAGTTCTCTATAGAAGGGCTACAGAGTCCGAGATAGCTCTTTACTACAATGCCGCAGATCTGTTGGTTCACCCCGCATACTATGAGGACTTCGGCTTTCCGCTCATAGAGGCAATGGCTTCCGGCACTCCCATAGTGGCTGCATATGCTGCGGCAATACCCGAGATTGTAGGGAATGCAGCAATTTTAGTAAACCCCTTTGATATAGATGGTTTAGCCATTTCCATAGTAGATCTGCTAAGCAGCAAGAGCTTGCTACAAGACCTTGTGGAAAGGGTTTTTAATAGGAGCCCCATGTTCAGTTGGGAGAAGACAGCTGCCCAGACCATCGGGGTTTACGAGAAGCTCTCGAGATCATGAGGATCCTAGCATACCCAGCACACCTTAGGCTATATCCAGAATATGGTTCAGAGTATTCGTGGGTATGGGAGATCCTAAGAGGGCTCGCTAGAAGATCTATAGAAGTAATAGCTATAGTTGGAAGGGCTTCAAGGAGTTTAGAGATTCCTAGAAGACTCAGGATCATAGATCTTGGCTTAAGGCATTCAGAGCCCCTTATAGAGAGATTCATGTTCGAGGTTAGAGGTCTCGATATCGCAAGAGAGGCGATCAGATCCGCGGATGTAGTGCATCATATGATGCCCTTCGGCTTTAGGGCCGGCTTAAACCTATTGGCAATCTTCAGATATATAAAGAATAAGACTTTCGTGATTGGGCCAATACAGTATCCTCAGGAGTACTCAGATCTCACAGATTTCGAGTGGATCTCTGTCAAAGAGGGTCTAAGAGCACGGATATTTCACGACCTTGAGAAGGCAATAGCTAAGTTTATCTCGCGACCGATCAGCTTTCTTCACGAGACCACTTTAGAAGAGGCTGAGGCCTTAGTATTTGACTCAAGAAAAACATTAAACCTATATAAGGAGCACTACCAAGATTTATTAAAGGATAAGATACTCGAGGTAATACCGCCAGGCGTTGAGACAGAGATTTTTAAGTACGTCCCACCGATTAAGAAAAACTATTTCGAGATCATGACAGCAGGCTATCTTGTGAGGAGGAAAGGAATTCAGTATCTCATTAAGGCCATGCCCATCATATTAAGGGAGGTTAGAGAAGTAAAGTTAAGGATAGTAGGCGATGGACCCTTCAAGATAGAGTTAATGAAATTAGTCAAAAGGCTATCGCTAGATAACAATATCCGTTTCGAAGGCCTTCTTCCGAGGAATGAACTTGCAAAGCATTACGCAAATTGTGACGTCTATGTTCAACCTTCTTTGAGCGAAACTTTTCCCTCAACCATAAGAGAGGCCATGAGTGTTGGCAGGCCTGTAGTAGCCACTAGAGTGGGTTTTCTCGAAGAGCACATTATTGATGGTGTCAACGGCTTCCTGGTTTCAAGGAAGAACGTCGAGGAAATAGCGAAAAAGGTTCTCATTATACTTGGCGACGAGGATCTTAGACTGAAAATGAGCATTAAGGCTAGGGAATATGCAGAGAGCAACTTCAATTGGGACAAGATAGTGTTAGCATGGTATAACATGTACCATAGATTATTTGGAACTTAGACATGAATGAGATTTAAATAAAGATTCGACTCAGACAATAACTCTCAGTAAATTATAAAACATGCATAAGGATAAATTTGAATACTATGAATATAGCTATAATGGGGTTTATAGTTAAACTATACTAATAATAAGCCTATAATTTACTATGTTCATCCATTGCTCTTGATATCATTTCCATCGGCTATGAGCACTTGTAGACATTTATAGCTGCAAGGATAAAAATCTTCTGATAAGCATGGTATCTTAAAGCGTATATGATGGTAACTAAAGGAGTAAAAGATCTAATAATAAATATAGTTCTGGGACTCTTATTGCCTATACATATCTCAGTGGTGCTTTTGCTGCCTATCCTGCTTACCCCGGGGATCCCATTCTACGGAGATAACATGTATTATTTCCTTCGTAAGGATTCATATTATTTCACAAATCTCCTTGAGTTATGGTTATCCTCATATTTTCCAGGAGTGGGTGGTGTATCATCAACAATGACCCTAGCTTATGTAACTATTCTAACTAGCCTGGTCAATATACTAGGCCCTGAATGGGGCGTAAAGTTTTTCATGATTCTAGGCGGATCATTACCTGGCATAATAACTTATTTCTCGCTTTTGATACTCTCAAGAGATTTTAGGATCTTTAGGAGAAGAGTATCTTCATTGCTCTTCTCCACTTTAGGATCTCTCATAACTCTTATCTCCTTCACTAATTCAGGTATTTTAAATGGAGCTGATACTCTCAGTTTTGTTTATGCAGCCTATCCAGCCTTAGTCCTATTTACTATAAGATATTTAATCAGGGGGTCTTTATGGGATCTTCTACTTCTAGGTATTTTCTCTATTCTCGCTAGTGCCCAGCCTTTCTGGATATTTCTGGAGGCTATTACATTGATTATATCTCCTCTGCTAGTTCTCAATAGAATAGGATTTATAACTTTTCTCAGAAGAGCATCAATTATAGTGATATCCCTTGTGGGATTCAACTCTTTATGGGTTCTCCCTACTTCTTCGGGCTACATACTGGGTGCTGGAAATGTTTTTGAACTATATACGACAGGGAGATTAGTCACCTTCGGAGGTCTTTTGTTTCTAAGCCATTGGAGACTGCTTGATGTTATGCTCATTGGTGAGAGATCTTATCACTTTTTCTGGGATCATCCTCAGACCATAGGACCTCTCAATGTCTCAATACCCTTACTTGCTGGATTAGCGGTAGCAGCTTGGGGTAGGAAGTCTAGGATCGTGCTCTTTTTCTCGATACTCCTGGTTATGGGGATCTTCCTGACTAAAGGTGCTCACGAGCCGGGGGGCCAGATCTACTATTATATAGTCAGTAATTTACCATATGGCTTAGGAGCCCATCTCAGAAACCCCACGAAATTTGTTCCATTGGTGGTATTTTCATACTCATTCCTAGTCAGCTTTTCTGCAGTAAAGCTGGCTGAAAGCCTTAGCACATCGAGGAGGATGATCCACAGAATAGCCAAATACCTGGTTCCAGGGATAGTGATATTGATAGTGCTCATAGCCCTTCTAAGCGGCACGGTAGCTGATCTCAGGAAATACACTTGGAACGTGTTTAACCCTGTTCAGGTGCCTGAGGCCTATGAGAAGGTAAATGAATGGCTATCTTCTCAAGGTTCTGAACCTTTTAAGGCGGCTTGGATCCCTATGGGCAGGGCGTATGTGTGGAAACCATATATTATTACGGCATTTCCTCTTTACCTATCAAGTATGCCGGCTGTACCTACATATGATCTTATAGACAAGCTAGGATATCCTGATCAGGCGTGCCAGATCCTCTCCTATCTCGGTGTTAGATATCTTCTTTTTCACAATGACTCTCTAAGCCCTCCTTATGGATGGCCATCCGACGCGATGTATTCTAATCTAACTAAGCTTCCCTGCCTCACTAAGGTTTTTGAATATAGCTCTTCCATAGAGCTCCAAGATCTATCGGGGGCAGGAAGACCAAGCGATGGAGATAACATCTACGGATTGAGGGTTCAGACGGGCAATGTTCCTCTGAAGGTTATCCAACCCGCAGATAGGGAGCTAGCAAAGGGAAACAACTCCATCGTGATCTTCTATCAGATCCCTGACTATATAGCTAAGCAGGGTTTTAAGGGGAAGTTCTGGGCAGGGTTCAATATAAGGTTATGGGCAATAAAACCTGGTTCTCCAAAAGATTCGCCTTATACTGAGAGATATGCTGAAGCTTTTGTTGCTGAGCAAATGATGATCAATGATACCATTGGCTATGCTAAGTTCTATCTAGATCTAAGTAGGTATCCATATAAACATGTTGATCTCTTTGCTAGCATCTATGATGGAGGTTACAAACCTCTGAGCCCCCTATACTATTTGGGCAGATATTTCATTAAAGAGGAGGCGGTAATCACAATAAAGGTGTTTGAGAACAAGGATTATAGAGGCTCGGTATTCATAGAGAACGGATCTGCCCGTATCCTCTCTTATAAAAGGGTTTCTCCATTCATGTGGAGCTTAGAGATCTATGCTGAAACGCCCTTCACTCTTGTTCTTTCGGAACCCTATGACAGGCTGTGGAGAATTGTTTCAGGGGGTGTCGATGCCATCCCGCATAGATGTTGGGGTGTTAATTGTTTCTTCATAAACCAGACAGGGTTATTACATCTAACAATATACTACTCCTTGCAGAGATATACATACGCTGGTACCATGTTTTCTCTTGCAGCATTTGTGTTGATTCTCTCTGCAGCTCTACTTAAAGATTCGCCTCTAGCTAAACATTTATCGAGACTCTCTAGATCTACTCAGCGATCAGCCTTTCAAATCTAAATCATCATTTTCTAAAATGCTAGGTCTTTTAACGAGGTATGTAAATTATCTAAGATGGTATGGGTTAGAGGGATCTTTACTCTTCCTAGCCAAGGCTCTATACCTAGTTCTCCACAGGGTTCCTAGGCGTGTGAGGTTAGTAAGTGTTAGAGAAGGCTATTCTGTTCTAGCTGTGCCCGGCGATCTCGGGATCTCTTCTGAGCTTCTCAGCTGGGGTTCTCACGAGCCCTTCTTCACCAGGCTTCTTCTTGAGAGGCTTGGAAGGGGGATGGTTGTGATCGATATAGGCTCTAACATTGGATACTATGCCTTTCTAGAGGCCTTGGCTGTTGGTAGTAAGGGGCTTGTAGTGGCTGTGGAGCCCCAGCCCCATGTTTTTAAAGCCCTCCTAGCTGGGGTAAAGCTCAACGGGCTTGGGAACATTCTGCCTCTCAGGCTAGCCATTTCCAGGAGGCATGGGAATGTACGTATGGTTATCTCAAGGTTCAGCAACTGGTCAAGGGTTTTAGAGGGCAATGATCCTGCTCCTGATTTCCACGCGATTCACGAGGTTGAGGGTGTCAGTGTTGATGATCTTGTAGATTCTCTTGGGCTTAAGAGGGTTGATCTTATAAGGATGGATGTTGAGGGCTACGAGACCGAGGTTCTTGAGGGTGCTTGGAGAACCCTTGAGAGGTTCAGGCCGAGGATATGTCTCGAGCTCCATGTGTACAATATAGGGTTGCGAGAATCTATCAGGCTTTTGGCGAGGATCCTTGAAAAAGGCTACAGAATAGACTTCGCCTCTCCAAGGCTGATAGATGTGAGCCTGATCTGGAGAAGATCCCATGCCTATGCTGTGAAACCCTCAGGAGATGCTGGGGAACAGCTGATCCAGATCTTTAGAAAACCCTACATGCTCGAGGTAATCCACACCTGCCTAAGCCCCTCAAGCTGAGGAAACCCCTTGGATAATCCC
>JAVVGE010000115.1:0-7873 GCA_032249255.1 Desulfurococcales archaeon | reverse complement strand
AGGGCTAACACCCCAGACCCCAGCATAGAAAACCCCTGGAGAGGGGAGGGGTCATAGAGCTATTGTTGTTGTGATCTCCACGCCTGAGGAGGAGATGGGGAGGAGGGGTGCTGAGGAGTCTCTAGAGCTATATATGCCCAGGGGATATACAGGGATTATAACCGATGCCCTGAAGTCCATAGTTGGGGATATAACTGTTGATGCTGCGGGTCTGGTTTCTCTGAGGGCTGGTGGGCTTAGAGATGCTTCTAAGAGGGTCTTAGCATCCCTCAAATCCCTCAAAGCAGATAGAGTGCTAGTGGTTGCGGATGAGGAGAGGGCTGCTGGGAACATAGAGGGTTTCAGAAACTGGCTTGAGAGGATGGCTAACTTCGTAGCATATATCAATGAAGACTATACTGAACTCGGATCCGAAGCATCACTAATAGTGCTTACAAGCGATGCGTTAGCAGCCAAGATCTATGAGGTGGTTGGGAACAAGGTTAGTTGGGCTTTGATGTGGAGCCTGCCTAGGAATGCCTCTGAGGATCTGATATCACAGATAGGGCTACAGTGCAAAGTTGCTAGGGAGCTTGGGATTAGCTCTGAAGAGGCTAATGAGATCCTGTGGAGACTTGCTGGGGGCAACCCAAGGGCTCTTGGGCTGATATGGGAGAAGGGGATTAAGAAGTGGCTTGAAGTGGAGGTTATAGATGGGATCCGGAGATTTGCCCGAGACCTGCCTAAGGGGCAGAGGGGGAAGGCTCTGGAGGAGATTTCGGCATCGCTAGATAAAGTAGATGACATGGGCTGGCTAGATCCAAGTGTTAGGAATATAATGCTTAAACATAACATAATCATATACATAGTAGGTGCAGATAAGATCTCTGAGATAGCTGGAGAACCCTGGATAGGTAGGGAATACGCATACCAACTCCCAGCATACTACTACGCATTGAAGATCATGGCTAGGAAGAGGAGCATGGATATATCCCCAGAAGAGGTTATTAAGGAAGCTAAGGGCTAGCTATTCTATAGATCATCATTCTAGTCGTTTAAGCTGTTCTCTGCTGTGGACAGGCGGCTAGCAAACACCAAGCCAAATGAAGCCCGAACCTCACGCTACACCCCCTGAGGGCTGTGCTTCATATCAGCCTGCCCCTATATGGAAGCCAGTATAGAGATCTATATGGAGGTAAGATCCCATTCATATCAATACACCATCAATCATTCATATCAATATGTCCTCCCGAGAAGCCTCCTAGGGCATATTGTTCAGGAGGTGGAGCGGGTAGAAGCCCCCGATGCCACAGGGATACAATAAAAACCCTGTGAATCAAGAAACATAAAATCAAAACAAAAGAAAAATAAGTAATGATCAACGACCATCGAGGGACAAGCAGTCTACTAAACACTCACCATAAATTGATATAAGACGTCATTTAAAATACTGAGCTGATATGAAAGCCGATATGGAATCTGGATCAAAGGGATCGGATCTTTAAGAAGATCCCGAGGATCAAGGAGGATCCCGAGGATCATTTATTTATAAATGAGGATCAATAGCTGTGAAGATCTTGGTGGGCCCGCGGGGATTTGAACCCCGGGCCTCCGCCTCGTAAGGGCGGCGTCCTAACCGGGCTAGACGACGGGCCCGCGCAGGTTACCCACATAGAATAATATTATGTTACAGATTTAAGGTTTAAGGCTCTACTAGTGATCCTTAAGATATTGTGCTTTGAGTCTATATGGGGTTATATATGATTTATATAAAAAATATTTTAGTTTGTAAATAAAAGTCTGTAATTTATTAGCTATCCTAGATCTATTACTTGCTGGTTAAGCGATGCTGGTACAGATCTTTCAACTGTTAGAGGAGCTCCTACGGGTATCTTAAATTCTACCTTAAATTGGTCATATGCCTGGAACTGATCCTGATCTCTTAAATGAATTAGCAATATCACTTTCTCACCAGGATCTAGGACGTTATCGTTATTTCTATTTGAAACCCATGCCACCACAGCTACCGTACTACTTATATTACCGCTTATCCTACTTGCAACTATATCTACTATTGCTGGATTAGGATAAGCGCCGTTCATTGCTGCGAGATAATCATTATATGATATACCTATATTTTCAACTCCAGTTATGTCTCCTGTCTGGTCATAATAGACTATTAGCAGACAATACTGACTAGTACTATTACCTAGAGCTAAACCTAGTATAGTTTTGCTACCTACACTAATATTAACTATACCACTACTTGATGGTGGCGTCCCAGAACAACCTAGCCCTATATCTTTTAGCTTTGATGTTAGTGTTGCAACATATATATCAGCATATGTGTATCCCCTCGTTGGGCTCCACAGAGAGACCACGCTCTTACCGGGTGTTACATCTATTGATGCTTTCCCAGCTGAAAGTTTTAGAGGTATATAGAAGTAAGTAATGGTAGTGGTGTCTACTCCTGCTACTACTGTTCCATCTATTTCTAGCGCGCTGCTGGCCTCTCCAAGCCCTGATCCTATTGTTTCTTTTGATTTCTGTGTTGTGAAGAATCCCATGTTAAGTACTACGAATGCTAGTGCTGCTGCAACCACTACGAATGCTATCAGCACTATTGCGCTCTCGATACCCACTATTGCTTTAAACCTTCTGCTTATTTTTTGCTTCACCATATCTCACCTTCGATCTCTTATTCCACGCTATATGGCTTATTCATAACTTCTTTTCTACATCCGGGCGACTATTCGCCGGATCGTAGAATCATGGTGTTCAGCGATTATTGATAGATTTTGTGGGATATATAATCTGATCCTTAGATACTCTCTAGAGTTTCTCGCCGGATCTCCCGCCTTATCTCTCCACTATGACTGAGAGACCCTCTTTCTTGATGTAAAGAGGCTTGTAGATCTGTATCTCTAAGGGCTATCTATTAAAATATAAATTATGGGCCTTAATACTACATAGGGCCTGTTATTGAGCCTACCCGAAATCTCTATCGAGAGGACTGGGAGGGGTGTTAGGATAATAAATAGGTCTAGGGATCGCGTCAGGGTTGTCTCTGTGACTCTTAATTATAGATATACTGTTGCATCTACAAGTAGTAGGTATGATCAGTCCTATGCTTCTAGGGTGGGGTCTGAGAGGAGTTCCCCGATGAGGGATCTAGATCCGGGGTCTTTCATAGATATAGATTTCTACCCTCCGGAGATGCTTGTCTCTGTTGAGGTTGTTGTTGAGCGTGGGAGGGAGAGGCATGTTATTGTTAGGAACTTTGCGTAGGTGCCATAGATCCTATGAGGCCCCATATAATAATATTCCTCATATTATTATCACCATATCTCTATCTTTTAGAATCTACCCTATCTAGCCATGGAGACAGCGTATTTCTCCAGCAGGCAACCACTGTGGTTGGCACCATAACTAGGCCTTTGAAGCCAAACACCCAGATAGGGGATGGAGAACAGAATATTGCTCCCAGAGGTTCTAGAGACATAGCGACCCCTGTAATAGGGCTTGTCCTGGGAGTCTCGCTAACAGCAGGAGGGATCATATATAGATACGCCTATAAGAGGCTCCACGCAGAGAAAAGTAAGAGAGGAGCTACATGATAGACTGGGAAAGAGTTAGGGCTGCCCTCTTATCAGGAAAACCGATACTTATATATGATTTCAGGGGGCGGGAGGAGGAGGTCGACATGGTTTTCTATGCAGGCTCTATAGACTATAGAAGTATATATACGCTCAGAAGGGAGGCTGGGGGGCTCATATGCCACGCAATTTCCGGAGAGGCTGCAGATCGCCTTGGGCTTCCATATCTAAGCGATCTCATGGCATCAGTCCCGGGTATTTCACAGTTATCCATGAGAAGGCTGAGATATGGTGATACACCGCCATATTCACTCTATATCAACCACATATCTGTAAGAACAGGGATCTCTGATAGGGATAGAGCGACGACTATTAAGA
The DNA here is from genome assembly GCA_032249255.1 of Desulfurococcales archaeon. Classification (GTDB taxonomy): domain Archaea; phylum Thermoproteota; class Thermoprotei_A; order Sulfolobales; family AG1; genus AG1. The sequence goes on along the minus strand of JAVVGE010000115.1, from coordinate 3,920 downwards.
AGTTCCACGAGGTCGTGGATCTGGCTCTATCTGGGAGGGTTGACGAGGCAAGGAAGATCTTCTACAGCGAATTCGTATCCCCGGGACACGTACCGATCCTAGTTAGTAGGGGGCTTAACAGGAGGAGAGGTCACACCGAGCTAAGTATAGCAGTTGCATCTAAGCTAGGCCTCGTGCCAAGCATGGTTATAGCTGAAATGCTGGATGAGGGCGACTCGATGAGCCTTGAAAAGGCTGAGGAATACGCAGCTAGAATGGGCTATATTATTTTAAGGGGGGAGGAGATCCTTAGAGAGGCTGGCCCGCTGTGAGAAGAATAGGTATTGTGGACACGACCTTCGCGAGGGTTGATATGGCCTCTGAGGTTATAGATGTAATAAGATCCAACATACCTGGTGCCAAGATAGTTAGATACACAGTCCCGGGGATCAAGGATATCCCTGTAGCTGCTAAGAAGCTAATAGAGGAGGAGGGGTGCGAGATCGTTATAACCCTTGGGTGGGTTGGCAAAACACTCACAGATAAGCTCAGCTACCTAGCCCTCAGCATAGGGCTCATAAACGTCCAGCTAATGACAAATAGACACATAATAGATGTCACAGTACACGAGGACGAGGCCGAGGATGAGAGGGAGCTCTATAGAATAGCGGTGGAGAGATCCAGGAAACATGCTGAAAACCTAGTAGCTCTTCTCACGAGGGGTAGAGAGGCCCTTACTAAAAAGGCTGGCAAGGGTATTAGGCAGGGGTACCCAGATGTCGGCCCGATCAGGGAGTGAGGAGTGCGGTAAGAAGGATATAGGGCTCGCTATAGTAGTGTCAGAGTTCAACTACGATATAACGAGTATAATGCTTTCAAAGGCTGAGGATCACGCGAAATTCCTGGGAGTAAGTGTGAAGATCGTTGCAAGGGCTCCAGGAAGCTACGATATTCCAATACTGGTAAAGAAGATCCTTGAGAAGGGCGGGATAGACGCTGTAGTAACCCTGGGAGCCGTTATAGAGGGTGAGACCGAGCATGATGAGGTGGTTGCGCACCAGGCAGCAAGGAAGATCCTTGATCTAAGCATAGAATATGGGAAACCAGTAACGCTCGGGATAATAGGTCCAGGAGCAACGAGGCTCCAGGCCCTCGAAAGGGCTGAGGAATATGCTAGAAGAGCTGTTGAGGCTGCTGTAAAGCTCGTGAAACGTGTCAGAGAAATATCGTGTAAGGCTGAGACCTAGATCATGGGCTAGGCCGGATCAATAAAACCAATTAATTTATACCACACTATATATACGTAATTAGGGCTGGGCATGAGGCTATATGAGTTCGAGGGTAAGGAGATATTCTCAAGATATGGGATAAGAATCCCTAGAGGGGTTGTCATATCATCTCCTGAGGAGATTAGCGAGGCCATTAAGAAGATAGGGCTTCCAGCTATATTAAAGGCCCAGGTCTTGGTAGGGGGTAGGGGGAAGGCTGGCGGTATAAGGATCGCCAATAGTGCTGATGAAGCATCGGGGATAGCTAGGGAGATGCTATCATCGGAGATAAGGGGTGTGAGGGTTAGGAGGCTTCTCGTCGAGGAGGCCGTGAAGATCGCTAGGGAGATATATCTCTCTATAACAATTGATAGAGGTGCTAGGAAATATGTTATTCTGGGCTCGCTGGAGGGTGGTATTGATATAGAGGAGATCGCTGCAAGGAAGCCGGAATCTATTGTGAGGATCTATATAGATCCTCTGATAGGTCTTAGAAACTATCATGTGAGAGCCCTCTCCAACTCCATGGGCTTTTCAGGGGAGCTCGCATCCAAGCTTGGGTCTATCGTGATTGGGCTCTATAGAATAATGATCGACTATGATGCAGATCTAGTCGAGATAAACCCCCTGGCTCTCACAGAGAACCACGATCTAGTCGCCCTAGACGCTAAAATAACTATCGATGACAATGCTCTCTATAGACACCCGGATCTTGCTTCGCTGCTGGAGAAGGATCCTAGGGATATGGATGAAGATGAAGTAGTTGCTAGGAAACATGGCTTCAGCTATGTGAAGCTTGACGGCGATATAGGTATAATGGGAAACGGTGCAGGACTTACAATGGCTTCTATGGATCTTGTGAAACTATATGGTGGAAAGCCGGCTAGCTTTCTAGACATTGGGGGAGGGGCTAGCAGGGAGAGGGTTAAGGCTGCTCTGGGCATCCTCCTGAAGAGGAGGGATATTAAGAGTATATTTATAAACATATACGGCGGCATAACAAGGTGCGACGAGGTTGCTATGGGAATAGTTGAGGCCATGAAGGAGGCGGGATCAGATAAAAAGATCTTTGTAAGGCTCGTTGGAACTAGGGAGGAGGAGGGTAGGAAGATACTAGTCGAAAACGGGATCAAATACTTCACAGATGATAGCGAAGCCGCTATAGAGGCTGTTAGAGCATCTTCTCGCTAATAGCACTCAGATAGCTCCACACATTCTCGAGGCTCTATTCCTTAAGGAGGCTTGATTGTTTCCTTCTAATGATGTGATACGCACCGGCAAGATCTAGTGTGGAGGTTCCCACGGATTTATAGAGCTTTATCTCCCTAAACCTACACGACCTACCTCTCAGAGCTTCTCCCAGCTCAACGAGTTCTATCCCCTCTACATCTTCACTCTCCTCAAGAACCCCTTTTCTAGTATCTACAAGCGCGCAGCCAGCCCTCTCTGATACCCTTTTATCTAGCTCCCTAACGGGTTTGGGAGCTCCCACTGAGATCACTATAGAGCCTGTTCTAAGCAGGTCTCCCCTAACAACGGGTTCTAAGGAATTTGTCGCTGCAACAATGGTTGTTGCCCTTCTATTAAGCTCTTCCAGAGGGAGTATCTCGGCCCCATATTCCCTCGATAGGCTATGCACTCTCTCCTGGGTTCTGGAGCTGATCACTATTCTCCCGATTCTATATAGCCTTGTAAAGACCTCTAAATGGTATCTAGCCTGTGTTCCAGCACCTATGATCCCGAGCACCTCTATATCCCTCCCCCCCATGATCTCATGGGCTAGGGCTGAGGCGCACGCAGTTCTCCAGCCAGTTAGGCTATAGCCATCTATTATAGCCCTCACATCCCCCGTATCTATGTCTATAACCACCACCACCCCCTTAACTCTTGGAGATGCCCTGGGATATACCCCCACGATCTTTACTAGGAACCCCAGGTTCCTTAGATAACCTCTCATAACCCCGATCCAGGTATCGCCTATAGTGCTGGATACGCGTTCGAAGGCCATGTGGTTGGATAGATATGTATCCCTTATATCCCTGAGAAGCCCCTCAGGATCTACTATAGAATCTACCTCCTCTCTATTTATAAATATCATGACCAGCCGCCCATCCCCCGATAGTCATTGATTGTCGCCGGTATTCTTTTGTTTCGAGATTGCTGTGCTTCTTGATCCACAGGGTTCAAAACTCTGTGACCATCGAGGGCTTCCCCCCACTCCACCTTCTGGGCTATATGCCCTGGGAGGCTTCTCAGAAGAGTTGTCGAGCCCAGCGGAAAAGGGCTCCCATCTAGGGCTATGCCTGAAACCACGAAGCCCTTCTGGGCATAGCCCTCACAAAGGGCTCCGACCTCGAGAGCTCTAAACATAATCACATACCAAGGATATCCACATACCAAGCACACCCGAATATCACCTCATCATCAAAATAGATAGGGACTAGATACTTATAAGCAAAGCCAAGATAACAAACTAACATAAAAACCCTATTAACATAAAAAAGATATAGCCCAAACATAGCTATTACAGCAGTCTATTAACCTATATGTGCCAGATAGCTACAGAGGCTATGGAATAATTTATTAAATATTAAGGTGAGTTTTTGAGGGGCCTGAACTCTTTTTCATGATAGTAGAAATCTTTCTATATTATTTCATTATTAATTGATGGTT
>JAVVGE010000114.1:0-7874 GCA_032249255.1 Desulfurococcales archaeon | reverse complement strand
TAATAGCTAGATATTATTAGATGATCGTTGATATTATTTTATTTGATAGTAGATAAATGAATAAATTTCTTAATAAATGTAACAGTTTATGTGATTACTTTAGCACTTATAGAGGATGTGCTAGTAAAAACGATCTTTGTAAAGATCTAATATAACTAGTACATTAAAAGCTTAGCTAAAGGTTTAGTTCTAACTTTCTGTACAAGCACTAGACGAATCATCAGATGTCTCATGAAGAGCTATTGCACTATTGATTCCAAATGCTAGGTAAGAGCTAAAGAGCAGTATTAAGGTGGTCTCAGAGAAACAAAACCCAGCCTTAAGGCTTAGTGAGATGAGCAGAGCTTCATTTATTTCGTAACCCTATCATTAAGTTAAGTTATTAAGTTAAATTTCATTATTTTAGCTCATTCTATACTCTAAATCGGCAAATTTTAAAATCCTTAATTTACGCTCATATCTATACCTATTAAAATATCTTTCATTTAAATCTAATCCTATGCCATATCCTTTAGGTAGAACCACTTCTCCTTTTTCAAATTTGGGTAAATTAGTAAAGAGATCACTAGGAAACTCGGAAATTGTATATTCAACCCTCTCAATTTCGCTTCTAGTAGCTGCAACATGAAGTGTAAACGCTAGGGATATCGGAGAACTATCAGGTCTATCATGAGGATATACTTTAATATTATATGGCTTAGCCAAATCCAACACTCTTAGAAACTTGCTAACCCCACCAATCTTAGCAATATCTGGCTGTAAAATCAGAACACCGGAATCTAGGAGCCTTCTGAAGCCATGGATAGTATATTCGTTCTCTCCTGCTGCAATAGGGATAGGAGAAATCCTTGAAAGTCTTTCTAGCGAATAATAGTCGTTAGGAGGCCAAATAGGCTCTTCAACCCATTCTATTTCATAGCGATGAACCTTGCTTATAAACTCCATAGCATTTTTTAAATCAAATGGCGCATTTAGATCCAAAGCTAATTTGAAACTATAGCCAAACTTATCTCTGATAGCTTTGACAGAGTCGATCACGGTATTAGGAGGTTGATGAAGCTTTACCAGATCAAATCCTCTTTCTAGAGACCTCTCAACCGCCAAGCTAACAGCATCTACATTTCTAAACCTAGGAAAACTAGCATAAACCCTTATCCTCTCCCTAAAAGCTCCTCCTAATATTTCACATAAACTCATTTTCCTACTTCTAGAGATCAAATCCCAGTAGGCCATCTCCACAGAACTTATTGACCCGGTAACTACACCACAATTACCTGCTGTGAACATGAGCTTCTCTAATAGCTCTTCAAGTTCTGATGGAGAGGAAAAGGGATAAGATGAGATTATAGGTGAAATTAAATCTTCCAAAACACCTTCATAGGCACTTATTATACCGCTGCCTGCAACTAAAGTCTCACCCCATCCGTAGTTCTCACCATCTATTAATTTAACATATAGCTGAATATCCCATGAGTCAGTCCAATCAGAGGGAGGGTTAGAAACGTAAGGAATTGATAGCTTATATATTTTTAATTCCAATAATCTCACGCGCTTATGTGTAGTCTGATTGGAGAGAATTCCTCGTGTTGTAGGATCTCGGCAGCGGTGAGCCTACCATTAATAACTCTTAGCATGTAATTAAATATCCTCTGACCTGCCTCCTCTAACGATATTTTTAGATCTAATAGATCGGAAATATCAACGTCTATATGTTCTGTCATAGACTTAGCAGTCTTGGGATTAGCTGTTATCTTTATCACTGGAATTATGGGATGTCCTACAACATTTCCTTGACCTGTAGTGAATAAATGTAATACTGAGCCCTTAGCAGCGAATATAGTAATGGCTTCAGCGGCCGCTGAGGAAGTATTAACGAAGCATAATGTCCCACCTTTTCTCTCTTTGGGTAGTAAATCTAGATAGTCTAGCACACAGTTAACAGGCCTGTGACCCAGTTTCTGTATATTTCCTAGTGCCTTTTCCTCTATAGTGGATAACCCACCCTTAATATTACCCTGAGTTGGCTGGGAGCCTAATAGATCTACACCCTGAGCTATAATGGTTGAAACATATTCATCATAAATCTTCATGAACCTCTGCCTTAACTCCTCATTAGCCATTTTAGAGGCGACAATATCCTCCGCCCCGGTTAGCTCAGCGGTTTCGCCAAACATTACTGTAGCGCCTAAATCGATCATCTTATCTACAACAACTCCAAGTGCGGGGTTTGAGGCTAAGCCGGACGTTGTATCAGATTCTCCACACTTTATACTCATTACTATTGACGAAATATCTACCTCGGTCCTTTGTTTCTCACTAGCTTCTTGAACAAATTCTTTTGCTTTTCTAGAAGCTCTTTCAATAGTCCTCAGATCTCCGTATCCCTCAATAGAGAATGCCTCGACAGGTTTGCCTGTTTTAGCTATTTCATCAGCAACTTTATTAGCCCAATTCTCCTCGATACCTATTACAATTACTGATGAAACATTGGGATTAGCTCCGGTGCCCGCTAGTAAATGGAAGAATAAATCTAGATCCTTTCCAAATTGGAGTCTACCATAAGGGTGAGGTATTGCGGTAACACCTTTTATTAATTTAGCTACATTTAGAGCTGCAGTATTTGATATATCATCTATAGGTAGCACCAAAACATGATTTCTTATTCCTACCGCACCATTCTCCCTAACATAACCCCTTATGTTCATTTCACCCTCCACCTCAAACTCCTTATGTTATGTATATGTACATGCTCTCCCCTTCTAATATCCTGTACTGCCTCTCCTATAGCTCTTCCATATTTTAGCACTTTTTCACCCCTTTTAAGATCTCTTAAAGCTATTTTATGTCCTAGAGGAATATCTTGAAGGCTTTTTACAACTATGTAATCTGAAGGATTCTCTAAGTAGGCGCAAATTACTTCTTCTCCAGCTTTTATATCGGTAATAGCAACACATACATCATCCTCTTTTGAGTGTATTAAACCTCTTGCCATTATTATCACCATTACTAAATTATATAAGCTACCTTATATATTTTAATGATGGGTTTTGTGGTATCTTATAGGTTTAATAATAAAATAGATTTTGTTAGCTGTATAGCTAATGAAGGATCCACCCCTTTAGGACATACTTTAGAGCATGCACCAATTAACCTACATGCCCATACTCCGTTAACACTATCTAATTTTCTAACTCTGGACTTAAACCTATCTCTAGAATCTACAGTATATCTATAAGCTACAGTTATAGCTGCGGGGCCTATAAAGTTATTATTTGTCGAGTATATCGGGCATGCCGAGTAGCATAACCCACATTGTATACAGTAATTAAACTGTAAATATTTCTTAACTTCTTCATCACTCTGTATCGTTGGTTCAGCTAAATTTTCATCATCTACTATAGAGGGCTCCGCTAATTTATAGTGAGCGAAAAACGGGGTAAGGTCAGGAACTAGTCCCCTTATTATTTTAAAGTTTCTTAGTGGCTCTATATTTATTTTATAACCCAATTTTTTAACTTTAGTAAGGCAGGCTAGGTTGGGTTTTCCGTTGATTACCATACCACAAGAACCACACATAGCCATTCTACAAGAATATCTTAATACTATTTTAGGATCATATCTCTCCCTAATCATTAAGAGCAATTCCAAGATTGTGGTATACTCATCTATATCACTCTCATCTATTCTAAATTCTTTTATATTGATCTTTCCATCTTCTATGTATTTTATTTTAATATTATAATGCATTTCTCATCACCTAAAGCTCATAGTAACTATAGTATCTATGCCGAGATATACAATTATGATAAAAACAATTGAAATTATTCCTAATATTATCTTTATATTTCTCGGTTTAATTGATGTATCTAATAATGTTCTACGTAATCCTAACCATGAATGTAATAGTGTGAAAAATAATAGAAGCATAAGTGATATCGAGTAGGCTATGTTGTTAAGCCTCTTAGTTACTGCACTATATGAGATATCCAATCCCTCACCTTTAGTTACCATTATAAGATGAAGAGGTATTAGAATAAGCGCTATTATTCCTGAGGCAAATACTAAAATTCGTAACTTTGATTCTCTCATCGAAACAATATCACCCCTGTATATATAGATAACAGTGATCCTATTACAGACATGATAATGATATAGACTTTATGTTTACTACTAGATAACCATGTCGAATATGGATAGAACTGCTCTTTTGGTCTCGGCAATAGATACCCTAATTCTATAAGCAGGATTCTTATTCCGTTAAGCCCATGATAGGTTAATGATATAGCTACTAACAATAGGATTATTCTACTTAAAATGCTTTCTTCTAGAGATAGCAACGAACTCCACATATTCTCTCCCAAAGTTATTTGATGAACAAATATTACATGTCCTATTATAAATGCTGTTAATGCCCAACCTGTTATTCTATGAAATACGAATAATAATTTTTCTCTATTCCAATGATATATTTTAAACCATTCAAACACTCCCATTCAATACTCCCTCTCGGCAGGTTTCCATTTAGTTATATTAACTGGAATATATTCTACTAGAGGCTCATCTTTTCTATATGTAATCAGAGTATGTTTTAAGAAGTTTCTATCATCTCTATATGGAAAATCTGTCCTATAATGTGCGCCCCTAGATTCACGTCTATTAATAGCTGATAAAGTAATAACCTTTGCTAGCTCTAATAGGTTGTATAATTCGTGTATATGTATCCATTCTAAATTATATGGCGCCCCATGATCTCTAATATATATCTTTCTAGCATTTTCTCCCAGATTCTCGATCTCTCTTAATGCCTCTAACAATTTGTCCTCGCTTCTGAATACACCTACTTTTTCATCCATTAACCCCTGGAGCTTATCTCGTACCTCATAGATCGTGAAGTCGCCAGATTCTCTTTTTATAATAGAATAAGATCTATTTAACTCATTTATCACAACATTTTCAAAATCTTTAACTCCTAATTGTATACTGGGCTCTTTCTCAACATAATTAAATGCACTAATACCAGCCCATTTACCAGTAACTAGGCATGCTGGCAAAGAATTTGAACCAAGTCTATTAGCCCCATGAAGGCTTACATTAGCAGCTTCCCCTGCGGCAAATATGCCTTTAACCAGTGTGCTCATGCTTGTTCCTATTACGTGAATACCTCCCATTGAGTAATGCATAGCTGGTAGCACGGGCACAGGCTCCTCAATCGGATCCTTATCAAGAAATTGAAGACTATTCTCCCTAAATGTCTTATATATTGTTTTTAATCTATCCTCCCCTACAGGCCTTGCATCTAGAAGCACCGTATGAATTCCTCTAGGCCCTTTAACTCCCCTACCCTCCATTATTTCAGTTAATATTGCTCTTGTAACTATATCTCTTGCGGCCAGCTCTAATTTATTAGGTGCATATTTCTTCATAAACCTCTGACCTTTGCTGTTAAGCAGTATCGCGCCATGACCTCTCAGAGCCTCTGTTGCTGGTATGCCATAAGGGACTAATGTTGTGGGTAGCCACTGGATAAACTCCATGTCTTTAAGAGGTATCCCAGCTCTATACGCCATTGCTAATCCATCACCGGTCACGGTATGAGAGTAAGTAGAGTATTTATAGAGCCTTCCAACACCACCAGTAGCTATAATTAATGCTTTAGCCTTAAATAGGTAGAACTTTCCACTAGCTCGATCAAGGGCTATCAGTGCCTTAAACTTATTATTGGTCTGAATAATTGCAGTAGCAAAGAATTCATGGTACAATCTAATGTTATACCCGCGCAGAACTCTATCATATAACGTTTTCATAAGGAAAAATCCGGTTCTATCGTATCCGAAGAATGTTCTTGGTAGTTCATGGGCTCCAAAAGATCTAGCCTCTAAATTCCCTTTTTCATCTCTGGTCCAGGGCATGCCCCAGCGATCTAGCTGAATTATTTCTTTAGGAGCTTCTCTAACAAAAGATTCTACAGCATCTTGATCAGCCAAAAAATCAGAGCCCTTTATAGTATCATACGCATGTTGTTCAAACGAGTCTGTGGGTTTAAGCACCGCAGCCGCACCTCCCTCTGGCGCTACTGAATGCGATCTCATTACTTGAACCTTAGAAATTATAGATACCTCGTACTTACCTTTGGCAAGTCTATCAAATTCTATGGCTGCACGTAATCCAGCTATTCCACTACCTAGAATTATGACATCGGTAGTTACTATTTCTAAATCACTCATTTTAATTCCCCGAGAATCTTTCTTAAATTTTCCATAACCAGCTTTTTATTAATTAATAGTAAATTACTGCCTTGAGAATCTATTGCTACATACATAGGCCCTAGCTGCGACACTTTTACCTTAAATAATGCCTCTCCATACAAATCTTCCCACCATACTCTTTCTACCTCAACTATAGACGAAGTAGCTAGTGCTGCAGCGCCGCCTACGAATAAAAAGTATACTGCCCTATTTTCTTTAAAACTGTTAGTAACTTCCTCACTAAGCTCGCCTTTCCCTATAATACCTCTTACTCCATATTTAGATAACAATAATGGAATAAACCTTTCCATTCTTTGAGCTGTAGTAACACCCACAGAAAGTATTTTATATTTACTAGAGCTTTCTTTTATGAAGCTCGGAGCACCAAAAAGTATTACTTGATCATTAAGTCCTTCGGGAGGGGCTACATTTTCATCAAAGATTCTTCTAAGTGTTGCGTCTCTCATAATATAAACAATACCGCTTAAGTATACCTCGTCTCCTATTCTTAACTTTTCGACCTTATCTTGATCAAGAGGTAAAAGTAAATGCTTAGTCATTTCTATCATCACCCCTCATCTAGGTATATTACGTTAAGATCTTTAGTTATAATTGCCTCAGCCCTCTCACCTCTCCAACACTGTATGTTTACCGCTACCGGTAAACTGCTTATGTGCGTTTCAGCTATTTCTATATTTACCGCTATTGCTGTAAATCTTCCTCCTACACCCATCGGCCCTACCCCTATTTTATTTATCAGCATAAACAATTCTTGCTCTAGTTTTTTAACTTCAGGATCTGTGCTAAATGTTCCTAAAGGTCTTATTAAAGCTTTTTTAGCTAAATAAGCAGCTATTTCAAAACTCCCGCCAATTCCAACACCCACTATATATGGAGGACATCCCTTTCCACCAGCACTAGCTACAGATTCTAGTATAAATTTTTTGATGCCATTTATCCCATCAGCTGGCCTTAACATTGCTAGAGCACTCATATTTTCAGAACCTGAGCCCTTAGGCATAGCTATTATTTTTATTCTGTCTCTAAGCTGATCATTAATGTTCACATGAATTATTGGTGCCATCAAACCAGTATTGTCTCCAGTATTTTTTCTAGTTAAAGGATGAACCATGTTTGGTCTTAAATAATATTTTAAAGTTGCATTCCTAACACCTACTTTTATACTTTCAAATAGTCTTTGTAAAGATAGCTCCATATCGCCTACTTCAACAAAATATACCGGAGTCCCGGTATCTTGACAAATAAGTAGATTTTTTGTATAGGCAATTTCAATATTCCTTAAAATAACTTCAATTATCTTCTTCCCCAACTCACTTTCTTCCTGCTGATAGGCCTCTTTTAGCTTATCTAATACGTCTTTAGGTAATCGTGTCAGTGCCTTATAATATAATTTTTCAGAAACCTCAACAATTTTATCGTAAAATGCCTTCTCCACTTCTATCACCATATATTTTCTAGTATCTTCTAATTTATATTTTTATAACTGTAACAAACATGTATCTTTTACTGTCAGGATCCCGTGTTCTGAAAAAAGTCTGTATATTTTTAAAACTGATTCTATGCACCCATATCCCCTACCCTACTTAGCTATTCTCTTATCCCATTCAG
>JAVVGE010000113.1:0-7925 GCA_032249255.1 Desulfurococcales archaeon | reverse complement strand
CTTCTCCCTATTCCTCTCCCTTCTAACATACTTCTCATATAATTCTCCTCTACCCTTCCTCTGTGCTATAGCCTTTTTACGCTCATATACGATCTTAATGCTCTGGAGAGGCTTTAGATCTACATGTATAAAACCTATACTAGGCTCGTAGCCGTCCAATGAAGGCTCATTACTATCCCAGCCAATAACCCTTCTAACATAGATCTCCTCAGAGCTTTTGAAGGGGATAACTATTCTATCGTCCTTGATTATAACCTCGTCTACAATTCAATCTCTAACTCTGTGCTCGAACCATGTTGATCTCCAGGATATTGAGAGATATTCTCCATGCCTCAGAGTTATCTTTATGGTCTTAGCCTCATAATCTATCTTCATAAGCGTTATCTTGCACCTAGCGAATCTCCTCTTGATCCTCTGCTTGACCTTCCTAGCCCTCCCTTTTAGATATCTTTTTCTCCAAGACTCGATTATGGAGTAAGCTGTTCTGATAACAGCATCAACCCAGTGCTGCGTAGGGGTTATCCTTCATAAGCTCTTCTCTAAGCCTTTTCTTAAAAGCCCTATCCTTCGGAATTATTGGGACACGCATCTTCAAACCCATATTAGTGATCAGCTTCCCACCCCTTCTAACAAGCTCTAGGAAGCGATATCTCCACTCGATATTATCCCAGATCATATCTATAGCATTCTGTAGAGCCTTAACATACCATGTTATCAGCCCCCTAACCCTATCATCCCTGATAGGCACAGAGTATGCCCTGACAAGCTCAAGGATCTGGCAAACCTCCTTAGACTTCAGCAAAATCGCTCCATAAAATGATATATCAACCCTTATAAACTTTTATGAAACCCAAAACAGTTTCTTGAGGGCTTGGAGGATCTCGTTGCTATAATGCAACAGCTTTACGATGGAAAAGGGTTAAAGCCTGATCTCTGGGTGTAGCGGATATGCTATAGATGCTACGCTATAAACCATGGTCTAAGATGCTTAGATCGTTGGTGAAGCGGATCACGTGTTTTAATCGAAATAGAGGCCCTTTGTCTCAGGGGCTAGGTAGAGAATAGTAGAACCAGCTATGATAGCAATTGCTGTTGTAGCTATTAGTGGTGGTGCAAATGATCCTGTAGCTTGGTAGAGCGCCCCAAAAACGATCGGGCCCAATACAGCGACCACCTTTCCAACCCCCTCCGCAAGCCCGAAAGCCTTACCTCTAAGCTTTGTTGGGAAGAGCTCGCTTGTGAAGGGGTAGACACTGCCCCAGGCCCCTAGGTTAAAGAAGCTCACTGCTAGGGCTGCTAGTGTGAAGGCCGCGAGATCCCCTGTGGCAAAAGCCATTAATACTCCTGAGAGGCCGCTCATAATTAGATAGGGTGCCAGTGTTCTCTTTCTACCAAGGATCTCTACTAGATACATAGCACTAACGTACCCCGGGATCTGGAATGCGAAGGCTATGCTGAAATATAGCCAGGAGTTTCCCCCGTATAGATTCGCTATTACGTTGAAGACCTCTGGGAGCCATAGGAAGAGCCCATAGTAGGTATAGTTAAGGGCTGTCCATGCTATGAGCATAGCGACAGCCCTTCTCCCATATATTGTGAAGAGCTCTCTATAGCTGCCTTCCTCTTCAACAGCGAAGGTTATCGATCCCGGGTCTATGTTTGATCCCGTAAGCCTGTTAATCACCTCAGACGCCTTATCAAGCCTCCCCCTCTTAGCTAGATAGAAGGGCGATTCAGGGACATAGAGTCTGAAGAAAGCCACCGTAATGGCTGGGAAAGCTGCGGCTAGGAAAAGCCCTCTCCAATTCCCGCCCCCAAGCTCTAGAAAGAGATATGATAGGGCTAGCGCGATAAAACTCCCCACCGGCCAGAAGAGGTCCAGGCTGACCATCAGCCTTCCCCTCACTCTTCTTGGTAGGAACTCACTCAAGAGAGTCGGATCCACGACAAGCATCCCACCAAGCCCAATCCCAGCCAGGATCCTCAGGATCAGAATATCCCAGAACCCCCTAGCAAGACTAGTAAGGGCCGTGAATATGCTGTACCAGAGTAAAGAGATCTGGAAAACGGGTCTTCTACCGATCTGATCGCTAACTCTCCCGAAGATCGCAGCCCCAACTATATCCCCAATTAAAACAGCTGACGCTAAAAAGCCTGCTTCCAGACCGCTAAGTGAGAGTGCTCTTATGAAGTATGGGAGTGTAAACGATGCTAATATGATCTCCATAGCTACGAACATCCAAGAAACCCTGGCGATCCAGAGAATCCTGTACTGCTCCCTCGAGAGTTTCTCGAGATCAAGTGCCTCTTCAATCCTCATGGACCCACCGAACATATATCCGTTGAAGGCTTAAATATATTACCATATATAGATCACTTATAAAGTATAATTAACTCAGAGCCAGACTATATACCGCTCACTCCCCGACTTTCAATTCTATAGTAGATCATCTCGAGGGCTTCCCCCCCACACCACCTCCCAGGGCAACATGCCCTAGGAGGCTTCTCAGAAGGGCTGTTAAGCCCAGCGAAATGGGGCTTTCATTTAGGATAGAAACCCGAAGCCCTTTATAATGGCCCTGTCCAGAAGGGCTTCGGGGTTTCAAGTCTAGATGGGAGCCCGGTGCCGCTGGGCTCCACAACCACCTATGAAACTATAAAGATCCTGGGTCTCTGTGTGTGGTAGAAGCCCCTCGATGATCATAGGGGGTTATTACATCTCTGTGGATCAAGAAGCATAGCAACACCAAACAAAAATATCAGCGACAACCAGCACCATTGGGGAACAAGCGGGAACAAAAACCTGCAATGAGTCGAGAACACCTAAGCAGCAGCCGAGTTTCTAAGTATCTGCTTTTAAGGATTTGAGTATATCCATAGGTTCCAGCCTTCTAAGATCTGTTTTGTCGAAGTCTTTATCGAGGGAGACTATGTTTACTCCTAATTTCTTAGCATAATAGTATTGAAGCCCATCATCAAAATCTAAACCAACTTTACTTGCTAACTCGCATGCCATGATCTCATCCTCTATAGATGAGTCTACTATTATTAAACCATGCCAGGTGATTATCTCGGAGAGGAATTTTAAGGCTAGCTCTGGTTTTCCGAGTATAGCTGATATCCCATGTAATGTGAAGTGCAGAATGTAAGCCTTGATAATACCTCTCTTGACCATGGCTAGAAAGTCGCTACATTCCCTCCATCTATCCCTCTTATATAAAACCTCTAATATAATATTAGCGTCTATTAGGTACATTAGCTCTCCTCAAAGCTTCTACTAGATCCTCACCTTCCCACATGTAATCTGATAGAAGTCCTAGACCAACAATAACCTCTACACCCTCTGTGGCCTGAGCTTTCGTGGAGGTAAGCTCCTTCTCAATAAGATCCGCTATAGCCCTGGATAAAGCTCCTCGCCTAAAACCATACTTCTCGGCAACATACTTGCGAAACCTTATAGCAAGATCTCTAGGAAGCTCAACCTTAATTACCTCAATATCTCTCCCCCTAGCTTCTCCCAACCTTATCTCCCTAAAGTACTTAAGTACCAAAGAGTTAATAAGCCTGTGCTCAAATACCAGTAAACCAGCTAGCACTCTCTGAGAGATGGATACCTATGCCCATAGGCGCGGACTTCACCCTTAACATAGAGGGCTTCATAGACAGGCACTACTTGGTCCGCCTCGTGATGGATTAGGTATAGCCTCCACATCTGATGGCAACCATGCCTTCATCGAAACAAAGACTTGTATTTATAGAGGCTAGGGAGTTTATTAAGCTTACTTTTGGCTCAACAACTGCTTTTTGTTGCGTGCAGCCATTTCATAGCTCCTGCTGATGAGCATGTGTTTGCTGTTTTAGGAAAGGATAGAATTCTCTACACACCAATAGATAACGATATCGGGGTTCGGGCTTCATTGGGCTTAATATTCTAGATCAGGCCCTCTTCCCTCGGCTTCAAAGCCCTCGGGATCCCTTTCATCGGATCCATATCACTAGGCTTCACTTGCTCGGGGTACCGCTTGTCCCCCGATGGTCGTTGAGTGTCGCTGATATTTTTGTTTGGTGTTGCTATGCTTCTTGATCCACAGAGATGTAATAACCCCCTATGATCATCGAGGGGCTTCTACCACACACAGAGACCCAGGATCTTTATAGTTTCATAGGTGGTTGTGGAGCCCAGCGGCACCGGGCTCCCATCTAGGACCTTGGTTTCGGGAGCTTTAATTATCATAGCATTATAGCGTCCCGAGGTCTCTGCACACCAAGATCTAGCAGAGATTATCGCCTCATCAAAATAGATAGGGATTAGATCTTATAAGCTTAGCCAATATAAAAACAAATATAAAACATTCCTATTAACATAATATATGGATACAGCTCTATATCTTCGATAGTATCTCGATCATGTATGTAATATCGTCTCCACTCACTTTTGGATGTACTGGAAGGCTGAGAACACGCTGTGAGGCTATAGATGAGTTCGGGCAGCAATCACGATAGCCGAGTCTCCTATAGAGGGGCTGCATATGGATTGGGAGGGGGTAGTGAACCGCGGCCTCTATACCATGCTCTCTCAAATACTCCACAAGTCTGTCCCTAGATATCGGGGCATCATCTTCAAGAAATACCACGTACTGGTGGTACACATGCTTAGCCCATGGCTTCTCCTTAGGGGGTCTCAACCAGCCGAGCTTCTCAATTCCCTTTGTAAGTGTCTCTGCATTTCTTCTCCTAGCCTCGTTCAGCCTCTCAAGCTTCCTAAGCTGTGCTATTCCGAGGGCTGCTTGGATAGAGGTCATTCTATAGTTCCATCCAAGCTCTATGTGGAGGTACTTACTCTCCTGCCCATGGTTCCTCATAAGATCAACTCTTCTAGCTAGTTCCTCACTATTCGTGGTCACCATGCCTCCTTCCCCGGTAGTCATGTTCTTAGTTGCGTAGAAGCTGAAGGCACCTAGATCTCCTATAGAGCCGCACCTCAAACCCTTATAAAGAGCTCCGTGTGCCTGTGCAGCGTCCTCTATAACATATACACCATGATCCCTAGCAACCCTCATTATAGGATCCATATCAGCCGGGTGGCCATAGAGATGCACAGGAATTATCGCCCTAGTCCTCCTAGATATCTTTTCCTCAACACATGCCGGATCTATATTATATGTCTCTAAATCAATATCACATAGAATAGGCCTAGCCCCAACAGAGAGAACCACATTAGCCGTAGCTATAAAGGTAAAGCTAGGAACTATAACCTCATCCCCGACCCCGACCCCGAGAGCCCTCAGAGACAGCTCAAGAGCAACAGTCCCACTACTCACAGCAAGGGCCCTCCCAACCCCCACATAATGGGCAAAAGCCCTCTCAAACTCCTCCACAGTAGGACCATGAGCAAGCCATCCACCTTTAAGCACATCCACAACCATCGATATATCATCATCCTCAATAACAGGCAACGAGACCCGGATCCTTCTCAAAATCATGCTAGAACACCCTCATCTTAGAGTTAGGACCTTAAATATTATTATCCCATTATAATACTCTATTACTTTTACTTTCAATTCTATAGTAGATCATTTGGGGGCTTTGTCCCTTTTGCCAGGCCCTTATATATTATTAAAGTTTCTGGGTATTTAAGCTTTGATCTTCATATCGATCCTTGTGGTTGATGGGCGATATGCTTATATACCTCGAAGTGATGTTCTACCATGGAATTGAATATATCGAGTAGGAGGTATTGAGCTAAAAGTATTAATATTATTAATATTATGATATTTACTTATGATAGATTTAGGTGATGCCTTCATGATCCAAGGGAGGACGATTCCCCGATCTGTACCCGTGGATTGGCGCCCCGACCCCTCCAAGCTCTAAGAGAAGATGATTGAGGAGAAGCTTGGCGAGAGCTGGGGAGCTGTTAGGCTGAGGCTACTGCTGTCTGAGGGTGGGCATGAGAGGTTGATGGGTATTGGCTTGATGTGTGCTAAGCTTTTCAACGAGCTTAAATATGAGGAGAGGTAGGCGTTTTTCAAGAGGAGCTTATGAGGGCGAAGATTTATGAGATAGACAAGAAGTATTACTACAGGTATAATGATTCTAGGCTTTAATGCTCAAGCCGTTATTCAGAAGAATGATGAGGCTTGGATGCTTTCTTCAAGCAACTGGATCTGAAGAAGCAGGGAAGATTACCACCACATATCAGGAAGGTCTCTCCACCAGGTTATTGGAAGGACAGGCTTACTGGTGAGAAAGAGATACACATATTCACTAGAAATGATAAATACTACTTGGAGCCTGTTGATGAGAATGGAGGCTACCTGGCTCTAGTGGATTTTGGTTTAAGGATAAGATATGTTGGTAGGATTAGGTGGGAGGGTATGCAGGGAGGCTTGAGATCATATATGAGGCTGGCAGGAGGTTCGCACTAGTGTCAATAGAGGTTGGAAGAGAGTCATCGAAATCAGATAAGAGGGGCTATGTAAAGCCTAACTATAAGGATAGGAAGGATAGGGTTGTTAATCCTAGAAATATTAAGCAGAGGGATCCTATTGGTGATAAGGAGGCTTTTATTGATATGGGGGCTTAACAATCTATTCGCAGTAGTAATCTCGGACGGATCGGCTTTGCTTGCCAAAGGCAGAAAGATCGAGTCTGAGTACTATTGGTGGAAAGAGATATTGAGACTAGAGTGCAGGTCTGTGCACACAAGAGTGCACTTACGAATGCACTTTGTGCACGAGTGCAATAGATATAGTTGCACAAAGCTGCATGCATACTCTAAGCTGCGGCACTATGCACAGCAGAAACCAGTGAGCTACATGCGTACGCTTTATACAGATCATTACTCATAATCTGTAATGATTTGGGAAGAACAAACTCAGCTATAAACCCCCTATCGCTAAGACCTTTGCTCGGCCTAGTATCAGAATAGCATTGAGCCCGATCTGGGCTAGGTGCTAAGCCTAGTAGCTTGGAAGAGATGCAATAACCTAGTCTATTTTATCGCAACTCTACAGGGCTGGAGAGGGCTGGAGTTAGAGAAATTCCCCCATGAATAAACCTCACCGATTATTCCCTGCAATGGGTTAGGCGCGTCCTCTCCACGTGGTTTGTGTGTGGATCCTGGCTTGTGAAGCTCTTGTACCCCAGATCTAGAGTTCAGATCCGTTATCTAGGTTCCTCCGAATAGCTTTGATATCTCCTCAAGATCCTCCTGAGTTATGTCTAGGTAGGTTTTTATCGTGGAGTATCCCCAAAGGCTCTGACCTCCTCTCCCGCCTTCAGGTCGTCATCTTGATCGTCATTCCTTTCAGGCGGATCATTGGTTCCCTCCATCTATTCGGGGATGCATCTGTCATCTGGGGGGCAGACGGGGTGGCCAGAGATCCCCCAGGAGCCCATCATCTCGGACTCCAGGCTCTAAAATTAACATAACTAAAAAGCTAATAAGCATTAAAAGACGAGGCTTTCAGGTTATAAGCAGCCCAAAACAATCCACAGATACAGGCTTTAACACAGGGATTTTTAGTTCCCTCATAAATTTTTGGGAAGAGGGTTTTGATTCCCAAGGATCCTTAGGATCTGCTGGTGCTGCTCTGGAAAGTATTCCTTATTCAGAAACATCTCGCATTGAGGGCTGAACCCTTTTTCATGATAGTAGAAATCTTTTTATATTCTTTCATTATCAATTAATGGTTGGAGTGGAGGTTTAGGGGCGAACGAGGTCTAGGGATAATGGCTAAGAGGAAGAAAAAGAGCGGTAAGAAGTGGATGTGGGTTGCAAAGCCGGGCGACAGGATCTTTGTTAGTAGGACTGCTATCATGCCTTCAAAGAAGTTATCTAAGAGAGAATTCAGGGTATTAGAAGAGGTCGTGAACATATAGCAGGATGCTTGGAGATGTGCTTCCCCACGCATCTAGGAATA
>JAVVGE010000112.1:0-7980 GCA_032249255.1 Desulfurococcales archaeon | reverse complement strand
CCAATATCCCATCCCACTATATACATGGAGTATGCCAGGATGCTGTTGAAAGGGTATCCTCTCTAAGGAGGAACAAGGCTAGACAATACTCTAGAGAGATCTTCAAAGAGGTCGTTAAGTACTTAAACCTATGGAAAAAGGATCTTAGGGGTAGAAGGCTCTGAGACATCTCTGGAGGAGATCTTGGGAAATAGCTCGGGATCAGGTAGAACTTGAGATGATGGAGGGCATACTAGTGCCTAGGATCAATAGTGTTAGCCTATGGCTAGTTGATGACCACATATGGAAACCGGTAAACCCAACTAAGATCAGGATTAATGGTTTTGAGAATATTTTCTTCACAAGTGTTGCCATCAATACTCATAGGGGCTGGGTGCACATAGATCTAGAGCCCTCTAAGGAGTTCTGCAAGTATTAGCTAGGGGTTTTAAGCCGACATCCCATGCTAAGATCAAGCTTGATAGGAAGAATAGGAGGGTGATATTCCACCTATCCCTAGAGAAGGAGGTCGAGATCTACAGGCCAGAGAGTATTAAGCCTGTTGATGTTAATGAGAACTCTGTAGCAAATCTATACGAGGCATTCGCAGTAATCCTAGAAACAGATCTTGCAAGGACAACACTGGGCTATAGCTATAGGAAGGAGAGTATTCAGAGGAGAAATGGATCCTGTAGCAGGGAGGCTAGGAAGGCTATGAAGAAGCTTAAGGAGGGGAAGAAGAGGGACTATAGGATGAAGACAGAAAACCTAATAGTGAGAGATGCCATGAGGATGAGAGGAGTAATAGTTATTGAGAGGATCTCAGGGGAAGATATAAGGGTTATGATCGCTAGGTATAGGAATAAGCAGCTGAGGCACAAGATATATTAGAGCGCATTGAAGGAAGAGCTCAATGCGATAATAGACAAGGCTAGGGAATATGGTGTGCCAGTATTGATAGTAGATCCTAGGAATACATCTAAGATCTGCCCGATACACAAGACTGTAATAGAATATAGGAAGGATAGAATAGGTGTTTGTAGCAAAGGAGGTGAGAGGTAGCATAGAGAGGTAGTTGCCTTGATAAACATCTATCTTAAAGCCCTCGAAGCCCTTTATGAGGGCTCTGCCTAGAAGGGCTTCGGGTTTTCTATCCCAGCCCTAGATGGGAGCCCCATGCCGCTGGGCTCCACAGCCACCCATGAACCCATAGGGATATCCAAAACCCTGTGGGGGAGGTGGAGGTCCCTCGATGGCCACAGGGATATAATAACATCCCTGTGGATCAAGAGGCAAAGCAATCCAAAACAAAAGAATATCAGTGATAATCAATGACCATCGAGGGACAGCGGCTTGCCACCGTCTCTCACTATATCCTGGCTCAACCTATCCGGGTAATTCTAGGCTGCAGATCTCCATCTTGGATCCTTTTCATCGTTGCTGGGAATTCTTAACATTTTAGTGTTTATATTGCTTTTTAAGTATCTATTGATACCCACATAGGAAGAGCTCCTAACTTTCCACAGGATATCATTAATCTTATAAGCGGCGTTAGTTTCATTATATGGGCTTCATATGCAGAGTTCTAAGAGGCTTTCTATAGATGGCGTTATTAGAATCGCGAGGATAGCTGAGGTTAAGCTCTCAGGTTCGGGGGATCTAGCTTATATCGCTCAGGTGGCGGATCTAGATAGGAATAAGTATGTATCGGAGCTAAGGATCATTACGAGATCCGGGGATGAGTACTATTTAATCGGTGAGGGAGATACATGCCCGAGATGGTCGCCATCATCTAATAAAATTGCTTTCATAAGTAGAAGAGGCGCTGGTAAGGATGATAAGGGCTCGGGAATCTTTGTCTGGGGGCTTAGGGGGGATCCTAGGAGGATCGCCTGGTTCAGGGATGGTGTTATAGCTATAGAGTGGCTAGATGAGGAAACACTGGTCGCCCTGGCTAATGTGCCTAGGGAGGGGTTCTATGATCAGGATGGGGATTATGTTTCAAGCGATAGGCTCCCGATCTGGTTTGATGGAAAGGGCTTTATAGCTGGTATATCTCCACAGCTCCACCTGGTTGATGTTGGGTCTGGGATGGTTTCCAGACTTACTGAGGAGCCTAACGACGTGCTCGGATTCACGGTCTGTAGGAGCGAAATTTACTACTATACGAGGGAGGATTGGAGGAAGCCCCTCAGCTACATTATTAAGAAGATAACGCCTGGAGGAGGTTTTTCAGAGATTGTGAGGGGATATACTGTATCCCAGCTTGGGTGTGTTGGTGGAGAGCTATATATGCGGGGGCATAGAATGAGAATAGGGATAGCGAGTCATCATAGGCTATGGAGGGTTAGCTATGGAAGGGTTGAGTGTGTCTCATGTGATATAGATAGAAACATACACTCGATAGCAGGGGAATATGATGGGGGGCCCGCTATACTATATGCTGATGCTGGAAGAGTCGTTCTCGCTGTAGTTAAGGGATCATCGATCAAGGATCTTGTTAGGAGGGATGGGGTTGTATATGCTGCAGACTCCACGAATAATAGGATCGCATATATCTTCGCATCCCCCACCCAGCCTCCTGAGGTATATCTATATGAAGCTGGCTCTGAAAGAAAGGTTACTAGGATCAATGAGTGGCTTGTAAGAGAGAAAAAGCTATATGCACCAATATATGAGCCAATAGAGATTGGAGGCGAGAGGATCGATGGCTGGGTCATGGTCCCTGATGGAGAAGGGAGAAGACCCTTGATCCTCTATATACATGGCGGGCCAAAAGGGATGTATGGATACTACTTCAATCCTGAGATGCAGCTCATGGTATCTGAGGGTTTTATAGTAGCATTCTGCAATCCTAGGGGAAGCGATGGATATTCAGAGAACTTTGCAGATATAAGAGGTGGGTATGGTGAGAAGGATTACGAGCAGATCATGGGTTTCTTAGACCATGTGATCAGTAGATACCCAGTAGACCAGGGAAAGATGGCTGTGACGGGGATAAGCTATGGCGGCTATATGACAAATGTTGTCATAACAAAGAGCGATAGATTCGCGGCTGCTGTGAGCGAGAACGGGATAGCTGATTGGATAGCAGATTACTGGGCTTCTGACATAGGCTATTGGTTCGATCCTGATCAGATAGGCGGGACACCAATCGAGAATCTGGAGGAGTATGTCAGGAGGAGCCCAGTATTCAACGTTCAAAGGGTTAGAACACCCCTGCTACTGATCCACAGTATGGAGGACTACAGATGCTTCATAGACCAGTCACTTGCGATGCATGTGGCCATGGTCTCTGCAGGCAAGGATTCTAGGATAATCGTGTTCACGAAGGGCAGCCATGGACACAGCGTATCAGCAGAACCGAGGCATAGAAAGAAGAGACTCTTACTAAAGATATCTTGGCTAAAAGAGAAGCTAGGCCTGGATAAACCACCCCCTATCGATAATCATTAATCTGATTTATAAGTCTTCTATTTATAGCTACATCCTATGAACAGGCAAAATCCTCGCATCGATCACTCTCAGTGATTCTTAAGATGCCATAATGCTAAGAGCCCTTGAAATCATTAATATATGCAGGGATCCTATCCAGGGGAGAGAAGATGATCCACCATAGGATTGTAAGAGATATTAGAAAGCTTCTAGACCATATAATCCTGATCCTCCCAATCATATTGTTCCCCCTTTCTTTCATCGTTTTTAGGGAGTTCTTTATCGTATCGATGACAGTCTCCACAGTAATTATGGGGACCTCGGCCCTGGTCCTGATGACCAGGAAAGGGGTTTTAAGTAGGATACTCGTTAGAGGCGGGGTCTTTAAGATCCTCTTGCTATCCTTCTCAGCTTCGATAGTGCTTTACACAGTTTTTTTCCTAGGGGGGATCTTTTTCATGTGGATCGGGATGTGGGGATATGTAGCCAATGTATATAGCATGATAAGGACTGTGGATAGAGGGGGGTTTTTACAGATAGCCCTAGCCATTATAGGGTTTATGGAGGAGATCTATTGGAGGGGTTATCTCCAGAACTACTTTTTAGAGAGCCTATATGGAAAGGGACTAAGATCCCTGGTCATTGCATCTATATACTACACAGTCGCACATATACCCACTATGAATATACCCCTGATAGCTGCGGCCCTTGTAGTCGGCATCATACTAGGCTATATAGCCTCTAGATCAGGCATTTCAGGCTCCATAGTCTCTCACATAGCTTGGCTAGAAGCTGTTATAATCTATGCACCAATTGATCATATCCTGGCTTCCTAATAACCTGAAGATCTAGGTTAGTCTTAAGGGTCTGACCTCCTCTCCCGCCCTCAGGTCGTCATTTTGATCATCATCCCTTTCAGGCGGATCATAGGTTCCCCCCATCTACTCTGGACTACATCTGTCATCTGGGGAGGCAGTCGGGGTGGTCAGGCTCCCCAGGGGCCTATCATCTTGGGCCCCAGGCTCTAAAAACACTGTGACTAGAAAGCTAATGAAAACAATCCCCCGTCTTGAAAGGTGAGACTTTCAGGTATAAACTAACGGCATACGATCTTCAATAGAGTCGTGATTCATGAAAACTATAGAAGATCATGTTCCCCCTCTACCTTAATAGCCCTCGCAACTAATTAGTGCTTGGGAACTATGGAGAGGGTTGGGTTCATAGGTCTGGGGATAATGGGTCTCCCAATGGCCACCCACATTGCTAAAGCCGGTTATCCCCTCACGGTTTATAATAGAACCAGGTCTAAGGCTGAACCCTTAAGATCCCTAGGCGTATATATAGCTAATAGTCCTAAGGAGGTCGCTGAGAGATCCGACATAGTTATAGCTATGGTAACCGATGGCCCTGATGTTGAGCAAATACTCTTTCGAGAAGATGGTGTTGTTAAGGGTGCGAGGCCCGGATTGGTTTTCATCGATATGGGGACTAACTCGCCCGAGTATGCTAAGAGCTTTGCTGAGAGGCTCTCCAAATACGGGGTTGAGTTTCTAGATGCACCAGTAACGGGTGGAGAGAAAGGTGCTAGAGAAGGGACTCTCACGATAATGGTAGGTGGTAAGTATGAGGTTTTCAAGAGGGTAGAGCCGATACTAAGGACTATGGGTAAGACCATAGTGTATGTTGGCGATGTGGGGTCTGGGCAGCTAATGAAGCTTCTCAACCAGATCGTGGTTGCTATAAACATGGTGGCACTGGTAGAGGCAATGACGCTTGCGAGAAGAGCCGGGGTTGGTGAGGAAAAACTCTTCCAGATCCTATCAAGCGGTGCTGCAAACTCATTCACAGTCCAATACTACATGCCAAAGATCATGAAAAACGACCTCGAGCCGGGCTTCAGAGCATCTCACCTAAAAAAAGATCTTAGATATGCCTTAGAACAAGCCTCAAGACACTCAGTACCCCTACCGGCAACAGCGCTAACCTTCCAGCTATACAATTCTCTAGAATCTATAGGGCTAGGCGAGAAAGGAACTCACTCCCTTATAAAGCTATACGAGATAATATCCGGTATGGGGCGGTGAATACTATATGAACTTTACATAGATCTAAATCCTAATCAATAGTAGGCTTAATACTGATCTAATATGATGCTAGGATCTATTGCTATATGAATCCTCTTGATTCTTTTGTTTGTTGACATTAAATAGAGGGCAAGCCTCTCCCTTTAAAACAGGGAGAAGGTCATATATTAATATGACCTTTTAATATAAGATCTATCTAGTGGTTTTAAAACCCTAGGTAAATATATTATTACGGTGATGAGGAAGAGCCGTTTGGATCTAATGACATAACCTGTCTCAACTGATTAGCTGTTTGAGCTTATAAGCAATGAATAAATTAATATTTCTAGGTAGGCGTGCTATGTCACTTAGATTAAGAATATTTAAACCAGCTAGAGAGGAGGAATATGATGTTATAGTTGTCGGGGCAGGGCCTGCTGGACTCTCTGCAGCTCTGTACTCAGCTAGGTATAGGCTTAAAACGCTCTTAATAGGGGAGACGATAGGGGGTCAGCTAGCAAGTGCCGGGATCGTTGATGACTATCCTGGCCTGATCGAGGTTGAGGCGTCGGAGCTCATACAGAGATTTGTGAATCATGTCTCGAAACACGGTGTGCCGATAGTGAGGGATAGGGTTGAGGATGTAAAGAAGGAGGGGGATTTCTTCAGAATATATACTAGGAGTGGGACAACATATAGATCTAGGGCTGTTATAATAGCCGTAGGGCTCGAGAGAAAGAAGCTCGGGGTCCCGGGAGAGGCTGAATACTCCGGAAAAGGGGTTAGCTACTGCACAGTTTGTGATGTACCCTTTTTCAAGGGTAAGAGGATAGTGATTGTGGGCGGGGGCAATTCAGGCGTTACAGGTGCCATACATGCTGTGGGATATGCATCGAAGATCTGCCTCGTGACCCGGGGCGAGAGGCTAAGAGCTTTCCCGGTATATGTTGAAACACTAAATAAATATAGTGACAAGGTTGAGATCATATTGAATAGCACGGTAATAGAGATAGGGGGAGATGCTGAAGTGAGGTACGCCGTGATCAAGAACCTGAAGACAGGGGAGACTAGGAAGGTAGATGTGGAGGGGGTATTTATAGAGATAGGTAACCAACCCCCAACAGACTTCTTCAGAAAAATAGGCCTTGAAGTGGATGAAAAGGGATTGATAAATGTGAAGCCAGGCGGATATACAAATATAGAGGGGATATTCGCAGCAGGGGACTGTGCCGGTGGGAAGAACAAATATTACTACCAGCAGGTGATAACCTCAGCAGCAGAGGGAGCAATGACAGCTGACGCAGCATTCAAATGGATTATCCAGAAAGGATACCAAGTACTAGGGTTACAGAAAATAGCGCCAACCCTGAGCTAACCCTAATCTCGCCAACGATGCCAACGAGTGACTCCATCTCCTAGCTTATTTTCTAGAAGAACTATACCCCAATATCTGACCTCCTCTCCCGCCCTCAGGTCGTCATTTTGATCATCATCCCTTTCAGGCGGATCATAGGTTCCCCCCATCTACTCTGGACTACATCTGTCATCTGAGGGGCAGTGAGGGGGGTCAGAGATCCCCCGGAATCTGCTTTGATCCTCAGCATTTTCAAAGCCCTCTTCCTAATGTTTAGTTTCCCAATGACGTCTCTATCTGCTTCGAATCCGCATCTTGGGTATCTAGGCCTTCTATAGCCTGTCTCCTCCAATTCCTTGGAATCGCATTTAGGACACTTAGACGATGTTCCGTTCGGCTTTACAATGGCTAGCAGAACTCCTTGTTTCTTAGCATGCCAATCAATCCACTTCCCAAGCCTTGAGTACCCCATTATGATCAGCTTTGTCCTGTGATCCTTGTTCTTGATCCTTCTCAGGGAGTTTATCAGCCCAGTTAGATCCTCTCTAGCGACCGCATATCTAAGCTTCTTAGCAAGCCTCACTATCTCAAGAGATGTCTTCCTAGCCCAGTCCTCAAGAATGTTCCTAGCCTTCCTATGATAGGATCTTATTCTATTTAGTATAGCTTTTCTCCTCCTCCAAGTAGGGTATCTTGTGAAGGAGTATTTCTTCTGGAGATCCTCGGCAAGCTTCTTCCACCTATGGGCTTTATCAATCT
Organism: Desulfurococcales archaeon; assembly: GCA_032249255.1. Taxonomy (GTDB): domain Archaea; phylum Thermoproteota; class Thermoprotei_A; order Sulfolobales; family AG1; genus AG1. Next base: position 390 of record JAVVGE010000112.1, on the reverse strand, counting down.
TGGTGTCTCTCTCCCCATTGATCACGTGATCTCCATACACACTCTTCCTCTCATTGATATCAACAGCTATAACATCCCTAGGCTGATAAGGCTCTGACTTAGGGATCTTCTTAGATATCCACAGAATCATCTTATCACCTCTATAGACTAGCCTTGCCTCTCCATTTTCATACTGGTCATACCTCCTGTCCCAGCCAATGATCTTCATCCTGATCCCTTCTATGATCTCCACATAGCCTTCTTTCACCCTATATCCCGATCCTGGGTGTAGGAGCATAGATAGCTTCCTAACCCTTGGTCTCCTCCCTTTCTTAGGATTGTTTCTCCAGGCATTGGCATTTGCAAGGGCATCCCTATAGCAGTCAATAGCAACCCTGGATGGAAGCCCAA
>JAVVGE010000111.1:0-8039 GCA_032249255.1 Desulfurococcales archaeon | reverse complement strand
ATATCTTATCCTCAGACCGAAATCTACTAGAACAAGGTAGCCTTCACCCTCGTTTATAGGCTCTAGGTAGTATCTATCACTTCTAACGAATATATGTATCTCTTTCTCACCTGTAAGCCTGTCCTTCCAATAGCCTGGTGGAGAGACCTTCCTAATGTGGGGCGGTAACCTACCTTGTTTCCTTAGATCCAGTTGCTTGAAGAATGCGTTCCAAGCCTCGTCATTCTTCTGTATAACAGCCTGAGCATTAACACCCAGAACCTCTTTATATTTGTGGTAGTACTTGCTGTTAATTTCATAGTGCTTCTCAGGTGATAGCTCTCTGTTGAAGAATGCCTGTCTCTTCTCATAGTTAAGCTCGTTGAATAACCTAGCACATGTCAATCCAATGCCCATTAAGTCCTTATGCTCGCTCTCAGATGGCAGCAGCCTTAGCCTAACAGTTCTACGGTTTTTCTTCAGCCTCTCCGCTATCTCCTCTCTCAGGGCTTGGAGGGGGTTGGGATGCCCATCCGTGGGTAATGATCGGGGAGTCGTCCCCCCTTGGGTCATCCTTCCAGCACATCCACCCACAGATGGACACCCCAACCCCTATATAACACGATACAAAGGTTAAAAACCATAACGATCCAAAGCCCCACCCCGCCTTAAAAGGCGAGGTTTGCTAAGCTTTAATATTAGATCCAGCTAGCTAAAATATTATTTACAAAACCATGCTCTCTAGTAATTATGTCATATTACTTCATCGCCTCTTTATCATTTCTAATCAGATCATGCTTCTGTTAGAAGGAACTAATGCTTGGTTAGTTAAAAATCTGGTTATCAATATAGTCTGGGGCTTAATATGGTATTGATTATAGATGAGCACGATAAGATCGAGAGACTGGTGCTTGGCTCAGCATTTCTGGGAGGAGGGGGAGGCGGCGACCTATGGAGTGCTATGGAGCTTGGAAAACAGCTCATAGGGCTTGGGGCTATCGAGATTAGATCTATTGAGGGTCTAGATCCGGGCTCGCTTATAGTCACGACATCTGTAGTTGGTCCTCAAAGCGTTGATACACATGTGAGGACTTCCCTGCTATCTAATCTAGTACGATCTGTAAGGCTTCTTGAAAATGTGTTAGGAGAACCTATTGACGGGCTCATAAGCTCTGAAATAGGGGCTATGAATACTATATCCCCTTTTCCGGCATCCATAATTCTTGGGATCCCGGTAATAGATGCTCCATGTAATGGTAGAGCGCATCCCACGGTGTTAATGGGCTCTATGGGCCTTCACAGGCTTCCTGGCTATGTCTCGATGCTCTCTGCTAGCTGGGGGAGGGTTGGGACACCTTATAATGGGCAGGTTCTTATAAAGGGTTCTCTTGAGGAGGTTTTGAGTGTTTTAAGGAGTATTGTAGCTATCAGGGGTAGTGTTGCTACTGCCAGGAATCCTGTGAGGGCTGACTATGTTGCGAGAAATGCTGCACCAGGATCTATTTCTCTTGCCCTGGATATTGGGGAGCTGATCTCCGAGTATAGATATGACCCCGAGGATCTGAGCTATAGGATTGCAAAGAGATTCTCCGGAACTGTGATCGAGGACTGTGTTGTGGTAGAGAAGTTTTCAGAGATCAGAGAGGGGCTCGATTATGGAAGGGTAGCTGTGAGGTGCGGAGATAAGGAGCTAGAGCTTGTATATGCTAATGAATACATGTATCTCGAAAGCTCAGGCAGCGTTATAAGCGTCTTTCCGGATCTTATATCCACTATAGATCTTTCAAGCGGGTTGCCAGTAATAAGCAAGGATCTATCCCGTGGATCCAGATTTAACATAGTGATTATAAGCTATAGAAATCTGAAGCTGGGCTCGGGAGTGAGATATCCTGAATCCTATGACCAGGTTATCAAGGCTATTGGGAGGGATATAAGGGCTTATCTAAAGGAACTCTTGGTGGCATAGAAAATGTCGATGGTCTCGAGCATTGTGAAGGTTATAGATATTCTTGACTCGCCCGAGGTTCGTGAGGAAGAGATCAGAGGGCTTGTTGTACAATGTAAGGAAGCCTCTATAGAGTTTGAAAGGCTCAGAGGGAAGGATGGAGAGACGCTGTTCACAAAGATAGTCTTTGATTTTGGCGGAGGTAGGAGTATAGGTGTAATAGGTAGATTAGGGGGTGTAGGCGCGAGGCCTCATATACTTGGCATGGTTTCGGATGCTGATGGAGCTATAGTTGCCCTAGCTATTGCAGAAAGACTCGCTAGAATGTGCTCAAAGGGGGAGGGGCTCGTAGGTAGATATATAGTAACTACCCATATATCTACACACTCGCCTGTCAGGCCTGAGAAGCCTGTTCCTATGATGGACTCGCCTCTAGATCTAGATACGCTCCTAATGAGAGAAGTCGATGAGAGGGCCGAGGCAATATTATCTGTTGATGCGACAAAGGGTAATAAGGTGATTAAGGTAAGGGGTTTCGCGATCACGCCTGTGATTAAGAGGGGATGGATATTGAGACCAACAGACGAGGTCTTGGAAATATATAGCTGGGTTATGGGCAGGCCCCCAATACTTGTTCCAATAACTATGCAGGACATAGTCCCCTATTCAACGCCTGTGAAGCATATTAATAGCATAGTGCAGCCCTGGATCTACACGGATTCACCAGTTATGGGAGTCGCAATAACGTCAGAATCGGTCATACCGGGTTCGGCGACAGGTGTGACAGATCTATACTCCTTAGATCCAGCCGCAAGGTTTGTCCTAGAAATAGCTAAGAGATATACATCTAGAACTTTAGAGATACATTACGAGGAGGAATACAAAACCCTACTAAACTACCACGGAGACGTAAAAGATATTCTGAGCAGAAGACCTAGAGAATGACGCCTTCCCGCCCTTAAGGGGCGAGGTTTCTATTGCCTAGTCCCAGGTGTTAGCCTCCTGGCAAGGGATTAATGGCTTTACACCGTTATGTGTTGCTGAATAGCTCTCAATCTTCCTAGCTATCCTTATCATGTAGCCCAGCCTACGAGCTATGTTCAGCGATGCATTTATATCTGCATTGATCTTCTTCCTAGTCTTTCTACACATGTATAGCCCTCTAGATATCCTTCTATTCCTATACCTTTTACCGTATATTGAGCATATCTGGCCTATGCAAGCTTCTGGGACTATATCTACATCAATGTCGTACTCCCTGAATATATTAACAATCCATAGTACTATCTTCCTATACCACCATATATCGGTGTTATAGTTATACTCGTTACCCTTTTCTTAGCTAAGCATGTGTGGATAGCCAATGTATAGCTTCCTAACACCCTTGTTATATAGCTTATCCGCTAGAAACCTGTCGCTGTTATATATAGGTGCCTGAGCCTCTTATCCCTCCTATTTTCATGATAGTGTATCCATGTCGATATCTCCATTCTCTTTAATATACCCCTAATAGACTGATACGTTACTATCTCTCCCTTCCACTAGTAGTGCTCAGATTGATAGACCCGCCCTTAACAAGCAATGCTGATCCGTCTGTGATTACCATAGCTAATAAGTCGTTCAAACCTATGTCTATAAATGCCTTCTTATCCCCTACGGGATCTCTCTGCTTGGTGCTCCTCGGACCCTTGATCCTCTCCTTCTTATCCCTGTAGTTTAGCTTTATATAGCCCTTCTTATTTGATTTAGAAGGCTTCTCACCAATATCTATAATATTTAGGCAGATCGCCTACCGGCCTCATACACGATCCCCGGTCTCCCTTGCTTACCCTCCCACCTTATTTTCTATATACTTTATCCTTAGATCGAAGCCGCCCATCACCAAATAGCCTCTCCTGTTGATATGATCAAGATAATATCCATCATTATGCGAAACGCGATTCCTTAGATCTGTTCGGGATTAGTGCTGCTCTACTATTTCTCCAACTGCTCCTCCTATCCGCTTGTCCCCCCGATGGTTGTTGATCATCACTGATATTCATTTGTTTTGGATTGCCTTGCTTCTTGATCCACATGGTTTTGATCCTGTGGTCATCGGGGGACTTCCACTTCCCCCATAGAGATCTTGGGATCTCTATGGGTTCATAGGTGGCTGTGGAGCCCAGCGGCATGGAGCTCCTATCTAGGATTGAAACTCCGAAGCCCTTCTGGGCAGGGCCTCATATAGGGCTTCGAGGGCTTTAAGATAGATATTGATCAATGCTGCTACCTCTCTATGCCATCTCTCGCCTCTCTTGCTACAGACACCTATCCTATCCTCCCCATATTCTACTACAGCCTTGTGTATCGGGCAGATCTTAGATGTATTCTTAGGATCTACCATCAATACCGGCACACCGTATTCCCTAGCCTTATCTATTATTGTATTGAGCTCACCCTTCAATGCACTCTGATATATTCTATGCCCCAACTGCTTATTCCTATACCTAGCGATCATAACCCTTATATCTTCCCCTGAGATTCTCTCAATAACTATTACTCCTCTCATCCTCATGGATTCCCTTACTATAAGGCTTGCTGTCTTCTATCTATAGTTCCTCCTCTTCTTTCCTTCTCTAAGCTTCTTCATAGCCTTCCTACCTATAGCTATAGCCTAGTGTCGCCTTTGCAAGATCTGTCTCGAGGATTATTGAGGACGCCTCGTATAGAGTTGCTACGGAGTTCTCATTAACATCAACAGGCTTAATAGCCTTCTCTGGGCTGTAGATCTCGATCTCCTTCTCTAGGGATAGGTAGAATATCGCCCTTCTATTCCTTCTATCAAGCTCGATCTTTGCATGGGATGTCGGCTTAAAACCCCTAGCCAATAGCTTGTAGAACTCCTTAGAAGGCTCAAGATCTATGTGCACCCAACCCCTATGGGTATTGATAGCAACACTTGTGAAGAAAATGTTCTCAAAACCATTTATATTGATCTTTATAGGGTTTACTGGTTTCCACACGTGGTCATCAACTAGCCATAGGCTAACACTATTGATCCTAGGCACTAGTTTGCCCTCCATCATCTCAAGATCTACCTGATCCCGAGCGATCTCCCAAGATCTCCTCCAGAGATATCTTACAAGCCTCTTACTCCTAAGATCCTTTTTCCCTAGGTTTAAGTACTTAACGATCTCATCGAAGATCTCTCTAGAGTATTGCCTAGCCCTGTTCCTCCTTAGAGAGGAAACCCTTTCAACAGCATCCTGACCACTCCGTGAACATAGTGGGATGGGATATTTGGATAGATATTCCTTAGCTCTTGGTACTTCCCATTCTTAAGCCTATAGTAATTCTCAATAATATTCCTAGATGCGTAGGATAGTACATCTCCAAGCATCTTGCTATATATATATATTCCGATCTCTTCCAATGCCCTGAATTCTCTCCTAGATAATTGCTTTGAGGGTAGAACAGCGGTTCTACTAATAAAGATCCTGTCGCCCGGCTTTGCAACCCACATCCACTTCTTATCCCTCTTTTTCATCCTCCTAGCCATTATCCCTAGACCTCTCTTTGTTCTAAACCTCCACTCCAACCATTAATATAATAATGAAAGAATATAAAAAGATTTCTACTACCATGAAAAGGGTTTAGCCTCCACCAGCTCTTTAAAGGCTTCCAAGGAGTCGAAGCCCTTGGTAGACACATTCTGAAACCTCTCTTGAGTCATCATATTAGCAAGCCTACCCATATAGAGCCACAATCTCACGAGAATTTTTGGAGAGCATATGGCTGCATGTATTAGATATACTGATACGGCAAAGGGATATATGCTGCAGAAATAGATCATATAGGTTTTTAAGCCAACTTACTAATATCTCTTGGGTTTACCATGATGAGGGGATTATCTAGACTCACCATGATCTCTGTAATACTTGCAATAGTGGTTATAGCAGGAGCAGCGTCATTCATAATATTGCAGCCAAGAGCACCAGCAACACCCGGAGCAACAGCGACGCAAGTAGTAACGACGCCAACAGAGGCTGGGAGAACCACCCAGCCTGGAACACCTATACAGCAAACACCAGCCTCTAAAAAAGATATTCTGAAAGTAGCTATAGGGACTGATCTAGACACGGTAGATCCTCATGGACAGACTTCAATAACTGTTCATAACGTCTTGAGACACGTTTATGAAACTCTTGTATGGCTTGATGATAGGGGTAATGTTGTTCCTTGGCTTGCTGAGAGGTGGGATGTCTCTCAAGACGGTCTTGTATATACATTCTATCTGAGAAAAGGTGTTAGATTCCACGACGGATCTGAGTTCAACGCAACTGTTGTGAAGGCTAATATAGACAGGTGGATAGACCCCACAGTAAGGGTTCCTCTGAGAGCGCAGCTAGGCCCTGTTAAGGGAGCCGAGGTCATCGATCCCTATACAGTAAAGATCTATCTGAAGGAGCCCTTCGCACCATTCCTAAGAGCACTTTCAAGCTATCTCCTCATTACTAGTATTGAAGTTATTAAGAGGTTTGGTAATCAGACCATCACTGAGGTTGTTGGTACAGGGCCCTATAAATTCGTCTCCTGGGAGAAGGGTAGGAAAGTAGTTCTAGAGAGGTTTGATGACTACTGGGGTCAGAAGCCCGCAATAAAGAGGATTGAATGGCTAATAATACCAGAGGCATCAACAAGAATCGCAGCGCTACTATCAGGAGATGTGGACTTTATATATGCGGCCCCTGCTCCTGATCTTCCGAGGCTTTCTAACGACCCTCGTGTGAAGATCATAACGCCTGTTAGTAACTTAATAATGTTCATCGCCCTGGCCCCGAAGGGCCCTCTAGCAGATCCTAGGGTTAGGCAGGCCCTTAACTATGCTGTTGATAAGAAAGCGATAATAGATAGCGTATTATATGGCCTCGGAATCCCTGCCGATAGCCCCATACCGCCCCACTTCTTTGGATATGCTAAGATGCCTTATTACGAATACGATCCTGAGAAGGCGAAAAGACTGCTGGCAGAAGCAGGGTATCCAGACGGGTTTAAGATCGTGCTCCTACACTCGGTGGGAGGATCTGGGTATGTTCAGGATAAGCAACAGGCAGAGGCTCTACAGGCCTATCTATCTAAGATAGGAATACAGGTAGAACTCAAAACAGGTGATTGGCCATACTATATTGCTTCTCTTCTAAAGCCAACAGATCAACTTGAATGGGACGCAGCGTTAGTGGGGGTAGGACCGCCTGTGTCAGAAGCATATTTCACACTAAATAGTCAGTTCACATGCGCCCAGATCCCTCCTAAAGGCATAAACACAGCTCGATACTGCAACCCAAAGGTTGATGAGCTGATAAACCTGGCCTCTAAAGAGCTTAATGAAAACAAGAGAGCGGAACTATATAGACAGGCAATAGAGATCATATGGAGGGACGCTCCATGGATATTCCTATATACCCAAAAACAGTTCTTCGCATCATCATCAACGCTCGAAGGCATATTCGTATACCCAAGCGGACTACAGATCTATTTTCAATTCGCATACTTCAAGTAATTTTTATAGATTAAAAGATTAAAATGATCATAGCAAAGCACTAACCCCGCTACAGACAAATATAATCAAAAATCCATAACTAAAAACAGCTAAACAACTATGCCATATAGCATAAGAGAAACAGACACAAACAATAAGGCAGGAACCAAATAGATAAAACTTAAATCTGCTCACACTAGAGACATATTTAGCGGCGGTCGTCTAGCCTGGTCTAGGACGCCGGCCTTCCAAGCCGGAAATCCCGGGTTCAAATCCCGGCCGCCGCACCAAGATCTTCACACTTAAAGATCCTCGTTTATAAATCAATGATTCTCGGGATCCTCTTTGATTCTCGGGATCTTTTTCTGATCTTCGTTATGTAAACTGATCGCTGTGTTTTCTCGTTTTTTGCTTATTCTTTTGTTTGTTTATTGTTTATGTGGTGTTTTTTGGGTGTTTCTTCGATCTCTGAGATCTTAGGGTTAGGCTTTTGGAGAGGCTTGTTGGGAAGCTTGGTCTTAGGGGTGTTGCTGAGGCTCTGGGTGTTGCTGAGCAGTGTGTGAGCATGATGATCAATGGTAGGAAGAGGATCCCAGA
>JAVVGE010000110.1:0-8072 GCA_032249255.1 Desulfurococcales archaeon | reverse complement strand
CATCCCTGATAGGTACAGAGTATGATCTCACAAGCTCAAGGATCTTCAGCAAAATCGCTCCATAAAAATGATATACCAACCCTTATAAACTTTTATGAAACCCAAAACAGTTTCTTGAGGCGTTTCAGGCATGAGCCTGGTTTTGTGTGAAGAGGTTACCTGGAGCTGGTAGTCTAGAGATGGAGGTCTGATCGTAGCGCCATATTTTGCTAGAGCTACTCTAATGATGCTCTGCCTCTGTTGCTTTCAGAGTTTACCTTTTTGGGATCTAATGGTTTATGGGAAGAGTATGTATGCCACTATTACTGGGGGGCTAACACCCTAGACTCCAGCATAGAAAACCCGCCCCTTTAGGGCGGGGAGGGGTTATATACTAGTATTGGATATGTTCCGCGCATTGATCGGAGGCAATATATTGAGGTGGGGAGGGAGATTATGCAATGCCATCGCTACGATGCTCATGGGTAGAGAGCCTAGTTCCTCGAAGCGGGAGGATCAGCTAGGGGACATGCTTCCTCTAGCCACCTGGGTTCTCAGGTTATCAGCTATTCTAAGCGCCTCGCTATAATCCTGTGTTGGGAGTGCACATGCTGTTCCATAGCATATATAGAAGCTGGCTCTATCCGTCCACACCTTCCCTTTATAGAGCTCCTGCAGAGCTGAACATCTGGGCTGGGAGGTGCTTATGGACGTGATCCCTACCCAGTACCTCTTCCAGAGATCCTTCAGAAACTCCCTCACACCAGGATCTCCCAGGTCTCTTGCTGTCACCACGAACTGGTAGGAGGGCTCTGCCATAGTGTCTATAGCTGTTAATAGGGCTACATACTGCTGGGGCACAGCCTCTAAGTATTTAGATACCTGCCTATAGATCTCGAAGACCCTCTCTCTATATCTATTATCACCTATGAAGAGGTATAGCCTGGCATATAGACTCGCCGCGGAAGACCCGCCCCCCGGGACCGCGTCGTCAATGAAGACCGAGATCCTGGCTCCAGCAGATCCTGGTGAGTAGGGGTTCTCCACAAGCACCCCTCCCACAGTGAAGACCTTCTCAATAGCCCTCGAAACTTCTAGGGCTCTCTCAAGGTGCTTCTCATCATGAGTCGCCATATATAGATCTATACAGGCATCTCCATAGAAAGCCGAGTCCCTCAGATAACCCCACCCACTGGGCGTCCCCTCGTAATACACATGGGCAACTCTGTCACCAAGCCACATCCTATCCCATATGAAGTCTGCGGCCTTCACAGCGGCCTCGAGATACCCTTCCAACCACGTTGCTAGATAGAGCTTTGAAAGGGCCTTTATAGCAAGCGAGTTCCAATCGGCTAGATACTTCTTATCAGCCTCTGGAATAGGCTTCCTAGAGGATCTATATTCATACAGCTTTGCCTCAACCTCGCTATAGATCCTGAGGGCCTCCTCATAACTCACTCTAAGCCTCTTAGAGAGATCTATGGGTGTCATGGCCCTCACAGGAACCATCTTACCATCAACAAGGGCCGAGGAGCTCCAGCCATATATCTCTTTAGCAAGACTAGCAAGATCCCTTCCAAGGGCTTCCACAAGCTCCTCCTCACTCCATAGATAAGTAGCGCCCTCAACACCCCCAGCCTCGGCATCCAGGGATGAGTAGAAAAGCCCCTCGGGCCCCCTCAAGCTCTCGAGGAGGAATTGGGCTGTCTTCTTAGCGACAACTATATACTCTATAGATCCCGTAGCCCTATATAGATCCACGAGGAGATCCATGATCTGGGCATTGTCATAGAGCATCTTCTCGAAATGCGGTATTCTCCAACCCCTATCAACAGCATATCTAAAGAAACCTCCGCCCAGGTGATCGTGGAGACCCAGTCTCACGATTGAGTTAACAGTTCTGATAACCATTTTCAATGCCGAGCTATCCCCCCTCCTATACCAGTATCTCAGGAGAAAGCCTAGGTGGGATGGCATGGGGAACTTCATCGAGGTTCCGAAGCCCCCGAACAAGGGGTCAAAAGATGTGGAGAGCTCTGTGAAGGCCTTTTCAAAAACATCCCTGAACCCGATCCCTATCTGAATCGGCTGGGGTGAGAGGTACTCCATAACAGCCCTGTGGATCTCCTCCGCAGCCCTGAATATCTTCTCCCTATCCCTCTTCCAGAGATCCCTCACTATATTTAGAACCTCTACCAGCCTCTCCCTCGGAAAGTATGTGCCTGCGTAGAAAGGCCTGAGATCAGGTGCTAGGAACACAGTGAGGGGCCACCCTCCGGAACCTGTTATCGCTATCGCAGCCGTCATATAGATCTCATCTACGTCGGGCATCTCCTCCCTATCAACCTTCACCGGGACATAGTAAGTATTGAGGATCGAGGCTACCTCAGGATCCTGGAAGCTCTCCCTATGCATAACATGGCACCAGTGGCATGATGAGTAGCCTATTGAGAGGAAGATAGGCTTATCCTCTCTCCTAGCCTTTTCAAAAGCATCCTCGCCCCATGGATACCAGTCAACAGGGTCACAGGCATGGATCCTGAGATACCTGCTCCCAGATGATGCTAGCCTATTAGGCTTCTGGCATCTATACTCCTCCTTCTCTCTGGACAAGCCTATCCTTTTTGAATGCGCATCAGAGCTTATATCGTGGATATCCACCAACTAGGTTTAGACAGGATCTCCTCAGGATCTATTCTAGCTAGTATATACACACCGATCTTCTCATCTAGGTTGAAATACTCAGCCACTGTATAGCCCTCCCTATTTATATAGTAGTCGAGGGCCTCCCTAATCCCCAGCCTCCACCCCAGAGCATCCTCCCTACTCAGATCCCTCAGCCTAGATATATTCTTAGGTATATATATCCCCACCACCCTGGAAGAAGATCTTCTGAGGCCTCGATACCTAGGCAGATCCCCGGAATAATCAACCACATAGTCTATCCTAACAACCCTGGACAACTCCTCAAGGGAAGGCCTCCCCAGCTTCTCAACCCTCTCAACAACCCTGGGAGACCTGATCCACCACTCAGCAACAAACCTATCCGTGGGCATCCCCCTATTAATATCATCCTCGAGCTCACCATAGTAGTTCTCCTTAAAGACCCTCACAATCACACCAAGCTTATTGACATTGAAATTGGCATTGAGACTCTGCATAGGGTCAAAAGTCCACTTTATAAGATCGAACCCCATTCTAAGCACATACTCCCTCTGAGCCTTCTTAAGCATAAAGCCAACACCCCCATACTTCCTCTCCTCAATAACCCCTGTCTGGTGACTGTAGAAGTAGGGCTTAGAATCCCCATACACAGGAAAACCCCAGGAGAAGCCCACCAACCTATCCCCATCAAAGGCTCCAAGAACAAGCCCCCCATTCTCAGCTACAGCCTTGAGAACATGGGCAGGGGTTATGTCATGGCAGCTCGAACCCCAAGCGCTCACCTGCACCTCGACTGCAGCCTTGAGATCCCTGGGATTGCTTATCGGAACGATCTTCATCCTCGCATCACCAGTTGCCAATTTCAATTTCATAGTAGATCATTTGGGGGCTTTGTCTTTTTGCCAGGCCCCGAATATTGTTATGGTTTTCGGTATTTATGCTTTGATCTAGGTAGTGATCCTTGTGGTTGATGGACGGCATACTTATATATCTCAAAGTTTTTATCATACTGAGGGATCTTTTTCACAAGGATCCTTATGGATCTCCTGATCACGCGATCTTCTCGAATTCCTCGGATCTTCGTCTTTACTCCATCTCGCTTGGGGTAGATCTAGTCACATAGTCTGTACTTCTTTACCTTACGGCTGCCTCTAACCACGACTTCCTCACAGACTATGTTCTCCTCAGCCATGCTTCTAATAGCCTTGTATATACCTCTTAATGAATATCCCTGGTTCTCTCTCCATATCTCGTAGGCAGTGGCCTTTCCTAAGCGTTCGAGTGTTCTGATCACTGCGTTTTTAAGCTCGCTCTCACGCCTCTTAGCTGCGAGTTTATAGCCTATAGTTATTATAGCCACTGCCCTATCTAGGTGTTTCGCTACATGATATCCAACCGCGGATAGGGGTGCTGTGTAGATCCCCCTCTCTGCAAGCTCTCTAAGGCTCTCAATAATCTCTTCTCTAGAGACCTCCACCAGCCTTATTCTTCTCATATTCCTGATCATCTCTGGTATAGGGTCGCCTTTCTTGATAGCTGCCACTATATCATAGCCTGCATCGATGCCGGCCTCTTCGAGGTCGTGGAGGCCCTTTGCTAGGGATAGTGCTAGTATGCCTGACTTGGCTGGTACTACGGCGTATTCTAGATCGATTCTCCTCTCGTAGAGCTCGAACACGATTGTTTTGAGTCCTTCAATTGTTAGTGGATTCGCGTAGCCCAGTGGATCGCTTCCTAGCTTATCGCTGCATGCCGAGATTTTTCCGAATCTTAGTAGGTGGAGAAAATCCTCCGCACTGATCTCTAGGGGATCTTCTATACAGATCAGAACCTCCGATATATCGGAATTAGAAAGATAATAGGCCATGGACTTTGAAAAAGCCTCTTCATACCTGATCAAGACCCTCTTGATGCCGGAGTGTGCTATGTAGGAAGCTATTAGAGCTGAGGCTCTATCAGCATAGCTACCCGTGGGGTTGAACCTCTCGTTCTTAATATATACGCTACCCACCCTCGATATAGGTGTGTGCCCTTCACCCCTAGAGACTCTAGATCTAAAGGTTGGGAGGAGGGATACATACCTCCACACACCCGGCATCAATGGGTTAGGTCTGAACACAGGTTTATCGTAAATAACTAGGGGTAGGGCACCGCAGTAAGGGCATCTGGATAAGAGGTATTCCCTCCCCAGATCTCTACCACATCCACCACATCTCAAAGAGATGTTGGGCAAGACCTGACCCAACTATCTTCTAGCAGTGCTTAGGAAGTAGCTATATATCCTCTTATCACCCACTATCTCAGGATGGAAGGCCAGGGCCAGCATATTACCCTGTTGAGCAGCAACCCCAACCCTCCCTGCTGCAGGATGCTCTACATACCCCAGCACCCGAGCAGATCCCCATGCCTCAGCAATGGCAGGGGCCCTTATAAAAGCTGCACTGATCTCCCCTATACCCTCGAGGCTCACGCTAGCTACAAACGAGTTCCTCTGCCTTCCAAAAGCGTTTCTAATAACCCCTATATCCATCACCCCAAGGGTATATTGCCCAGTCTCCCCCACAACTCTATCAACAACCTTCTTAGCCAGCAGTATTGCCCCTGCACATGTTCCCATCACGGGGATCCCCGATCTAATCAGCTCCTTTATAGGCTCTCCAAGCCCTTTTAACGAGATCAGGTTACCGATGGTGGTCGACTCTCCACCAGGTATTACGAGAGCATCCACCCCAGAGAGATCCCCTTGTCTCTTAATATAGACAGCCTCCGCCCCCAGCTCCCTCAGGATCTCTGCATGCTCTAGAAAATCTCCCTGGAGGGCTAGAACCCCTACCCTCATCACACACCCCTCACCTGCATAAGCTGCTCCGGCTTCAACGTCCTTATATCTATACCCATCATAGCCTGTTTCTCAGAAACCATCTTCTGGGCCTCAACCACAGTCTCAGGATCGTTGTAGAAGGAGGTTGCGAGCACTATTGCCCTAGCCCTAGCCTCAGGATCGCTACTCTTGAATATCCCCGAGCCTACGAAGACGCCGTCAGCCCCTAGCCACATCATCAACGCTGCATCAGCAGGGGTTGCTATCCCACCGGCTGCGAAGTTCACCACCGGTAGCCTTCCAAGTCTAGCCGTTAGGAGGGCCAGCTCGTATGGAACCCCGTTCTCCTTCGAGTAGAGCCATATAGCTTCATAGTCGTTGCTGATATAGTAGCCTCTGAGAGTAGCTATATCCCTGTTTACAATCTTCATGTGCTTAACAGCCTCAGCCACATTACCGGTTCCCGGCTCTCCCTTAGTCCTGATCATGGAGGCTCCTTCGTAAACCCTTCTAAGAGCCTCTGGAAGGCTGCGGGCTCCATTCACGAAGGGTGTTTTGAAGGCCCACTTATTTATATGGATCTTCTCGTCAACTGGTGTGAGGACCTCGCTCTCATCAATCAGATCGACTCCTATCTCCTCCAAAAGCCTTGCCTCTTCACTATGCCCTATCCTACACTTAGCCGATACAGGGGTTGTGATCGCGTTCATAACAGATTCAATGACCCTGAGATCAGCAGTCCTAGCAACACCCCTAACCATCCTAACGTCATATGGCAACTTATCAAGAACCATAACCCCCACAGCACCCGCGTCCTCAGCCACCTCGGCCTGCTTATCGCTAGTCACATCCATGATAACCCCTCCCTTAAACATAGATATGAAGCCATACCTAACTAGTGGAACAGCTTCCCTAATAGGCAGCACTTCGGACCCCGACTCCTTCACACGATCCCTTAGCTCAAGCAGAGAATAGAGGAGATCCCTCAGCTTCTCAAGAAAAGCGTATGCATCAACCAGCTTCATTAATCGAGCACCAATACAATTGTTCCACAGGAATATGTTAAGCCTTGTTGAACGTACAATAGAATAGACCAGCGTTTCCCCGCTAACGGTATTTGATGGTATTTGTGAATACTTGTATCTCCGCTAGCGGGGTTGCACCTCTGTGTGGGTTCACCAGCTTCACCCGAGCCTCATGGGTGCCCGCCGAGCCCAACGCCACGGGGCTTCCATCTGAGGAGAGCTCAAGCATCATCGCTCTCCAAGGATATCTATATGCCAAACACATAGGGATATCACCTCATCATCTAATATGATTAAGGATTATATGCTTAAGCCCAGCATTCCCTCTCCACGCTACATCAAGTATTTATAGATAACTAGAGGTATTTAAATCTATTGCTTTCCTTGTAACAGCCAAGGACGATTAAAACCCGCACTTAAAGACAGGGTTCTGCGCTCACTAGAGCAGCTGATCATCTTTCAAGAGCTCCTTACGAGTGATACATAACACCCTCCACCTTTTTAAGGGGTTTTCTATGCTGTGGTCTAGGGTATTAGCCCTCTGGCGAGGGTTTAATAGCTTTACACCGTTATGCGTTACCAAGTAGCTCTCTATCTTCCTAGCATCCCTATCCTATGTCCTAGTCTTCTCGCTATGTTTAGCGCTGCATTTATATCTGCGTTTATCTTCTTCCCAGTCTTCCTACAGATATACAGACCTCTGTAGATCCTTCCGTTCTTATGTCAGCTTAGCATATCGAGCATTCCTTGCTTGTATAATCTTCTGGCAGGAGCTCAACTTCTATGCCGTATTCCCTGAATATATCCACGATCCAAAGAACTATCTTCCTATACCACCATTTGTTAGTGTTATACTCGTTACCATTTTCTTGACTAAGCATGTGTGGATAGCCGATAGCCAATGTATAGCTCTCTAACGCCTCTTCTATACAGCTCATTAGCTAGGAACCTAGTAGCTGTTATATAGAGATGCCTTAGCTTTTCATCCCTTTTATACATTGCTTTAAGGTACTTCTCATGGTATTCTTTCCATGTCGGATCCCAGCATTTCTCAGCATTTCCCTAGTAGACTGGATGTAGCTATCTCCCTCTTCCACCAATAATACTCAGACTTGATAGATCCGCCTCTGACAAGTATTGCTGATCCGTCTGTAGTCACTACTGCGAATAGGTTGTTAAGACCTATGTCTATGAATGCCTGCTTATCGTCAATAGGATCCCTCTGCTTGATAGACCTAGGGTTCACGATCCTACCCTTTCTATCCTTGTAGTTAGGCCTTTACATAGCCTCTCTTGTTAGACTTAGGCGGCTTAACACCAACCTCTATTGGCAGATAGGCGAACCATCAATTATGATAGCTAAGAGAATGGAGGCCTGTGTATAGAAGGGGCTATATGATCCTGTAGGCCTCTAAGGAGATACCAGGCCAGAGAAACATGGCAACAGGGCAATCCTCACTCTTCAGGGCGGGCAATATTTGTGTTTTAAGCTTTCAGGGAAATATTTAAGGCCGTGATGAGGTGTATGGTTTTGAGAGCTTTGAGAGGCCCGATGAGTGTGGGGATAGATCCAATAACCCCGC
>JAVVGE010000109.1:0-8081 GCA_032249255.1 Desulfurococcales archaeon | reverse complement strand
AATACACCATATAGGCTATGCCATATATGATGAGCCCTATTAATATATATGGCATGGGCGTATCTAGCAATTTATACACCTTCACTAATATGTTCTATATTGGGGATATATAAATAAATATTCATTATATATAATAATATCTAAATTTATGGTGAAAATAGCGCTGAATAACTTATGATCCGCTTCTTCACCCTATATCGATAAGATCACAGCCATGTCTATGAGCTAGCCTTCAAGGATAAAATAATTCACGATAGATGTAAAATTAATTATTTTCTTTTACTACACTTTCAATATAAGACTTCTGAGTATCTTTATACCTTCAGTGATCGCTTTCTGGTAGTTCTTCTCAGCAATTTCGTCTATCTCTCTAATGATCCTGCTTTTCTCGTCTTCCCTATACTTCTCAAGCTGTTTCAGATCCCTCTCCATTCTATTCTCAACCTCTGTTATGATCTTCTGTGCCTCATCCTCAATCTCCCTCAAGGATCTCTCTACAGATACTGTGAGCCTTTTCACAATTTCCTCCTTATCCCTCTCGCTCTGGCTCAATATATATTCAAGATCTTTTTCTAATAGCGATAATACCTCGAGGATCTTGCTCACCTTGATGCTCCTTCACCACATATGGGTTAGCTGATCCGCCTTTTAAGTGCTTCCTAGCTATTACTATATACCCCGTGTGTCCTATCATCCTAGTCGATGGTCTTATAGCCCCCTCCTTAAGATCTATAGGCCTTTCAATCAACTCTACAGCCCTTATATCGCCCCAACCACCGTGAGACTTGAGAGAGCTATATAGCTTCGAAACCTGCTCAAATGTTGGTATAAAGAATGCGGCCTGACACCCTGGTTTGAGGGCTTCGAATACCACGTTAACAACTCTCCAAGGATCTCCTATATCTATGAAGGCAGCGTCAACATCCCTCTCATCAACACCCTGAGAAGCATCTCTCATCTTAACCTCAACGTAATCCCTAAGCCCGATCCTCTCTAGATTCTCTATAGCTACATTAGCCACATCCTCCCTCACTTCATATGCATAGATCTTCCCATCCGGTCTCACAAGATTAGCCATATATGCTGTCATAGCTCCGGACCCCATCCCGATCTCCAGCACCTTCTTACCAGGTGAGATATCTAATACCAACACCACATAGCCCGCATCCTTTGGATAGATAACCTGGGTTGGTCTAGAAAAAGTGCTGTATATCAGATCTGTAATAGATGGTCTATAAACATGGGCCTTGACCCCCACGCTGGTCATGATCTCAGCACCGTAGCTCATGCCAATAATTCTGCCAAGCTCGATGGAACCCTTATCACTAGTAAAGGCCTTTCCTCTACCAACTCTCAACACCTTTCTTCTCTTACTATCTATGTAGACCAGGATCCATGAACCCTCATCTATAACTTCGCTATGCATATGATAACCCCTCTATCGATTCTCACACACCAATATATAGATCCTCTTCCCGTAAATACACAGATTTCGAATCCTTTCTCAATAAACATGATCCGCCTTCCCAGAAGGATGGGTTTCTATTGCCTGGTCTCAGATGCCCCCGCTCGTCCTTCGATGGTCATTGATAGTTATTGGTTTTCTTTTGTTTCGGTTTTGCCGTGCTTCTTGATCCACAGGGTTTCTATGGTTTCCCTATGGCCATCGTGGGACAAGCGGGAGATCGTCTTAGTGATTTCTCATGCATAGTTAACCGATAATATATGTTATCCTCAGCTCTGGTGTCTATCCTCATCTATCAGAAATACCTGCCATCATCACGGAACTTTTACTTAAGAGGCTGTGCTTAAAATGCTTTGCGGCACATATATAAGGCTTCTTCTGCTTTTAGCTCTTAATATAACGGAACCCTCTCTCTCGAGGCTTCTCAGTACTGCTTTTGCGAGCGATACTGGGATTGAGTATTTCTGGGCTATGATGGCTGGGGTTATTACGCTGAGATCCCCTATTTCTTTGCTTATTTTTGCATAGAGCGAGGCATCTATATTCAGAGTTGCGGAGAGAGCAACGTATTTCTCAGCTTTTTTAGGCTTCTTCTCCTCCTTAGCTTTCTTCTCTTTCTCACCCTCTAGAAGCCTTTTCTGCCTCTTCTCCATAACCGAGATAGGCTTCTTACCCTTAGAGCCCAATTAATCCCCCATAGATGTTCTCTGCTAGCCAGCTAAAATTCTTGGCAATAGAAACAATTTATCCATGTTCCAGCTGCTCAACATAGTTAGGTATAACGAAATTTAGCTCACACTTTTAAGAGGGTATAGGTTCGCTAGTCTGTCATGTCCATAAGACATGGCTGGTGGTTCATTACGCTGCCGCTTGTCCCTCGATGGTCATTGATTATCACTGATATTCTTTTGTTTTGGATTGCTTTGCCTCTTGATCCACAGGGATGTTATTATATCCCTGTGGCCATCGAGGGACCTCCACCTCCCCCACAGGGTTTTGGATATCCCTATGGGTTCATGGGTGGCTGTGGAGCCCAGCGGCATGGGGCTCCCATCTAGGGCTGGGATAGAAAACCCGAAGCCCTTCTAGGCAGAGCCCTCATAAAGGGCTTCGAGGGCTTTAAGATAGATGTTTATCAAGGCAACTACCTCTCTATGCTACCTCTCACCTCCTTTGCTACAAACACCTATTCTATCCTTCCTATATTCTATTACAGTCTTGTGTATCGGGCAGATCTTAGATGTATTCCTAGGATCTACTATCAATACTGGCACACCATATTCCCTAGCCTTGTCTATTATCGCATTGAGCTCTTCCTTCAATGCGCTCTAATATATCTTGTGCCTCAGCTGCTTATTCCTATACCTAGCGATCATAACCCTTATATCTTCCCCTGAGATCCTCTCAATAACTATTACTCCTCTCATCCTCATGGCATCTCTCACTATTAGGTTTTCTGTCTTCATCCTATAGTCCCTCTTCTTCCCCTCCTTAAGCTTCTTCATAGCCTTCCTAGCCTCCCTGCTACAGGATCCATTTCTCCTCTGAATACTCTCCTTCCTATAGCTATAGCCTAAAGTAGCCTTAGCAAGGTCTGCTTCTAGGATTATTGAGAATGCTTCGTAGATTGTTGCTACTGAGTTCTCATAACATCGACAGGCTTAATACTCTCTGGCCTGTAGATCTTGACCTCCTTCTCTAGGGATAGGTGGAATATCGCCCTCCTATTCTTTCTATCAAGCTTGATCTTAGCATGGGATGTCGGCTTAAACCCCTAGCTAATACTTGCAGAACTCCTTAGAGGGCTCTAGATCTATGTGCACCCAGCCCCTATGAGTATTGATGGCAACACTTGTGAAGAAAATATTCTCAAAACCATTAATCCTGATCTTGGTTGGGTTTACTGGTTTCCATATGTGGTCATCAACTAGCCATAGGCTAACACTATTGATCCTAGGCACTAGTATTCCATCGCTCATCTCAAGATCAACCTGGTGCCGAGCGATCTCCCAAGATCTCCTCCAGAGATATCTCTTGATCCTCCTACCCCTAAGATCCCTTTTCCCTAGACCTAGATGCTTAATCAACTCATCGAAGATCTCTTCAGCATATTGCCTAGCCTTGTTCCTCCTTAGAGAGGAAACCCTTTCAACCGTATCCTGGCATACTCCGTGAACATAGTGGGATGGGATATTTGGATAGACCTTCCTTAGCTCTCGGTACTTCCCATTCTTAAGCCTATAGTAATTCTCAATAATATTCCTAGATGCATGGGGAAGCACATTCTCAAGCATCCTAGTGTATATGTTCACGATCTCTTCGAGGATCCTGAACTCCCTCCTGGATAACTTCTTTGAGGGCAGAACAGCGGTTCTACTAACAAAGATCCTATCTCCTGGCTTTGCAACCCAAATCCACTTCTTATCCCTCTTTCTCTTTCCCTTAGCCATTATCCCTAGATCTCTCTTTGTTCCTAAACCTCCACTCCAACCATTAATTAATAATGAAAGAATATAAAAAGATTTCTACTATCATGAAAAGGGTTCAGCCCGCTCTAAGTAGAGGAAGCTAAAGAATTCACGGGACTCGATATTAAACCAATTATGCCTTACAAAGCCTAGAGATTGAGTATCTTAAATACACATAGATATTTAAACCTGTTGCTAGATCCGTAGCATCCTAATAACTTTTTGGCTATTTTTAGCTGAGCCTATGTTTCCTCGTATTTCTATATAGAATGTTTAAAACCTAGTTATTTGACGACTAATACTGGTATCTTGGATTTATTGATCACACTGCGGGATACGCTCCCGAGGATTAGTCTTCTGAGTGTTGAAAGACCTCTGCTTCCTACTACTATTAGATCTGCGTTGTTTTCCTTAGAGGTTTTGACTATCTCTTCTCCCGGGTTTCCATGTCTGACTATGGATCTATGTGTGATCCCCTCCTTAGAGAGCCTCTCTGAAGCCTCAGAAGCTATTTGCTGGGCAGCATTCTCAGCTATTTTAACAATGTTAGGGTCTGTCGATGTCGCTATATCAACAACAGTTACAGTGATCACTTCAGCTCCATATTTCTTGGCAATGTCTATCGCCATTTCCAGCGCCTTCTTAGAGTGGTTAGATCCGTCGTAGCCGACTACTATCCTCTTAAACATTGTGATCCCAGAAACTATGTTACGAGCTTGGTATAAAAACGCTGCGGAGATCTTCAGCTATGTATTTAGAGAGTTAACAAAGTAATCGCCAGGTATTCTAGCCCTTCTATACTTCTCCCTCTCCTTAATAGGGACTGTAGCATCTATCCCCAGCTTATCCCCAACACCATCCTGTGCAGAGGGATCTAAACTACTTAGCCTAGCATCCCTTATTATTATAACCCCTCTCGACGCCTGTAACCTAGTGGCTATGGCCCACTCAACCTCCTCAGGATTATCCGCATCCACATCTCCATCAACAACTATGACCATCTTAAGGGATGGATGTGCTGCGAAGGCAGCCAAAACAGCGTTCTTAGCCTCCCCCTCAGCCCCCTTCTCAATCGATATAATAGCGTGAAGCCAGCCTCCGCTGGGTCTTGTCAGCCTAACCTTGTAGACCCTTCTAACAACCCTAGAGACAGCCTGATATATATCAGCCTCCTTTCCAATCCCCATTAGTAGCGTATGCTCTGTTCTCCCGGGAAGAACTGTGTGGAAAGGTCTCTCCACCCTCGATCTATATATCTTGTCGAAGACTACCAGAGGCTCCCTCCTAACTCTATCATAAGTTAGGAGAGCATCCGCGAAGGGGCCCTCCTCAACATCTTGAAGGGATATCCTTCCTTCTAGCACATGAGAGCACTCACAGGGAGTTGGAAGATTATATATTGGTGTTCTGCACATCTTGAGAGATCCTCTGAGGAGTCTGTTAGCAACCTCTATCTCGAATACCCCGTATCTTGGTTGAAGAGCAGCGCTTAGAAAGACCACGGGGTGTGGTGAGAAGCAGACTGCTATGGGCGTCTCTCTACCTTTGGATCTATATGTATCTATGATCCTTCTAAGATGCCTTGGAACAATCCTTGCAGGCCCTGCCATAGGATCTTTTACCAGGATCCTGTGGATAGACGCGTTATATATCTCCTCCTCAGGATCCCTGGCTATGAAGATCGCTGATGTGAAGTATCTCCCAGCATCTCCCTCATAGAAGTGAAGAGCTGGTAGTTCATATAGAGATCGTCTATCTTCCTCGTAGTGATCTCTGAAGTCCTCTTCACCACATTTAAGAGGATTTCCCATGGCATCTAGAATTTTTAGATATAGATCCTCGTCTCTCTTAACGTCAAGATAGTTTTTCAAAACCTCTCTAGATGGTATGACGTTAGAGACCACATCGATCCCGGGGCAGCAGTCAACTCTAAAAATTACAGCCTTTCCAGCAGAGTCAGCATATTCTATTGCCTTGGCAGCCTCGAATCTCCAGGATAATACCTTATCAACCCTATATAGTAGACCCCCCATCTCCAGGAATTTAACTGCCTCGACTATATCGGGCATCTAGAGCCCCTCCAGCTATCTTCATACGCCTCATCCACCTTTATTCTTCCTATAGCTATAGCTACCGCCTCCCCCTGATATTTTGTAACTATATTTATTCTATTTGATATAGGATCTACAGAGTCTAATATACATGGGTATTCATTCCCCTCTCTAGATATTACTGAGCATAGAAGCCCCTTCTCACCTCCCCTCGGTATCTGGATAACTTCTCTCCCATCTCTCAGCTTTATAGGCCTATCAACATCTCTCGATCCCTCAACCAAGGCATATATAGTCTCCTCTAGCGATGTTGCATAGAGAATATTTACACCCAGGATTTCTGAGATCTGTGAGATCTCCTCCTTCGGGAGAGGAGTTCCTGTCAGCAGGCACGAGCCTATGATCATTATGTCTGATATATTCAGAGATCTCATTGTGGATCCTTCGAAGGCCTTTCTATAAGCTTGGCTCCTAAGGATTCTCCTCTCCTCTCTAGTTCTTGTCCTAATGCCTTGAGGGGATCTAAGAATGATCATCTCCCCGACCCCCTTCCTAGATATAGATCCTATATAGGATCCGCCTGCTAGTGCAACTATATGCGTTGCCCTGACAAATCTAGCTATATCTAGCTTCATCTCTATAGCCTGGGGCAATGAGACCCAGCCATCTGTGTTTATAACCACTAGATCCCCTATTGAGGAACCCCTAGAAGCTAGATCCGCTATAGACGCTATCAATCTAGAAGCACCCATGGAAGGAGCGTTATAGCCAACAAATCTCATGGACATAGGCTCTAAATCCCTCAGCCATACGAACTGCCTAGACGGGCATGAGAGCGCGATAAAGCCTGGAGGCCCTATATCCTCCTGACCAATATCTGCATCCACTATACACGGCCTCAAACCCTTCTCAATAGCTGTGTTTGCTAGCAACGTCGTGAACGTAGTCTTACCAGACTCGGTAGGACCTATAACAACTATGGTCGAGCCCTTAGAAGCTATTCTCCCAGCAGCATCAACCCACTCGAGCAGAGGCTCATCCTCAGGCCTTGCAACATCGACACCCCCTCCCTCACCCAGCTCAACATCTACCTTAGCATCGGATCTCGCATATATTGCTAGGGATTTATAGGAGCTCACAACCACCTGAGACCCTTTCGAGAGCCTCGCTCCAGCCACATAGCACTCTCCATCCACTATCGAGATCCTAGCCGGTCCCCTGACCCTTGCACTCCTTCCCCCAGATATGTCGATCGAGACCTTCACAGATACCCCCAAGAAGCATTTGGAGCAAGGGCTAAATTGCTTTATAAGATCCAGGATTCAGCTGCCGAGAAAATCTAGACGCTAGTCGGCTGGAAAGGGGATGAGATTAAGATCACAACCCTCTCCCCCCTCCTCTCAACCTTATAGAGCTTCATGGGGTTTGTAGTCACATCAGGGGTCAGAGAAACCCCATCACTTAGCCTAAACGTAGACCAGTGGCACGTACAAGTTATAGTCTTATCCTCAGCATCGAGATAACCATCGCTCAGGAAACACCCCTCGTGAGGACACTCATCATCGGCAGCATAGATCTCATCCCCAATCCTCACTATTAAAACCCCTCTTAAACCTTCAATCTCTCTTCTAATAGGCATCCTATCTGGGATCTCGCTTATCAGCAGCTCCAAAACCTCTTCCTCATTTACCCCAGTCACTATCTCTACCTCTTAGTTATTCTAGTTTGAATACTTATAACTTAAATCCCTATATTTAGTTAATATATCTTAAGCGTTGAAGGATCTGTAATAGGTTGTATGACCTCTACATAGATCGTGATTTGTAGAAATCATTTCTTAAGGGAGTATATTATTAATATTAATTATTAGGAGAGGCATTCAACATCTAATTACTGATCGGAATGCTTAATGTTTCATTGGTAAATAAGGGCCATTTTTGCTTTAATATTACTTCCAGATTAAACTAGCTAATTATCTTTATTATACTAAAAGAATAAATATTATTATAGACTAGAATTTTTCAATAAGGGATATGAAGGGAATCTGACCTCCTCCCCGTCCTGAAGGGCGGGGGTTCCCTTTGGGCGGTTCATTGG
>JAVVGE010000108.1:0-8093 GCA_032249255.1 Desulfurococcales archaeon | reverse complement strand
AGAGCCACATTGTATCTCCTGAGGAGCTCTATAGCCCCAGGCTCGGGACTAACCACCACCCCGACCGAGATGGTTAGCGCCCTCTCATCGCCATAGGCCATAGAGCCCTTCCAAAAACAAGTGCCTGGAAAGCTATTAAAACCATCCCCGCCTTAAAGGACGAGGCTTCCAGTTGTAAATAGTTGAAGATCTAGAGCATAGAGGTTTAGTATCTAGCTGCTCAGCATATGGCTGAAAAGCCGACGATGATCAAGACTCTCTTCGATATTAAGTAATTAGATAAGACTTGCCGCCTGCCATTTACCCGAGAGAGGCTATTGCCGTCCTCGGACTCATCACGACCCACCCTGGCAGGCTACAGGAGTGCAGCTCCCCCATGCACCCAGGGAAGTTAGGAAATCTATGAAGAAGCTTAAGGAGAGAAAGAAGAAAAAGGACTATAGGATGAAGACAGCAAACCTTATAGTCAGGGACGCCATGAGGACTAGGGCGTTATAGTTGTTGAGAGAATCTCCGGAGATGACATCAGGATCATGATCGCTAGGTATAAGAATAAGCAGTTGAAGCACAGGATATATCAGAGTGCATTGAAGGGAGAGCCCAACACAATAATAGATAAGGCAAGGGAGTACAGAGTGCCGGTATTGATGATAGATCCCAGGAATACATCTAAGATCTGCCCAATACACAATGCCTTGATAGAATATGGGGAGGATAGGATAGGGATATGTAGCAAAGGAGGCAAGAGGTGGCATAGAGAGGTAGTTGCCTTGATCAATATCTATTTTAAAGCCCTCGAAGCCCTTTATGAGGGCATTGCCCAGAAGGGCTTCTGGGTTTTAAGTCTAGAGGGGAGCCCCATTCCGCTAGCTTAACAGCCACTAGTAAGCCCATAGAGATCCCAAGATCTCTGTGGAAGAGGTGAAAGTCCTTCGATGCCTCAGGGAAACCATAGAAACCCTGTGGATCAAGAAAAGCAGCAATCTAAAACACGAGAAAAATCAATAACAATCAATGTCATCAAGGGACAAGCGGCTATATGGGCTCGCTCTTAAGTATCTAGATGGTGTAGAGATTGGCGCTGGATACTGTTTTAGGGTTGGAGATCAGGTCTTCTCTTAGGAGGAGTTAGAATTAAGATAAGGCTAACTGCTTAATATTTTGGCTCGATTGCTATGAGAAAAATGACCTTGGCTGAATAGTATGAGGTAAAGCGTGTTTAGTATGGATAGTGATGATGCTATGTATAGATGTGCCTCGCTTTCTATGGCTCTTAGCATTGAGCCTATATATGGTGATGGTATACCTACTATCGTTGATGCTACGTAGAGAGACGAGTAGATCTTCCCGATATCTTTTCCGTATACCAGCTCATGGATAACCAGGTTGTAAGATGGTATCCAAGCAGCTATAGAGGCTCCAAGCAGTGTGAATGATATATATGGTGCTGGGCTCTGGGGTCTGGGATCTATGGATAGTGCTAGCGCAGACAGAGCTGTGAGAATCTCTGACAGAGCCAGGGTTGATATAGGTGACTTCTCAGAGATCGCCCCAAATACGTAGGATGTAGCAAACCAAGAGGTGTTTTGGATAGCATATAATAATGCTACATCTCCATCGCTAAATCCTTTCTCTGATAGATAGGCTGACACGAGTGGCGACCATAGATAGAATGAGAATCTATCCACGCAGCTGTAGATTGCTATGAAAGCTACAACCCTTAGATCCTTTATCAATTGACCTAGATCTCTAACAGAAATTGAACCCTCATAGCTAGCCCTGACCCTCTGGGACGGTATATAAAGGATCATGAAGGAGGAGATTAATAACAGCATAAATAGTATAGCAAATAGAAGCCGGTAGCCAAAAGCCTCTCTAAGAACGTGCCCGCATAAAGGTCCTATAACCATGGCTATTGATGAGGACATCATTATATATCCGAACCACCTTCCTATTTCGCGACCAGCTAGATCCATTATAAGTATATTCCTAGCAACGATGAGCAGAGAGAAATATATATTATATAGCACAATGCTGGTGGGAAACCCTATGGAGGGCGGTAGAAGAACTATGAAGAGAGGAGATAGAGCTCCCACAAGATAGGCTATAAAGGCAAAGAATCTCCTACCAAATATATCAGAGAGAAACCCCGTGATCAGTATAAAGAAAATAGAGATAGCATATGAATACACCTCCCATATAGATTGACCTTGATACCCAAACCCAACAGAAACACCATAGAATCTGATCTGGTAAGCATATATAGAGGAAGAAAAGCTAGAAAGCCCACCAGCCATAGCTAGAACCAAAATACTCCTAAACCTAGTGTCCAAGCCATAGACACCCAGCTAGCTACTAAAGGTGGCTAACCAATTAATAAGAGTGACGAGCACTTATAGGATTTAATCCCCAATATATAGAAGAACTATAGACAGATTGACTAATATATAGGGGTTCTGGTTTCATTGGGCTTGGTGTTTACCAAGCCCTCCTCCCTTGGTTTCAAAGTCCTCAGAACCCCTTTCATCGAGATCCATATCGCTGGGCTCCACTTGCTCGGGCGACTCCTGTCCACAGCTCCTCCTTCATAGATACCTCTAGGTCATCTATGCGGGGAACCCCCACCACCTGGTTCTCCTATACCTCTCAGTATCCACATAACCGCTTGTCCCCGATGGTTGTTGATTATCGCTGGTATTAATTTGTTTGGTGTTGCTGTGTTTCTTGATCCACAGGGTTTTTAGCCCTGTGGTTATCGGAGACCTTCACCTCCCCCACAGGGTTTTTGATACCCCTGTGGGTTCATGGATGGCTGTGGAGCCCAGCGGCACCGGGCTCCCATCTAGGGCTAGGCTTGAAACCCCGAAGCCCTTCTGGGCAGAGCCCTCATAAAGGGCTTCGGTCCCAGGTGCTCCAAAGGTCATAGCATCCTGAGGTCTCTGCACACCCAGGTCTAGCAGAGATATCACCTCATCATCAATACAATTATGGATTGGATGCTTATAGCTTAAGCCCAGACAACAAATGAATATAAAAGCATTCCTACCACCATGAAAAAGGATACAACCCTCACATACATCATGGGGCTCCACAAAGAAGAGTTTTCCACCAAACACTATAGATCAATATGAGATCCAAAACTATTCATGAATACTATAACACCTCTAGCCTATCTCTTCATAATTAGATAGTAGAAGGATCTATCAAAATAAAAATAGAAAGCAAAGGGATAGGTATTTATTAGGGACTAAAATTATAATCATATTGGGCGCCGCGGTAGTATAGCCCGGCCCAGTATGCGGGCCAGGAAGGCCGCCCAGGGTCTTCTGGGCAAAAGCCTCGCCCCATATGGGGCGAGGCCATACCTATTTTCGTTTAATCTAATTATCTGTAGAGCTTGAGCTTCATATGATTTAATATAAGCCCCATGAAACCCTTGGCTTGACATTGAAGAGAGGGCAGGCCTCGCCCCTCAGGCGGGGAAAGGTTATATTAAATAGATGGATTAGGTCTAGTTCTTTAGGGCGGGAGGAGGTCGTGAACTACCAATGACCTTCTCCTCACCCTGAAGGGCAGGGTTTCCTATTGCCTGATCTAGAGTGTTAGGCCCCTGACGAGGGATTGAGGGATTAATGACTTAACACCATTATGCGTTTACCAAGTAGCTCTCGATCTTTCTTGTTATTATTATCCTGTGTCCTGGCCTTCTTGCTATATTTACTGCAGCATTTATATCTGCATTTATCTTCCTCCCAGTCTTCCTAATAGATATACAGACCTCTGTAGATCCTTCTCTTCTTGTGTTTCGCCCCACATATTGAGTATCTCTGGCTTGTATATTCCTCAGGAGCTATATCAACGTCCATGCCGTATTCCATGAATATATCCACGTTCCACAGAACTATCTTTCTAAACCACCATATGTTAGTGTTATACTCGTTACCATTGTTCTGTGATAGCGTTATGGGGTATCCTATGTATAGCTTCTTAACTCCTTTTCTATAGAGCTCATCAGCTAGGAGTCTGATCGCTGTTATGTATAGGTGTCTGAGCCTCTCATCCCTCTTATACATAGCATAGATATTTCTCGTGATAATATATCCATTTGATATGCTAAGCCTCTTCAGCATGTCTATTATAGATATGTAGCTATCTCCCTCTTCCACCAATAATACTCAGAATTGATAGATCCTCCTTTGACGATCAATGCCGATCCATCCGAGATCACCACAGCGAATAGATTGTTAAGATCCAAATCAATGAATGCCTCCTTATCACCAATAGGATCCCTCTGCTTAATAGATCTAGGGTTTACAACCCCTACCCTTTTTATCCCTGTAGTTGGGCTTTATATACCCCTAGAGCTAGGCGGTTCTACACCAGCCCCTATTGGTATGTAGGCGAACCACCTGCCATTAACATGTTTTATCTCAAGCCTGCTCTGCTTACCCTCCCACCTAATCCTACCAACATATCTACTCTTAGATCGAAGTCCTCGAGGACTAGATAGCCCTCACACTCATTAACAGCTCAAGATGATATCTATAATTCCTAATCAATATATATCCTCTTCTCACCTGTATCACTATCCTTCCAATAGCCTGGTGGTGATAGCTTTTTAATGAAAGGAGGTAGCTTTCCTCGCTTCCTCAGATCCAGTAGCTTAAATAATAAGTTCCAAGCCCCATCATTCTTATTAATAACCTAAGCATTAACACCCAGCATCTCCTTATACCTAATAATATCTCTTATTGATCTCATCCCTCTTCCCAGGCGACAGCTTATCCCTGAGGAATGCCTGGCTCTTCTCATAGTTAAGCTCATTCCATAGCCTTGCATATGCTAAGCCAATATCGAAGAGCTTCTCCTCCTCAAACCTGCTATTTGGGAATAGCCTCAGCTTGATTGCCCTCTCATTGCTCTTCTTTCTCTTCTCTATCTGTTTTTTGAAGGCTCTCAGGGGGCCGGGGTCTTTGGTGGGCATGCTTCGGGATTCCCCCGCCGGACATTCTACTAGCACTTCTGCCTACTGAGACCCGACCCCTATACGTTATGGAGCATGGAAGCCTTAAAAACCCCGCCCTAAAGGGCGAGGCTTGCTCTTTCATATATTATGAAGGGATAAAAACCTCTTATCTATACTAGATATTGTGGATGATGAGGCGGGCAGCATGAGATCGATGAATGCCCCTTAGTTCACTCTGACTCTCTGACTATGTTGTTGAATGAATCTCTACTATGTCTCCATCCTCTAGAATATGGTCTCCTCCTACCCTCTCTCCAGGGTAATTGGCTGATGGCCCCCATATTCTGGCATATTTAAACCCTCTATATAGATCTTTGTGTATCTCTTTAGCTATATCGAGCACAGTAGATCCCCTTCTAGTAACTAGAGGTTTCTTCGAAGGTTCGGCATTTGGAGGCTTAGTATAGACCCTTATCAGCTCAAGCCTGTTGAAGATAACCTCTCCCAGGGATTCGAGGTCTGTGCCCTTTAGTGCCGAACCACATAGGACAGGGATCTCCCTATCAACGGCTTCTCTAAGTTCTCTGCATCTGACTCCATTATCCAGATCTGCCTTATTCCCGATAACTATGGCTGGTCTATATATTGTTGTTCCCAGAATAGAGTTCTCTACATCTTCCAGAGTTACCTCTCCATAGATCCTCACTGTAGCTCTATAGATCCTATAGCCCTCGAGGATCTTTTTCACATCCTCTCCAGTACCATTAAGAAGTTTACCGCTATATATTATCCTTATTCCATGGGCGGCTTGGCTCTTCTCAATAACCACAATACCCCTCGGCCTAGTGACCTTTATATTCTCCTCCTCTAACATCTCTACTATCTCTCTGTAAGCGCTCACCGGGTCCAGGGATAGATCCACAACTATGATCACGCCGTCAGCGTTTCTGAGAAGCCCTATAGATCTCCTATTCCACCTAGATCCACGATCACCTCTTATAATTGAGGGAGCCTCTACGAGCTGGAACTGTATATCTTGATAATCAAGCATGCCTGGCGTCGGGATCTTTGTGGCATATGGTATATCTGAAGGAGCCACACGCGCATTTGTGAGCCTTGCAAGTATAGCTGTCTTACCCGCTTTAGTGAATCCTATCATGACTATCTGTGCTGCTCCAGTCCTTTCAATCGTATATATAGAGCCCCTCCCACCCCCCTTTCTCGACTTCCTCTCCTCTATCTCCTCCCTGAGCTCTGCCATCCTCCTCCTAGCCCACTGCACAAGATTCTCTGTACCCTTGTGCTTAGGAACAGCTGATAGGAATTCTTGGAGTGCTTGCAGCTTCTCCTCGGGGGTTCTGGCCTCCTGGTACTTTGCGAATTTAGCCCTGGCCTCTGGGGGGAGGTTTGTGACCATGTTTCGCTATCCATATATAGTATTATAGTACTAGGATTATATGATGCCAGTATGAGGATTGACTGTCTAAACGCCTTGAAAATTCTCATAGATGTTGTTAGCAACGAGATATTATCCACAATGTGCGACTGCATGGTAATGAGTGGTGGTATAGATACTTCTTTCATAGCCGCTATAGCTAGGAGATTTGCCAAGATACCTTTAAAAGGGATTATAGTTGGTCTCCAGGGATCTGTTGCGAGTGATCTATACTGGGGAGGCATCGTCGCTAGATCACTTGGAATTGAACCTATCTATAGGGTATACAGCGTCCAAGAAGCTTTGAGAGCCACAGATTCCATAGTCAGCTCCCTCGACACATTTGACCCTGTGGAGGTTAGGAACGATGTCTCAGTCTACATGGCGCTCGAGGAAGCTAAGAAGGCGGGGTGTAAATGCGTATATACAGGAGACGCTGGGGATGAGCTCTTTGCCGGTTATTCGTATATGCATCTATACAGGCTGGAGGAGCTATCAGCATATATAAAGGATCTATCAACATATATGGAGTTTTCCTCAACACACCTTGGCAGAGAGCTCGGCATCAAAGTTTATCCACCCCTCGCATCAAAAAATGTTGTGGAACTAGCCATCGAGATCCCTGTAGAGTGTAAGATCTCATCATGTAGCCTGCAGAGGGGGAAGGATATCTTGAGAAGCCTGCTAGAAGATCTATCTATACAGTCCTCCAGGAGGGCTAAGGAGCCCATAGAAAAGGGCAGCGGGTCTGTCGTGTTGAGTCAGGTATGGGTATCCCTAGTAACTGATGATATGATCGCGAGAGTCTCTAAAATCATAAAGCCTGTTGGAAAGGATCAGGCGTATCTAGTAGCTAGATATCTAGAACTTAGAGGAGAGCCCACAAGGGCCAGCGGTGCCGATGTGTGTAAGAGATGCGGTGGAAGGATGAGGAGGGGTTATTGCAAGAGATGCGGCTACTATGAGAAGAAATAGCTCCCACATAAGTCTCGGACTTTAAGGGCGGGTAACCAACCTTTTATTAGGTGTTATATTTGATTAGGGTTGCAATTGTCGGCGTTTGTAATATAGCTTCTATGCTTGTTCAATCGGTTATGTATTTTAGATCCAGAGGCTCTCTTGATGGCATAATGACTAGCAATATCGGTGGATATGGAGTTGGAGATATAGAATCGATATCTCTCGTAGAAAAGTTGGGAAGGATCTATATGAAGCCATATTTGAGTATCCCAACTCTGTCCCGAAGATCTATGATGCAGAACGGCTCGGCGTGAAAGTATCCAGGGACCTGTCCTAGACGGTGTAGCCCCACATATGAGAGAGATCTTCGAGCCGATCGACTACGGAGTTACCTTCAATAACGGGTCGATACTCTGAGAACATCAGGTGCTGAGATAGTAGTTAACCTCCTACCAGTTGGTAGTGAGGAAGCCACTAAGTTCTATGCAAGAGCATCTCTAAAAGCGGAAGCCGCATTTATAAACACGATCCCTGTTTTCATAGCAAGCGACCCCAGCGGCACCTGGCAGAAGCTATATAGAGAGGCTAACATACCATTGCTAAGTGATGATCTGACCTCTTCCCTGCCCTAGGGGGTGAGGGCTCCCTCTAGGCGGTTTATTGATTCCCCCCATCTATTCGGGTTTACATCTGTCATCTGAGGGCAGACGGGGTGGCCAGAGATCCCCCAGA
>JAVVGE010000107.1:0-8129 GCA_032249255.1 Desulfurococcales archaeon | reverse complement strand
ATAGAGGTGCATCTGCATGGGGGCTTGTAGCGTCTTTCCTCGGAGCGTATATGCTTGGATATACCAAGACGACCCAGAATCCTATACCTTCATCCCTATTCTCGCTATCTATAGTATCCTATCTAGACATAGTCCTAAAGATCCACGTGCTCTCTGGGGCTCTATCCATAGCCCTCACATTAGCAGCATTTGCAATGAGGATGCACAGAGATGCCTGGTCATTCATAGCCTCGGTAGCATCTATAGCCCAGCCCCTCATAGGGTTACTACTCCTCTACAGAGCCTCCCATTACGCTTGGGCGCCAGGGATCTTTCTTCCAATTCATCTAGTGCTGGCCCAGCTAATCATTATAGGTAATGGAGTTCCATATGTACTATACCTCCTGGGACAGAGGAGAAGAGCGTTTCCCCGCTAACGGTATCTGATGATATCTGTGAATAACTTTATTTCCGTTAGCTGGTTGGGCCTAGGTGTGGATGAAGCTGGTGAACCCACACCACATGGGCCCCGTAGAGCCCAACGTCACGGGCCTCCCATCTGAGGAGAGGTATTTAAGACCGATGTTTATAGCTCTCACTATGTCCCTCTTAACAACCCTGTCATCGACATATGCAATCCTCAGGACTATTTTTACAACCTTGTATCTGCCGTTAGCCCCCCTCACCGCAGAGCGGATCACCAGGGGGCTGTATCCATCGATCCTCTTCATCGAGAATGGATCCACGCTAGAGGACCATTCTCAGATATTCTAACAACATGTATGGGTCTATCCTCGAGAAGCTCTATCAGCTTAGCTACGCTCCACTGGTGGATCCTGTGCATAAGCCTCCCACCCTTAACCCTCTCCATCCTCTCCTTATCATCACCACCGATATCACCTATAACAACAACAGCTTTGTTCTCCCTAGCAAGATCCTCTATGATGCTAGCAACCTTATAGAGTATATCCCGCTTCCTATCCCTCTCCCTAAGCTTCCTCAATTTCCTCCTAACATCCATACATATACCAAATATATAAGCATCCAGTAATCTGTTTAGTAATAGTGTGCACCCCTCCCCTAGCAAACCCAATAAGCCTCCTCAACCCTCTTCCATCCATCGAAACACCGAGAACCCTAGCAAACCCCCTTACTGATATAACGCTTCCCCATGCATACACTGAATATCCATAGATAACCAGGATATTTAAATTTATCGTTTACCATGTAACAGCCTTATAAGTCCCCCCTCATATAAAATGATGCGGTAATACTATGAGATGGCTAGTCCCACCCCTGGTATCTTCAATAATTGCTATGGTGGTGTTATTTGCATCATGGGAGTTCATCGGGGTTCCGGTGATAGGGGAAATACTAGAGGACCAGAGATCCCTCGTAGCCCTCTTCGCCTCAATACTGATCCCACTAGCATCTTACAGCTATCTATCACACCACATTATGGAAGAAAGATATAGAAGAGCCTCAGAGGAGATCAGGAGGCTGAGGATCCTTGTTGATGCATATCAGGTGATTCTTAATAACATGAATAGAGATCTTGAGGAGCTGAAGAAGAATCTAGAGGATCGCCATATACCAGCTATCAATAAGAGCATAACAAATCTGGAGAGAAGAATAGCCGCATCCGAGAAGCTCCTCTCAACGTTGATAGAGCTGGTGTCCTCATAATATTTCCTCTGAAGCGATTAAGCATATTCAGAGTTTTTTACCGACTCCTAGTCACTGAGCTCTATACACAAGCAACAATGGAAGAGAGATCAATGAATTTCCGCAGCTAATAGCATTTCCAAACGTATTTACTTATTTACTATAGTTTAAGGGGTCTAGAGGTGGAGGCTTTGCATCTACCTTCCTATCGATGCCCGGTATCCAGGGTATCTAGATTATGGTGCAAGATTAGAGTATTGCCACATAGATATATTGAGAATCGTGGGTTAGATATATTTAGGCTGGTTATTTAGTAAGATATGAAGGTGGGATTGTTGAGGGCTTTGATATTCGAGAAACACGGTATTGAGAATCTAAGGATTGTAGATGCCGAGACCCCTAAACCAGGACCCCACGAAGTCCTTATCAGGGTAAGGGCTG
Organism: Desulfurococcales archaeon; assembly: GCA_032249255.1. Lineage (GTDB taxonomy): Archaea > Thermoproteota > Thermoprotei_A > Sulfolobales > AG1 > AG1. Next base: position 6,044 of record JAVVGE010000107.1, on the reverse strand, counting down.
CTAGTGTTAACCCGGTTGATTACGCTACTGTAACAGGGATCAGGAATATCAGGCCAATCCCACATATACCGGGTGCAGAATTTGCAGGGGTTGTTGAGGCTGTTGGTGAGCATGTTAAAGATCTGAAGCAGGGTGATAGGATTGCTATATATAGCAGGCTCTTCGACGGTTCATGTGATATATGCCTCTCAGGGCAGGAAATGCTCTGCAGGTCTGGGGGATTAATAGGTGTAATCTCTAATGGGGGTTATGCTGAGTACGCTGTTGTTCCTGCTAGGAATGTGATGAGGATAGGCGATAGAGTTGATTGGGAACTCGCTGCTAGCCTATCTATCGGAGCCCTTACTGCGTATCATGCCTTGAGACTTGCTGGTGTATCTCCTGGTGAGCTGGTCGTAGTGGTTGGTGCCTCAGGCAACACGGGGATCTTTGCTGTACAGCTTGCAAAGATTATGGGGGCTAAGGTGGTTGCTATCAGTAGGAAGCAGTGGCTAAGGGATCTAGGTGCTGACGAGGTTGTTGATCTCGATGGCGCTAGAGCTGTTATAGAGAAGATCTCTGGCGGGTCTATGGCAGATGTCGTAGTAGATCCGCTAGGATCTGGGACTATGTCAAAGAGCATAGGTCTTCTAGGCGTTAATGGGAGGATAGTAACCTTTGGAGCCCTCACGGGGGATGAGCTAAAAGTATCTGTTAGAGAGATCTATTCTAAGCAGATAAGAATAATAGGCTCTACCGGAGGGACTAGAAGGGAGATGCTAGATCTAATTAAAATGAGTAACGAAGGTAAACTGAGGATCAAAATCTGGAGAAGATATAATCTAGATCAAGGGGTAGAAGCCCTATCAAATCTCTTCTCAAAAGAAAGAGATGGGAAGATTATGATCATACCATAGAAAGCTATATAAAAGGATAAGCCACATATCCCTCGACGTTCATTGGTTGTCATTGGTTTTCTTTTGTTCCGAAAATATCCCAGGAGATCCTCTCAATAACTATAACACCCCTAGTCCTAAGGGTATCCTGACTATTAGGTTAGCTGTCTTCCACCTATAGTCCTTTTTCTTTTTTCCCTCCTTAAGCTTCTCCATAGCCTTTCTAGCCTCTTTGCCACCAGATCCATATTTTCTCTAAATGCTCTCCTTTCTATAGCTATAGCCCAGGGTTGTCTTTGCAAGGTCTGTTTCAAGGATTACTGCGAATGCCCCATAGAGAGTTGCTAAGGAGTTCTCATTAACATCGACAGGCTTAATATTCCCAGGCTTGTAGATCTCGACCTCCTTCTCTAGGGATAGGTGGAATATCACCCTCTTATTCTTCCTATCAAGCTTGATCTTTGCGTGGGATGTCGGCTTAAAACCCCTAGCCAGTAGCTTGTAGAACTCCTTAGCAGGCTCAAGATCTATGTGCACCCAACCCCTATAGGTATTGATAGCAACACTTGTGAAGAAAGTATTCTCAAAACCATTGATCCTGGTTTTTGTTGGGTTCACTGGTTTCCACACGCGGTTATCAATTAGACAGAGGCTAGTACCATTGATCCTCGGCATAAGTGTTCTATCAACCATCTCTAGATCGACTTGATGCCGAGCTATCTTTCAAGATTTCCTCCAGAGGTATCTCACAGGCTTCTTACTCTTAAGATCCTCTTTCCTGAGGTTTAAGTAGGAAACGATCTTATCGAAGATCTCTCCTGGGTATTGCCTAGCTCTATTCCTTCCGAGAGAGGGATGCTTCTATGGTTATTTCTCGACATAGGCCATATATATGGGATATTGGGGTACATCTCTCCCAGCTCATGGTATTTCTCCTTCTTAAGCCTATAGTGTAGACCTAAACATCTTCTCTGAAGCATATGAACTAGTTAGCACTAATAGATGGGTAAAGCCAGTGCTAAAAACTATCTCGTGGCCATAAAATCCGAAACAGTATCCTAACCTGTTTCTTAGATCGGGAGAATGTTTATAAGGGTAGCGCGTCCCAATATTCTTAAATTCTTTCTATATATACCTGCTGTATTGTTAATATCTAGGCTGAGGAGATGGGGAAGCTGGGAGACCCTTCTGAATATAGGCTAAGATATTTCCTAGATAACGGCTATAGCAGAAAGGTATGTAGATCCTGTGGAACTCCATTCTGGAGTAGGGGCTCTCATGAGGTGTGTAATGACATACCATGCTCTGAGTATAGGTTCTTCGATATAGAGATCAAGATGAGGAATCTAAGCTATGAAGATGTTCTCAGAACCTTCTTAGGCTTTTTCGAAAAAGAGGGGCACGCAGTTATAGAGCCAGCCCCTGTGATTGCGAGATGGAGGGAGGATCTATACCTGACTATAGCATCTATAGTAGTTTTCCAGCCCCACGTAACTTCTGGTAGGATACCGCCCCCAGCCAACCCGCTGGTGATTGCCCAGCCCTGCATAAGGTTAGAGGATATAGATAACGTTGGCAAGACATTTGGAAGACATATGACGAACTTTACGATGGGTGGTCATCATGCCTTTAACTATAGGGATAAACAGCTCTACTGGAAAGATGAGACTGTTGAGTATGCTAAGAAATTCTTTGTGGATCTCATGGGGGTCCCGGATGAGGAGCTCACTTTCAAAGAGAGCTGGTGGGAGGGAGGGGGCAATGCAGGGCCTAGCGTCGAGGTTACTATAGGAGGTCTGGAGGTTGCTACCCTGGTTTTCATGCAGTATGAGGTTAAGGATGAGGGGTTGCTAGTGGAACTACCCTTGAAGATAGTTGACACTGGCTATGGTATTGAGAGGATTGCGTGGCTCTCTCAGAAGACCCCTACTGCTTTTCATGCCGTCTATGGTAGTGATCTCGTTTCCAGGTTCCACGGGATGCTGGGTGTTGCGGAGCCTCCTAGAGATCTTCTCGAGCTAGCCTCTAGGAAGGCCGGTAAGATAGATCCTGAGGATCCCGGGTCACTTGAAAAGTTCTTCGAAGAGGTTGCAAGAGAATCGGGGTATAGGGTGTCCGAGGTTTCGGAGGTGCTTTGGGGAGCTATTAATGTTTACTCAATAATAGATCATACCAAGACAATAGCTCTCATGTTAGGCGACGGGATTGTCCCTTCTAATAGTGGTGAGGGGTATCTGGCAAGGCTTGTGATTAGAAGGACCCTGAGGAATGTGAGAAGGCTTGGGAGTGATGCTCCCCTCGAGAAGCTCGTAGCTCTCCAGGTTGAGAGGTGGGGATCTATATATCCCAGGCTATCCAGATCTAGATCATATATTCTGGAAGTCTCAAGCATTGAGGAGGAGAGGTATAGAGAGACGATTAGAAGGGCTCCGACGATTGTGAGCAGATATATTAAGGGAGGCCTTTCACTCGAGGATCTCGTGGAGATCTATGATAGCCATGGAATCCCTCCAGAGATTGTTGGGGAGGAGCTGAGGAGAAGGAATATAGAGATTAGTATCCCCCACAACTTCTACTCAATAGTTGCTTCGAGGCATTCTAGAGCACCAGTTAAGGTGGTTGAGAAGATTGATAAGGAGATCATGGAGTGGGTTTCAAGGTTTAAGCCTACTGTAAGGCTATTCCACGAGGATCCCTATCTTAGAAGCTTCAGATCAAGGGTTCTGGGGATCAGAGGGGATCTAGTGGTTCTCGAGTCAACAAGCTTCTACCCAACAGGAGGTGGGCAGAAGAGCGATATGGGCAGGCTCTCTATAGGGGGATTAGAGGCGAGGGTTATAGATGTGTTTAAAGTGGGTGATGTGATAGTACATAGGCTCGATAGAGAGGTACCCGGAGATCTAGTGGGTTCAGATGTGACAGGCTATATAGATTGGGAGAGGAGGTATAGGATTATGAGACACCATACAGCGACCCACGTGCTTCTAGGCGCTCTCAGAAGGATCTATGGTGAGCACGTGTGGCAAGCAGGGGCTGAGAAGAGTGAGGAGAAGGGTAGGCTGGATGTGACTCACCACTCCTCTATATCTAGGGCTGATGTTGCAAGGATCGAGGAGTTGGTAAACAGGGTTATAGATGAGAGGAGGCCTGTTAGGATTAGGTATATGGATAGATACGATGCTGAGAAGAGCTATGGATACTCAATATATCAGGGGGGTGTTCCGCAGGAGAGGGTTTTGAGGATAGTGGAGATCGAGGATTGGGATGCTGAGGCCTGCTTCGGAACCCACTTATCTAACACAGGAGAAATAGGAGGCTTCAAGATAATAAATGTGGATAGAATCGCTGACGGCGTGTTCAGATTAGAATATGTTGCCGGAACCAGGGCCTCGGAATATGCAGCTATTTATGAGGGTATGTTGGAAGAGGTGGCTAGCGTTGTTGGTGGGAGAGTCGATCGGGATCTTGTTAAAAGGGTTAGATCCCTTGCCTCGGGCCTTGAGAGGGCTGAGAGCCTGTTATCTAAATATAGGGCTGGCTGGGTCTCTAACAAGGTATCTGAAGCACTAGAGAGAGCTGAGTATATAGATGGTGTGAGGCTATACGTGATAATAGATCCGCTGGAGATCGAGGGTGCTAGAGAGGTTCTCAGAATCTTGGGTGAGAAGAGAGGCTTCATAGCAGCCCTAATAGCTAGGTCCCAGGGCGAGAATCTATTGGAGGTATCGGTGTCAAAGGATCTCCATACCAAGATCCCCGCAAACACCCTGGTTAGGAATATCTCGCAGGAGCTCGGTGGGAAGGGAGGGGGTAGGGAGACACATGCATCAGCCAGGATACAGGGAGATGTAGATACTATTATAAGGGTTCTAAGGGATGTCATTAGGAGGATGTATAAGGGGTAGCTCGAGGCTGATAGAGGCTGCCAAGGACTACAAGTATCTCTTGAACAGGGGCTACCCAGCCACCTCCTCCCTAAACCTTGTGGTTGCTAGGTATCAGATGTCTAGGAGGGAGAGGTCTCTACTCCTGAGATGTGTTCACAGGGATGAGTATTCAGAAAAGATCCTGAGATCCATCGTTACGAAAAACAATCTCTCAGGATCAAACCTTCTAATAGATCTTCTAAACGTATCCACAACTCTAATAGCATTTCTAGAAGGAGAATGCCTATATAAATGCGACGACGGATTAATAAGGGATCTAGGAGGATCTAGATATTGGAAGGGGAAAAAGGAGAGAGCATTAGAGGCGATCAACATGATCAAAGAGCACCTAGCCACAGCAAAACCCGCAAAAATTTATCTAGTACTAGATAGGCTAGCCCCGATGAGTAGCTACATATTAAAACAGGCCATGGAGATCTTCAGAAGTTCCAACTTCGATGTAGAGGGGATCTTATCCGAGAGAGCAGATAGAGAGATCATAGAGCTCAGCAAAAACCTGAGAGACATAACGTGCATTGTAGCAACAAGCGACTCCCTTATCCTTGAAAAAGCAGATCATATCTATGACCTCGCAGGAGAAATAATATCCTCAGCAAACCCTGAAAAAATAGACAAATCAATATACCTGGAATTATATCTTTCCCAACCCCATGTTATTAAATAAATAACCTTAATAACAAAAACCATATTATGCTCTAAAGGACAGGCTCACCCTAGTCGTTAATTATCCCTCTGGAAAATCGGTCTGAAAATTAACAGATTTCTTTAAATACGAGCTTTAACGGATACGACCCCCTTCCACCCTGAAGAGCGAGGCCTGTCCTCTATTTAATGTTAAGGATACCACATCTTCTACCTATCTAAGCGTGGTTGGTGTATCTCTACACTAAGGTATAGGCCCGGTTCGGTATTCAGAGAGTCTCACGTATCTGTTCTTTTTTATTCCGCTTGTCCTCCAGGAGTCTGTTGATCTTTGCTCTAAAGGTGCTTAGATTCGGTTAGGATTTTGTGACAAGGTACTTAATTCATGGGGTTACTTACTTATGTTAATTATAATGGTTTGGGATTTGATTGGAGTATATTTCGGAGAGTCTTCACTTAGAGTATCTGAGATTTGGTAGATGTTCTCAAAATTCTTCATAAGATTCTCTATCATAGTTTCTCCCTAGAGATCTTGGTAGTACAGCCTTCTTGGAGATCCATACGAGTATGGAGATCATTG
>JAVVGE010000106.1:0-8251 GCA_032249255.1 Desulfurococcales archaeon | reverse complement strand
GTCTACCTACCCTCCTTAGCAGGTGCTCTATATCCGCCTTCATCCATTCTTGATAACTTATCTTCCCCTCACTATATAGGTTGAAATATCTCTCGAATATCCCGTCTTGGGATGATCCAAAGTAGCGGTGCATATATCCCCAAGAACTCTTTATCTTAACTAGGACACCATCTAGATCTAGGAACAATAACTTGGCCAATATGACACACTCCCCATCCTGAGGGGCGAAGTTTAGCCTCTTGTTCGTATCACCTATTAATTAATTAAACCGCCGAGATATTAAATATAGTGGCCCCCATGATCATAAGGAGTGTTACCCTCCATGTTGAGGGTATTGAGAATATATCTAGAAGGGCTAGGGATCTATCAATCCTATCTAGGGACATAGCTAGAAGAGGGCACGAGGTCTGGAGTAGAAGGATCTCCCTACCACCTATCGATGATAATAGAGATCTTCTAGATGTTTGCAGAACTATCGCGGACCTGAGGAAGGATCTAGAGGGTTTCTACATAGCTGCGTTTAACTTCAGAGCCTCATCAGAGATCTCCGTAGCGGATCTTGTTAAGTGTATGAGGGGTTTAGGAACTGCATTCGCCTCTATGTTAGTGAGAGATGAAGAGGATCTCGATGAGGGGTATAGGAAGCTCTATGACTTCTACAGAACATCTGAACCGGATCTACATACAAGGCTTGCAACAATATATGGGACATGGATCCTAACCCCGTATTTCCCAGCATCCGCGAGCCTGGTTAGGGAGGCTTCATTCACAATAGCTCTGAGATATGCTAGGGAGTTTAGGGAGTTGCTGTTAAAAGGGTCTCTAGAGACTCTAGGAGGATCTATACATGATCTTGATAAAGATCTCGAAGAAGCCTCCACTGAAGCAGGGCTGGGGTATAAGGGCATAGATCTCTCGCTCTCCCCCTGGATGGATGAGAGTGTAGGAGCCATTATAGAGGATCTGTCAGGGGTAGAGATCCCCATGCCAGGAACTATAGCTGCGATCAGAAAGATAAATAGGATCATATCCAGGGAACTGGTTAGAAGAGCAAGATCAACAGGGTTTGGAGAGGTCATGCTCCCCGTTGAGGAGGATAATACTCTCAAGGAGAGGGCTAGGCTTAGGAAGATATCGCTAAAAGATCTCATAGGGTATGCGGCCTTTTGCGTTGCAGGCGTAGATATGGCTGTTATCCCGAGGGAAAGGGCTCTTTCGGGGCGGATGTTACGCAATATAATGGAGGATCTATTACATATATATCTTAATAAGCAGAGACCGCTAGGTATGAGGCTTATAATGACAGATAACCCACCCGGGACGACTATAAATCTTGGTAGGTTTGGTATAGCAAGTGTTATAGATCTATAGAGATGCGGACCGATACCAGTACCAGGATTCTTGAAAATAATAGCTCTGAGCATCAATACATTGGGAGAGCATATGAACAGCTCTAAAAGAGATTTCGATGGAAGGATATGCATGGTGATCGGTGGTAGCGGTGGGGTGGGCGAAGCCCTCGTAGAGATCCTTGTGAGCAGAGGGTGCACCACACTATTCACCTACAAATCAAATAGAGAGAAAGCTCAGAAAATAGTGGATAGGGTGAAGGCTCTAGGCCGTGTAGAGGCTCTTAGGCTCGATGCCACCAGCTATGAGGATGTACAGGCGATTGCCAAATATATTGGTGAGAGATATGGCTATCTAGACCATCTAGCAATCCTCCACGGGCTATCTAGAGGAGATCTTTGGAAGGCCTCCTGGGACTCCCTCAGCCTTGAGGACTATGTAGAGGTGTTTAAGGTCGATTTCGGAGGCTTCTTCAATGTGATGAAGGCTTTCAAGGATCTCATTGCCAGGTCTAGATCACCATCCGTAGTTGCAATTACATCAACACCGGCCCTTGTGGGAGATATTCAGGGGGTTCCATACCTAGTTGCGAAAGCAGCTGTCCTAGCACTGGCGAGATCCCTCGCATATATATTGGCACCACATATAAGGATTAACATAGTAGCCCTAGGATCTATCGAGACGAAGTGGATAGAATGGCTAAGCAGGGAAGAAGTATCAGAGATTATAAAGTCGATCCCTCTTAAGAGGCTCGGCACCCCTGAAGAGGCTGCGAAGGTCATAGCCTTTCTGCTAAGCGATGACGCATCATACATAACAGGGCAGACCATCGTGGTTGATGGCGGTGAGCTGACCTCCTCTCCCACCTTCAGATAGTCATTCTTTTGATCCCAACCCCTTTCGAGCGGATCATCGGCTCCCCCATCTATTCAGGTTTACATCTATCATCTGGGGACAGACAAGGTAGCTAGAGATCCCCGGAATATTCTCAGGATTTTTCAAAGCCCCCTTCCTAATGTTTAGCCTCCTCATGACGTCTCTATCTACTTTAAAACCGCATCTAGGGCGACTCGCCTTCTATAACCCACATCTTCTAATTCTTTGGAATCGCATGTGGAGCATTTAAGTGATGTTCAGTTCGGCTTTACTATGGCTAGTGGCACCCCATGTTTCTTAGACTGCCAATCAATCCACTTCCCTATTCTCTTATAGCCCATCATGATGAGCCTTGTCCTGTGATCCTTGTTCTCGATCTTCCTCGGAGAATTTATGAGTCCTCTGAGATCCTCTCTAGTATCTGCGTGTCCAAACCTCTTGGCAAGCCTCTCGATCTTCAGCTATGTCTTCCTAGCCCAGTCCTCAAGGATATCCCTAGCCTTCCTATGATAGGATCTAATTCTATTCAGGATCCCCCTTCTCCTCCCCCAGGCAGGATATCTAGTGGATGAGTATTTTCTCTGAAGGCCTTTGGCAAGGGGTTTCAATCTATGGGCTCTATCAACAGCAAGTCCTTCTCCTCATTCATATTACGTGGTTGCCATAGACTATCTTCCTCTCATTAGCATCAACAGCAATAACATCCCTAGGCTGGTAAGGCTTTAACTTAGGCATCTTCTTAGATATCCACAGAATTATCTTATTGTCTCTACATACAACGATACAGTAGTATCTATTCTAGAAGATCTCATTTAAAGCTCTATCCTCTAGAGCTAGTTTGTCGGTAAATATCGATCTAAATGGATCATTAATAGAGAATCCAGCACAGCACCTGGATAAAGTCGATCTAGAGTATATGGGATACGAACTCTAGGAGTTCTATATCCCCACCCCTTCTATATATGAACTGGATCCCTACTGGAAGACCTCCTGACCTCAGGAGCGGTATCGATATGGCTGGAGCCTCAACCAGGGATGCATAGATCACATTAGAAGTCATTATAGTCCTTATATCTCCATCCTCCTTCCCTAACACCTCCTCAATCTTTGGAGCCGGTATCGGTGTCGTGGGTGTAACTAGGATATCGACACTCTTCATGATCTTATCGAACTCTGCTATGATCTCCTCTCTGGCATTGAGAGCCTCTATATAGTCTATAGCTCTATATTCTAGCCCTTTCTCGAGGAGTCTTCTGACGTCGGGGAATAGTTCTCCCCATCGATCTCTGAGTCCTATGAATGTTCTGGTAGCTTCGCTATATCTAATTACCGGGAATACTCTATATAGTTTATCAATAGCTATAGGTAGCTTAACCTCTGTATATTTATATCTAGATATATAGTTGTAGAAGCTCTTCTCTATATCCTCTGATGCCTTGAAAAGCCCTGTGGGGATGCCTAGAACAGCTTTATCGGGATCTATAGATCTCTTTCTTCCCCTGAGATAATCCCTCCTAGCTATGATCCTATATACCTTCTCTATCCACTCAATGCTCGAGGCGAGAATCCCCACATGATCAAGGCTGGGGGCTAGTGGGTAGAGCCCCTTAACAGAGATCGATCCGTAGCTAGGCTTAAAGCCATAAACCCCACACAGAGACGCTGGGATCCTCACGGACCCAGCTGTATCGCTTCCCAAAGAGACGGGGACTATCCCGGCTGCTACTGCAGCAGCAGACCCCCCGCTACTCCCTCCAGCAATCCTAGAGGGATCGTGCGGGTTTCTGGTAGGACCAAAGATTGAGGATGTTGTTGTTATTCCAGATGCGAGTTCATGCGTATTTGTCTTACCGATCACTATGCCCCCTCCCTTTTTAAGCCTCTTAATAACCTCAGCGTCTTCCCCAGGAATGTAGTTAGCGAAGATCTTAGATCCCAATGTGGTTCTAATACCTCTGGTCATGATATTATCCTTCACACCTATCGGGAACGTCTCCACCCCCATTCTCTCCATATCCCTGGCCTCGTCTTCAGCTTTATCGTTCCATGTAACTATGGCATTGATCCTATTGTTCGTCTCCCTACAGCTGAGAGCCCTATCAATAAGATCGATACCCATGCCCCTAGCACCTGGCATTATATATAAAAGGCAACATACCTAAATAAATATATCCTCCTTGGCCAGTTTATATAGAAACCTAAAACCTAATCTCTTCTAAACTGAGCATGTAGACCCTCACCATCTACACACAGTAATGCTAGAGACAAAGTAAGGCAAATGAGCAGGAAACCCTGCCATTCACGGCAGGTAGCTCACTTATTACAACTGAAAACCTCGCCCCTCTAAGGTGAGAATGGTTTTTATTAACTTTTTAGGTTCTTGTTTTTGAGGAGGACTCTATGGCCTCTGGCGGTGAGGGAGTACTAACCCTTTCAATAGGCATGAGGGTTAGTCCCAAGCCAGGGGCCAGAGAGCTCTTCAGGAGATACAATATAGCCCTTAACTATGCTATAAACAGGAACCTGAGCCTAGTTTGAGGAGCATTGGTCAGGTGCATCAAGCACTATAGAGAGCTCAGAGAGCGGTTCGGTCTCCTATCCAGGACTGCTATTGACTGCTATAGGATGCCCTTGCTAATGCTAATGCCTGGAGGAATAATCCTGGAGAAAGGGAAAAAGCCTAGGGTTAGGAAGCGAAGCTAAGCATGCTCCTACACCAAGGATCTAGCTATAGGGTCGAAGAAGACTATGTGGAGATCATAGACGGGGGTAAAGCTAAGGATAATTGGCTGAGATAGGAGATACGATGGCCACGAGAACGGAGAGGCAAGGCTAGCGCATAGATAGTATATAGGTAGTACTCGATCACCACATAAGTGACACATAACAAATAAAATGATTCATAAAACAATAATAGATCAATATAGAAAAATCATATTACAACAGAAAGCCTTTTCCCCAGGATGGGAAGAGATCGCCACATACTATGTGGTTGGGCATGATCAGTAAAAGATCTATAGGTTCTCTCCTAGAAACATAAAAATCATATATTATATACTTTGTAGATAGAAATGTAATTGATCATAGAGTCTGAAAAACGAAAAAGATCTTTCTATTCCAAATTATTTACATAGCTGTGAAACCAGGCTCTTTTCTCAGGTCTTATTATCTTCTCCTTATCCATAAATTTATGGACTGGGAAAATGTCTTGTGAGGCTTAGACTGAAAAGATCTGTTCGATTGCAGGGCCTTATTGCTAGATTTATTGTGAGACTATTCATAGATAGAAGATCTTATTTCCATATTGTTCGCTGGTATGTTAACAAGAGAGATATGATGGGGAAACCATTTATACTCTCAAGTTTTAGGTTTTCCCTATATCTTATGCATACTATGTCTCTTGAGACTTGAGAAGAAATATTATAGTGATATGTAACACTATAGATGGGGCTAGAGATATAATGTCTAGTGTTATTAATCATGATCTTTTGAACACATTCTTAGAGAGAATAATCTCTATAGAGAAGATCTTGAGAAGGCTTGGAGTACCGTCAATCGAATATGATGACGGACTTGTTTTGTCATCGATATCATATATCACTGCTACGTCTGGAGGGAAAATATTTATTGACGCTGGTGCAGGTGTCGGATACTCCTCTTCATGGATTTTATATGGTCTCCTAAGAATGCTCTCTCGAGAAAAAATCCTTTTATATGCTATCGAGAAAGATCCTTATAGATATAATTATCTGAAAGAGAATCTAGAGAAATTAAAAGATTCGTTTCTAAAAAGTCTCCTTGAGATAAATGTTGTTAATGAAGATGCCGTGAAATTTCTTCATGAGAAAGAACTCGATATAGATATGATCTTTGTAGATATAGATAAGAAACAATATATTGATGTGCTAAAACTATTGCCAGAAAAACTGAGTAAGATAGGAATAGGGTTTTTCATAACGCGTTGATACCGGGTCTCGATGAAAGGGTTATAGAATTTTTAAAGATAGAGGATAAGCTAGCTCATCATCTGATCCCGACACGTCTAGGTCTTTTGGTAGTTAAGAAAATAACGTTAAGATGATCTATTTCTCATCTAATTATATTTTCGATAAGCTACGGAGGTTACTAGGCTCTTAAGATCTTTAGGAGATTTAGATAAGATATACAATCTATAATGATCGAGATCGCAGCCTTAGCCGATAGAGTGCCATAACCGTGAGAAGAGGAAAAATAGTCTCTGGTCTCTGATGAAGTCTCTCAAGAAGAGCATGCAAAAATAGATGAGTTTTAAAGAACTTCTGATGAAATGATCCGAGATCAATAGAAGACACAAGATAGGTTTAAAAAACTAAGATCAAGAAAATTTCTGTTATTAATGATATGGAGGTGCTTCGTAGGCTCAAGAAAACGACGTGGGTTCTGGGAAGTACAAAATGTCTTTCATGGAGACAATAATATGAGGATTCTGCAGATGTTTTGATATGAAGAGAAGATTAGGAGAATCTTCATATAGGCTTTTATTTTATGTTTATAATTTGTATTAGGTTCATATGTAGTTTAATCTTTCTATCGGTTCATTGCTGTATGGGGTCGAGTCCCTCTATGGGTATGCCTTATCTTCCTTTCAAGGGATTTTTCACTAGCACGTTTATTACTTAGAGAATCTGAACTATAGAATAAGGCTAGGGCTTTGAAATTACCCGCCTTATATGGCTAGCGTTGCGCGTGTTATGCTCTATATACTTAGAAGTCCCTTGATCCCTTCCTCAAGGGATATTCTCGGCTCGAAACCAATTATACTTCTGGCTCTCGATATATCTGCACAGCTATGCTTGATATCGCCCGGCCTCGGCTTATCAAACACGGGCTCGCTCTTGGCGTTAGCTATCCTAATTATTAACCTTGCTAACTCTAGAATCGAGGTCTGCTTCCCTGTGGCTATGTTGAATATATATCCAGCAGGTTTCTTCTCTATTACCAGCTCTATGGCCCTCGCTACATCCTCGATATGTATGAAGTCCCTAGTTTGGCTCCCATCACCATAGATCCTCGGGGGCTCTCCCCTTTTAACGCTCTCTATGAATCTAGATATAACTCCGGCGTAAGAGGGGTTCTGTCCGGGTCCATAGACATTGAATAGCCTTAGGATTACGTGTTTCAATCCATATATGGATGAGTATAGCTCAACGATCTGCTCGCCCATGGCCTTGCTAGCCCCGTAGGGCGATATAGGTCTCAAAGGATGATCCTCGGGGATCGGGATCTTCACCGGGTCCCCATAGACAGAGGCCGAGCTTATGTATATAAATAGAGCCCCAGCATCCGAGGCAGCCTTAGCAATGGAGGCTGTACCGATCACATTATTCTCGAAATACTCTCTAGGCTTTGCAAAAGATTCTGCAACATCTACATACGCTGCACAATGAATAACAACATCATATCCACTCAAGCTATGCTCACCCCTAACATCCTTCTTATATATTGGAATACCCCTCTCCATCAACTTCCTCACAGCATCAGCCCTAGATCTCTCAAGAGTATCATAAACAGAAACCTCATACCCCCTGAGAGCAAGATAAATAGCTACATTATGACCTATAAACCCAGCACCACCCGTTACCAAGACCCTCATACAGCTCAGAGCTATATAGCAACTCTCAGCCTATATACCTTTTACTCAAGCTCCCTCTAAATCCAGAGAAGATCATATCCACCAACAGGATCTCACACACCAACCTTCCTAACAAGGATTACAAGCTTATTCCATAACATTAAGCTATGAAAGCAACAACAAATAATACTTTGACCCCGACTCAACGAAATGACTTTCTCCCCGCCCTAAAGGACGGGGTTTCTATTATCTGGTCTCGGGTGTCAGCCCCCTGAAGAGGGGTTAATGGTCTTACTCCATTATGTGTTACATGGTAGCTCTCTATCTTCCTCGCTATCCTTATCCTATGTCCTAGTCTTCTTGCTATGTTTAGTGCTGCGTTTATGCCTGTATTGATCTTCCTCTTAGTCTTTC
>JAVVGE010000105.1:0-8302 GCA_032249255.1 Desulfurococcales archaeon | reverse complement strand
ACCCAAATCCACTTCTTATCGTTCTTTCTCATCCTCCCAGCCATTAACCCTGGACCTCTCTTTGTTCCATGATGAATGGTATCATTAGTGTCCCTTCTTAAAATTATCACCTGTGCATCCTCAGGCTCTGTCAAAGTGATACTCTTCAGCACATCGATACTATGAGTGGATATCACTACCTGTCTATTAGACTCAGCCAGCTACTTTAACAAAGTATCTAGAGACTTGGATGCATAGCGACCTCTATATCGTCCCATAAGACTAGTGTTGGATTCAGATACTCAATGGTGAAATATGCTAAAATGAACCTCTTCACACCCTCTTCTAGATCGTTGAGATGCACTTCGATAGTTGAGTCTCCAACCTCCTTTATAACGAAGAGCTCACGACCCTTCGGAAAAATCCTTTTAAATACTTCTTAAACACCCTCGTATGAAGGTCCCTTATAATAACATCATTGACGTTCTTTAAAGAATAGTTATATAGATCCCTATAAGCCATACTGTGGTTAGGTATATACACAACTAATGTTTTTCCTTTAGGATATAGCGATGACGTAAACCTATAATACCGTTTATTATCTATGATAGTCTTTTACGTTCTCCTAAGATCGACGCGTAAACCATAAACACTATATTGTTATTCTCGGATTTAATTGCGATGTCGATCGTTTCTATATCTATTTCTGAAGGGTAATTGTTAATTATTCTTTTTATTTCTTACAATTCTAATTTTGATGTCCCTATTCTTTCCTTTTCTCTTTCCTTTTCTATTGCCAATACATCCTCTAAAGTCAATTCAATTTTCCGACAACTCCAAGCTTGTATCTGATATATGCTTCTTTAGCATAGTTTAGCATAGCCATAAACAAGATCTATTAATAGCCCATGAGGTGTGAAGTATCTAAGCGGTGAATTGCTGTAGGGTGGAATCTGACCAGTCTTGCAAGTGTCAGCAATTCTGGGGTCTACTATTAAATAGAGTACTTGGAGTATGGAGGATTTACTCACACTATTCCTACTAATAAGTAGATTGAATTTCTTTAACTCTAAGGGTTTTGCTAAAGCCTTTATCCCCTTGAATTTCCTGATATCAACATTCTTGATAAGCATCGTTATGTAGTGTACCCATGTAGTAATGACCAAGGGTTCTTATAGATAAATATTAAATTACAACTGAAAACCTCATTCTTCAGGGCGGGATGAGTATGAAAGCTTATTAGCTTTCTAATCACGGTGTTTTTGGAGCCGGAGCCCAAGATGATAGGCTCCTGAGGAGCTCTGGTCGCCTCACTGCCCCCAGATGATAAATGTAAACCCGAATAGATGGGGGGAATCGATGAACCGCTGAAAGGAATGACGATCAAGATGAAGACCTGAGGGCTAGGAGAGACCAGAGATTTTATAGAGGCAGCCTCGTTCTATAGTGCCGCGTAGTGCTTGTGTCCTAGGTTTTTAGGGAATTATTTGTTGCTGTGATGAGGTTTATAATGCTTTGAGGGCTTAGGGATCGATGTATCAAAGCCCGATGATCATGGAGGTAGAAACAATAACCCCAGTTAAAATGGAAGCACTTAAGATCCCAGCATGGGAAAATACTATCTTCTATAGAAATGAAAGGGGGGTATATAACATTTATCCGAATAGTGCTGAGAGTCCTTGTTCAAGTTCTTCTTCGCTAACTTCTTTCTTCTCCTTCTCCTCCTGCTTTTCCTCGGCCCTTGTTTCTTTCTTCTCTATCTCGGTTTTCTGTGTCTGCTGGATCTGGGTCTCTATTTTTATGCCGAGGTCTATGTGTTTCTGGATCTCTTGTGCTAGTGCTATTGCTCTGGAATATGCCCTAGCTAGTATTGTTGGTGCGTTTGCTGGTGTTACTAGCCCGAGTTCTATTGAGAGTGTTGTTGCCCTTATAAAGGCCTTTCTTATCGCTGCTTCCACCACGAAGGTCTCGGGAATAACTGCTTCGGTGGCTATGGTCATTCCTATCGATATAGCTTCGCTAAGCATCTTCCTAGCCCCTTCTATATCCAGCACAAGGTTTTCTCCTGGTATTGCGATGCCTCCCTCGTATCCAACGACAACCTTTGGAGTGACTATGAATGGTGTTATCCCCAGCTTGTTTAGTAGTGATGCGAGCTCTGGGCTTATCTCCTGCCCGGGTTTAGCGACTACTGTGTCTCTCATGACATGGATCTCTGAGCCCCTTGGCTGAACAGGGATCTTCAGCCTGCCGAAGACGCTTATCATGGGTCCTGGGGGTATGCCCGTAGGGCCTGCTGGTATCACTATCTCGGAATCAGCCTTATCACCCGGCTTAGCCTTTCTATATGCCCTTACCCTCTTAACGATCTCACCCAGCTCAAAGACGTTGTGCTTATCTGAGAAGATGAAGATACTGGGGTTCGAGACCAGTGGAGAGAGCTTCTCGACCCCTTGGAGGCCCAGCGATTCCGCGGCCTTCACAAATATCTTCCCCTTGATCATCTTCACAACCAGCCCCTGGGCCTCAAGCTTCTTCTTGATCTCGAGGAACTGCTGCCCAGGCAATCCAGTTGCAGAGATCACTACAAAGCTCTTCGACGACGACAGGATCTTCTTGATCTCCTCCGCCATCGCCTTCTTATCCTCAATAGATCTCCTAGTCTTTACAGGTCTCTCCCTAGAAATCTCTGCAAGTGCCTTCTCATATAGCCTCCTAGTCCTCCCCCTCATCACGGCGGCACCTCCACAGGCAACCCCATAGTGGTTTTAACAATAATCTTCTTCGCAGCTATCGATAGGGGCTGCTCCAGCTTACCCTCTATAAAACCCAGAACGGCTAGAGCATTCTCCGCAAGATCCTCTGGATTCATGTCCTCAACACCTATGATCCCTGATACGAATGGCTGCTCCTTATTCCTAAGCCTAGTAACAGATCTATAGTACCTGATTAAGGAATTTATATCGGTATTGGGGTCAAGGGGTATCGGAGCCTTACCCCTGGGACCGAGGGCAGGCCCCAATACCCTCCCAGCCAGCCCCATGAGATCTGTTCTCACTAGGATCCAGTCGCACTTAGAGGCCACAGCCTTAGCCTGCTTCTTACCCAGCTTCTGCAGCTCCTCCCTAGATATCACCATATCAGCACCGGCATTTCTAGCCCTTATAAGGGTATCTCCATCAGCTACTATGCAGATATAGGGATTCTTACCAAGCCCCTTGGGTAGATAGACAGGATCCCTGAACCTAGCCTTCGGGGACTTGGGATCTACCCCCTTGAAGACAACAATCAGCTCAACGCTCTGCTTGAACCTCCTACCCCTCCCAACCTTGATCGCCTCCGAGATCTTCTCCATAAGAATCTCCTTTGAAGGCATCACAAACACCCCTACCTTGATCTCCACCTATCCTCGTATTTAAGTATAATCTCATCATATAACCCCTTATCTATCTCTGCCTGCACCTCCTTTGGATCCTTGCCATCAACAGTAATCCCGATACTCCTAGCAGTCCCAAGGATGGTCTTCACAGCCGCTCTGAGACTCTTCGCATTTAACTCAGGCTTCTTGAGAATAGCTATCTCAACAGCCTTTTCAAAGCTTATATCCCCAACCTTCTTATGCGCAGGATCCCCAGAAGGGCTCTCAGCCCCCGCTGCCTTAAGCAGTAGGCTGGCTGTCGTTGGAAGCTTGATTCTCAGGTCGTATTTCATAGAATCCAGATCCACTATCACATCAACTCTCACCTGGAGACCCTGATACTCCTTAGTAGCCCTATTGATCTCATCAACAACAGATGCAGGATCTAAGCCTAGCTGCTGAAGAGTCGGTCCGAGAGGCGGGGCCGGGGTCGCTTTGCCACCCTCAACCTGGATCCTCACGACCCTTATCTTCGGCATCTTATCACTCTGTCAATATTCATTACAGGCAACTAATAAGCTCTAGACAGCTGGGCCGGGATCACAGGATTTTTGATAATATCTCCTCTAGATCCCTCTCAACCCTATGCCTCGGCTGCCAATTAACATGAATAACCCTTATACCCTGCCTTCTAAGTTCTCTCGAGAAGTGCTCCAACCCAATCCCAACGATCCTCGGCCTAGATCTCAGGAGCTCCAAAGCCTTCTCAACATTTTCGCCCATCAGGACACACACCCCTTATAAACTTACCGTGGAAGTCTGAGAGCATATAGCTATCAACCCTTCTAGAGGCTATCATAGCTGCTGAGAGAGCCGTGATGGCATTTGTTGGGAGAACTATGGCGCCAAGCCTTCTGAGCATATCCTCTTGAGAGGAAGCTACCTGGGGATCCTCGTCTGTCCCAACTACATGGGCCAATATTGCTAGCCTCCTACCAGAGGATCTAGCGATCTCCATAGCCTTTCTAATAGCTTCTACATGGGCCCCGACAGGGTCTGGATGCGCCCCGTAGCCCAGGACAAAGTCGAGCATTATAACGCCCACCTCAGGATCCCGGGCCTCCTCTATAATCATCTTAACCCTTATACTAGGATCTATCATGGGGTGCGGCCTCCCTTCAGTGAACTCCTCTCCCCCAAGATCTACTACGGTATTTTCAACACTCCTCCAAGGATCTGGGAGCCTGTAATCCTCCCTAAGGGGTGAATTGGAATACACAGCACCTAGATACTGGCTGAGAACAAGCATGGCCTCAGACGCTAATGTGCCCCCCGTGAAGAGGCCCCTAACATATCTCTGCCCCTCCCTAAGCTCCGAGGCAATATTCGATAGCATTGTCAAGAGGTCCCCATCTATCCAGAGGGTTTTGTGGGCATAGCTATATAGCCCGGGATCTGCTCTTCTAACAGCCTCGAGAACCGCTGCGTGTAGCGTCCTAGCTTGGGATACTCTCTTCATTAACCCCCCTAGATCAGCTGTATCGCCGCCCACAAAGCAGGTTATATAATCCTTCTCCCCAGACGAAATCCTATCCATAACCATCCTAACAACCTCCTGAGACGGGGGTTTAGATATAATCGTTATAACCCTTGTATCTATATCCCTCTCCAGTACAGCTATTGAGAAAAGGGTCATGATACCCCCAACCTCTTTACTGAGATCCCTGCCACCGACCCCTATACCGTGCGAGATTCCCAGACCGACCCTATGTAGAAGCACACTAACCTCTTGAAGCCCTGTGCCTGAGGCGGATACAATCCCTATAGGGCCCTTTCTAACCGAGTTTGCAAAGGCTATCGCGGCACCCCCTATAATAGATGTGCCCGCCTCAGGCCCCATAAGGAGTAGCCCTTTCTCAACCGCGTATCTCTTGAGCTCTACCTCATGCTCTATCGGCACGTGATCGCTGAATAGATGTACATGGAGGCCTCTATCCAGGAGTTTTAGCACTATCTCCCTGGCATATTGCCCTGGGACTGATACTAAGGCTAGGTTTATATCTCTGTTGATATCAAGCGCATGGTCTAGATCGCTATAGACATCTAGATCCTGTGGCGGTGGGTTGGAAAGGGTCTCGTCGATCCTCCTAAGGATCTCCCCGAGAACTGCTTGATCATCTATGCTCAGAGCTATCACGAGATCGTTTTCCCCTGCCCCCTCACCCTCTGGAGTCAACAGCCCCTCCCTAGCCAGGATCTCCTTGTTAAGCCTTGTTCCCATTACCATCAAGGCATTAAGCACACCCTTAAATCCCCTGACCTTCTCGCTGATGTGGAGAAGCTGTACCGAATCCCTGTAAAGGCCCCTTTTAACTACATTAACGATCCTTGGCAAGATAAATGCCTCTCAGGACTATTCGGAGCAGATCGCGACAAGCCTGCAGAAGGCTGCCTCGGCACCAACTATCTTGTCTGGGAATGCTTCTATCAAGCACCTCCTATTAAGAACCTTATCTATATCCCCGCCAGCATTCTCCACGTGAAGGATGCCCTTTGGGAATAGATAGGTGTGCATCAGCTGATAGTTCTCAGGCCATGGCATCACCTCATCAACATCCCTCCCAAACTTCTTCTTAAACTCGGCAACTATGTCTGGTCTAACCCTCCTGATAACTGTGTTGAGCGGATGATCCTGTGAGACAGCGTCAACAGCTGTCCACCTTATTCTATTCTTGACCAGCCAGTCAGCGAACTCCCTCATAGGCCCTGGATGCTTAAGCATATACCTCACGGGATTGGATTCGGACTTGTACCATGCATATCTGTTATAGCCTGTATGTATTATCAATATATCGAAGGGCTTTATCGAGAGGTTATAGGACTTCAACTTCCTCTCCACAATATCTGAGGTATATATATCGAGATCCCCTACCTCATCGCTTATATCAACAATAACGCCCTCCCCTATCCAATACTCGATCGGTATGGAGGCTATATCTAGACCAGCGGTATCGAAGTGTAGGGGGCCATCCATGTGGGTCCCGATGTGGAAGGGTGTCTGTATATACTGAGCATTGACACCGTGCTCCTGAACAGTCTTGATCCACCTGATCTCGAAGGGAGGGTAGGTGGGGAACGGGGGTGTGTTGACGCTCAAAGGCTGTGAGAGATCATATACCTTGGCTCTGGACCAGTCTATAGATCTACTCCAATCATATCTAGGCTTACCCCTAGTCTGGATCTCAGCCAGGAACTCCTCAAGAATATTCCCCTGCCTAGGTCTCCAATTGCCGAAATATATCGACATCTAAAATCCCCTATTAAGGTTTCCGAGGAGGTTATAAAATAGTGAGCCTGCACTAAATAGCGTAGATCGGAAGGCTTATTAAATACTATGCCTAACAAGGGATGGAGATGTATTCCTGATGTTCTATAGCCTTAGAGACATTTATAGAGCTAGGACCCTTATATCAAAGCACATAGTCAGAACACCTTTACGATATTCTAGAAGGTTATCGAGGATCCTGGGTTTAGATATATATCTGAAGCTGGAGAACACACAGATAACGAGATCTTTCAAGGTCAGAGGAGGGCTGCACTATATGAGTATAAAGGCTGATGAAGCGTCTAGGAGAGGTGTTATAACAGCCTCGACGGGTAATCATGCACAATCAATAGCATATTCGGCATCCATATATGGTGCGAAAGCAACGATTGTCATGCCTCATAATATATCGAGAACAAAGGTTGAGGCTTTGAGAGACCTAGGAGCGGAGATCATATTCCACGGGTCTATATTTGAAGAGGCTAGAGAGTATGCAGAGAAGCTTGCAGAGGAGAGAGGGATGCTCTATATACACCCGATAAATGAGCCTCTGCTATACCCGGGAGTGGCTACGATGCATCTAGAGAACATAGAGGATCTGCCTGATGTGGATATAATAATAAACCCTATTGGAGGCGGGTCTGGGGCCAGCGGCGCTGTGATCGTTGCCAAGAGTGCTGATCCATCAATAAAGGTTATAGGGGTTCAAGCAGAGGGGGCACCCAGCTTTTACCTATCATGGAGACAGAAAAGACTCATCAGCACAGGATCGGCAAACACCATAGCAGAGGGCCTCGCCACAGCAAGGGCCTACGAGCTTCCCTTCAGCATCCTTAGAGATAGAATCGATGATGTTATTCTAGTATCGGATGAGGAGATGATAAGAGCAATAAAGCTATTAGCAGAGATCGAGGGGATCATAGCAGAGCCCGCGGGAGCCGCATCTCTCGCCGCTGCCTATAGAATAAGAGATAAAATCCTCGGCGCGAAAGTAATAGCCATGATCACAGGCGGAAACATAGCCCCGGAAACACTATCATCTTGGCTAGCAAAGTAAAGCCATTTATAAAAAGCCACGTGTAGAGACTTCTAGACATAGCCTCTCGACCGACCAAGCCTGATCCTCTCCTACCTATCTCTATTAAGACAACGACTAAAGCTCGATCTTCGATCCCTTTCATTACATTATAATAACGCGGATCTAGCCCTGCGCCTCTCCCCATCCTAGCAGATCTTATGGTGATTCACTGCAATCCTCCGAAGCTCGTGGGCTGTAGCCTTTTTCATGATATTAGAAATCTTTCTATATTATCATTATTAATTAATGGTTGGAGTGGAGGTTTAGGGGCGAAGGATGTCCAGGGTTAATGGCTGGGAGGATGAGAAAGAACGATAAGAAGTGGATTTGGGTTGCAAAGCCGGGCGACAAGATAGTTGTTAGTAGAACCGCTGTTCTACCCTCAAAGCAGTTATCTAGGAGAGAATTCAGGGCATTGGAAGAGATCGTGAATATATATAGCAAGATGCTTGGAGATGTGCTTCCTCACGCATCTAGGAATATTATGGGGAATTACTATAGGCTTAAGAATGGGAAGTATCGAGAGCTAAGGAGTATCTATCCAAATATCCCATCCCACTAT
>JAVVGE010000104.1:0-8402 GCA_032249255.1 Desulfurococcales archaeon | reverse complement strand
GCATCCCCGAGCTGGCTACTTTTGCTAATAGCGTTGGTGTTAGATATCTGGATTTCAACGATACCTATTTATCTAAGGAGGCCATGCATCCAAGCGACATGATCCCGGCTGTTGCAGCCGTTGCTGAGGATATAGGGGCTGGTGGGAAGGACTTAATACTAGGCACTATAGTGGCGTATGAGGTTGCTACGAGGCTTGGTGATGCATTTTCTGTTAGAGGTGTTGGTGTGGATCATGTTGCATATATAACTATAGGAGCTGCTGCGGGCGTGGCAAAGGTCATGGGGCTCTCCCTCGAAAAGACCTATCACGCTATAAACATTGCTGTGAATGAGTCTATATCTCTGAGACAGACAAGGGCTGGGGAGCTAAGTATGTGGAAAGGCATGACTGCTGGTAACTCAGCAAAGAAAGGCTTGTTCGCAGCTCTCCTAGCATCTAGGGGTATAACAGGGCCCTCCCCCGTCTTCGAGGGGGAGTATGGTTTCTTCAACGTGATTTCGAAGCAGCCCTTCAACATAGAGTTCGGCGAGGGGGGTAGGGAGAACATATTGAGAACACTGATCAAGTACTGGCCTGTTGAATACC
This sequence comes from Desulfurococcales archaeon, assembly GCA_032249255.1. Classification (GTDB taxonomy): domain Archaea; phylum Thermoproteota; class Thermoprotei_A; order Sulfolobales; family AG1; genus AG1. The sequence continues at coordinate 7,814 of JAVVGE010000104.1, read as the reverse complement.
ATGCAATGTCTGCCGTTGAGGCTTGTCTAAAGATAAGGGACTCGATCGCGCCTGAGGAGATAGAGGAGGTGGGTGTGGAGACGTTCACTGTGAGTTATAGAATAATAGCTAAAGATCCGGAAAAGTGGGATCCCAAGACAAGAGAGACCGCGGATCACAGCCTACCATATATAGTTGCTAGGGCCCTTATAGACGGCCATATATGGATCGATAGTTTTGATGAGAAGAAGATCCTGGGGGAGGATGTTAGAAGGGTCATGAAGAGGATGAGAATAAGGGTCTCAGAGGAGTTCGATAAGCTCTACCCAGAGGCAGTACCTAATAGAGTCAGGGTAAAGCTTAGAGATGGGAGAAGCATTGAGGAGACAATTATATATCCAAAGGGCCACTACAGAAACCCGATGACAAGAGACGATATAGTCCAGAAAATGGTGAGGCTCTCTAGAGGTACGCGGTACGAGGATCGTGTTAAGGAAATTGCTGAGAAGGTATGGTCTCTTGATAACGTAGCGGATCTAAGAGATCTATTCGCTATATAGGTGCTAGATATAGATAGAATCCGAATCGAATGTAGGACCAGTGTGGATTCTCATCTTTACAAGGACTAGCTTATGTGTGTTCTTGAAGCTCTTAGATCGAAGAACGTTGCATCACTAATCTCTACATCGATCCACATGCCTAGTGAAAGTTCCTCCCTAATGACCACCTGTCTATAGCTAGTGGTTCTAGCGATTGTAGTGCCCTCCCTCATCCCCTTCTCTGTTGTCAAAACCCCCACCCTCTTACCTATGTATTCTCTATGTATTTCCAGCCCTATTTTCTCTTGAAGCTTCTGAGCCTCTATCGATCTTCTCTTCTTTATATGCTCAGGAACCTGGGGCATTGCAGCAGCCTCTGTCAGGGGTCTAACGCTATACTGCGCTAGGTGTACCCTGTCAAACCTCATTCTCTCCATAAGATCCAGGGTATTTCTAAAGGCTTTCTCGTCCTCTCCTGGATGACCAACAACTATGTCTGTTGCTATTGTTACCTCTGGTATCTTCCTCCTAATCTCTGAGACCATTTCTTCGAACTCCTCGACCGTGTAGCCCCTTTTCATTATCCTGAGTACCCTGTTATCGCCGCTCTGCACTGGTATGTGGAGGAACTTATACACCTTGGGATGTTTAATAACCTCTATCAAGCGATCAAGAATCCTTCTGAGCCATTGAGGGTTCATCATCCCGATCCTGATCATGTAGTCCCCATCGATCTCTAGGATCTCCTCCACAAGATCTGGTAATAGGAAGTTCTTCCCTATATCGAATCCATAGACAGCCGAATCCTGCGATGCAAGTTCTATCTCCCTATAACCCCTAGAAACTAGATCCTTGATAGCATTAACAATAGCCCTTGGAGGGTAGCTCCTCACCCTACCCCTAGAGATCTTAGTTATACAGAATGAGCAATCACTCAAACAACCCTCTGAAATAGGTACAGGCGCTATGACACCCCTCCCCCTGGGAATAGGTATCCTCTCAATACTCCTTAAACCACCTATATACTCAGCCCTCTCCCTCGAGAACACAGCATCAACTATTCTATCAATAGTCTGGGGAGTAACTAGAGAGGCACTCGGAGCAACCCTCTTAACACTAGCCGGTAACGAGGAAACCATACACCCAGCAACAACTATCTTTTTAGCCCCCGAATACAGTTTCTCAATCTCTGAGAGCCTCTTGATCATCTTCTCCTCAGTATCCTTTCTAACAACACAAGTGTTCACTATAATTACATCGGCATCGTCAGGACCATCCACAAACCCTACTCCAGCCTCCTCTAGATATCCTCTCATTATCATCGAATCCGCCTGGTTCAGTGTACATCCATACGTCTCTATATAGACTCTGATGATCCCACCTTGTATGCTCTTCAAATATATTTTATACTTGAAACTTAAAAGCAGGTCTTTCACTGTAATGTTAGAGCCGTAGCCCTATACATTAAGAAAATTCTCATACTAAAATGCTAACATTCATATCAATTTTGATCGATATTGTAAATAAACAACTATGATATCTTAATATGCTCACAAGAATAGGAATAGCTCTATTGTTCATAGATGCTTACTATCCCTAAATACTCACTCCGATCGCTCTTTACAGCTGAAAGACCAGCCCTAGGGATATTGAAGTGCCAAGCTTTTATCCAGAGAAGCTTCCACCAGTCCAGAGAATATCTTAATCTTGGGGTTAAAGCTGTCTAGATGTGTGGGAGAGCACCTTCCAAGCATCTTGGTATATATTTATGATCTCCTCTAGTAATGTAAACCCTCCTCCTAGATAATGGTTTTGATAGCTGAGCAGCAGTTCTACTGATAACTATCCTATCACAGGGCTTAATAACCCACCCTTACTTCTTATTTTCCTTCTCTTTCTCCTTCTAGCCATTATTCCTGGACCTTAGCATCCCTTCCGAAATAAATACCTCTAATATAAATGAGTAAAACTAGCGCTTAAAAACTAATCCCTAGCCATAAACTCTGAAACAGCTTTCGAACTTCTGAGGGTTAGGGATATGCGGCTTATCTTTAGAGTAGCTATTTATAGATAGAAGTTATTGGTGCTCCTCCTTGCCACATATATCCTCTAGCCATCCCTTTCGTATTGAATGCCATATAGAGCTCTGCCGAAGAGCTCATTATTATCATCCCTGCGTGGGCATATCCTCTAAACCTTGGTAGATTCTCTAGCTCTTCAAAGGAATATGCTATAGCGGGTGTTATGCCCCCCATGAATCTAGATGCAAGAGCTACGGTTCTGCAAAGGGCTATAGTCATAATTGCTTCGCCGATGCCTGTTGCTGAGCACGCTATATTTGGATCTGCGTAGAAACCTGCTCCCGGGATTGGAGAGTCACCTATTCTTCCTGGCAGTTTAAGCCATATGCCACCTGTACTTGTTGCTGCTGCAAGCCTGCCTTCACGATCTATCGCTACAGCTCCAACAGTATCTCCTATATACCCTTGATCCGGGATCATCTCACCACCTATTGGCGACGCTTTTGACTGCAATCTTTTAATAACATCGATATTAGTCTTAACATATTGAGGTAGGTCGTGATCTCCGGACAAAATCTTGGTTGTGAACTCTCTATACCTTCTAATCTGACGCTCGGCTATCTCGAGCTTCTCAAAACTATATCCAAGCGCAGAGGTTATATTTTCGGCGCTATCACAACATAGGAGCACGTGGGAGGTGTTCTTCATAATGATCCTAGCAAGTTTCACAGCATTCCTCACACCTTTAACGGCTGATACAGCACCAACAGACATCGTAGATCCGTCCATAAGACCTGCATCGAGCTCCGCATATCCTAACGAATTCAGAGCACTCCCCCTCCCTGCATTAAATACCCCGGAATCCTCCATCACAGCAACAGCCTCAGTAACAGCTTCTATAGCGGAGTCCCCCTTTAAGAGCACATTATACCCTACTTCTAGGGACCTTAATAACCAGGATCTCACCACCTTCTCTTCCTCAGGATCTATATTCCACTCGCCAGCCCCTCCATGAACTGCTATCCCAGGCCCTTGAATCTTCACGTGCTCAATTATCAAGAGAAAACCACCCTAGAGGTATGTTGAAGAGTAATTAATAAGCCTTGGTTCAAATATCTATTAATAATCAGGTTCTTCCCAACTATAATGACAACAAGGCAAGCCTCGCTCTTTAGAGTGGGGTATGTTTTTACAGGGTTTTCAGCGTGTTATTTAGTGGAGGTCGGGTCTCAGTAGGCAAATATTATGCTAGTAAAATGTCCGGCGGGGAGATCCCGAGGCGTGCCCGCCAAAAACCCCCGACCCCCTGGAAACATTTAGAGAGCTAATAGAGAGGAGAAAAAAGAGCAGTAAGAGGACGGTCAGGCTGAGGCTATTCCCAAACAGGTATGAGGAAGAGGTGTTATTCGATATTGGCTTGGCATGTGCAAGACTGTGGAATGAGCTTAGCTATGAGAAGAGGCAGGCATTCTTCAATAGAGAGCTATCGCCTGGGAAGAGGGATGAGATTAACAAGAAATACTACCACAAATATATAAGGAGATTCTTGGTGTTAATGCTGGTCAGGTTATTAATAAGAATGATGAGGCTTGGAACGCTTTCTACGGAGCTTCTAAAGCTTAGGAAACAAGGTGAACTACTATCATTCATTAGAAAGGTTTCTCCACTAGGCTATTGGAAGGACAGGCTTACAGGTAAGAAAGAAATACAAATACTGATTAGGAATGATAGATATCGTGTTAAGCCTATTAGCAAGAACGAGGGATACATAGTACTTGAAGACTTCGATCTGAGGAAAGGTATGTTGGCAGGATCAGGTGGGAGGGTAAGCAGGGAAGACTTGAAATAATATATGATGCTGGTAGATAGTTCGCCTACATACCTATAGAGGTCGGTGAAGAGCCACCTAAGTCTAACAAGAGAGGCTATGTAAAGCCTAATTACAGGGGTAAAAAGGGTAGGGTTATAAACACTAGATCTATCAAGCAGAGGGATCCCATAGGGGATAAGGAGGCATACATCGCTATGGGGCTTAACAGCCTACTCGCTGTGGTGATCTCGGACGGATCAGCGATGCTTATCAAAGGAGGAACTATCAAATCCGAATACTATTGGTGGAAGAGGGGGATAGCTATATACCAGTCTATTGGGGATATGCTGAGGAGAAGAGGTATATCGACATGGATCTATTATCATGAGAAGTATCTAGATGCTATGTATAAGAGGGATGAGAGACTGAGACGCCTCTAAATAGCAGCGATCGGGTTCTAGCTGATGAGCTATATAGCAGAGGTGTTAGGAAGCTATATATTGGATACCCAATAATGCTTAGCCAAGAAAATGGAAATGAGTATAAAACTAACAAATGGTGGTATAGGAAGATAGTTCTCTGGATTGTTGACATATTCATGGAATAGGACATAGACGTGGAGATAGTCCCTGAGGACTATACTAGCCAGAAATGCTCAATATACGGAACAAGACATAAAAACGGCAGAATATATAGAGGCCTATATATCTGCAAGAAGACCGGGAAAAAGATAAACGCAGATATTAATGCAGCACTGAACATAGCAAGAAGGCTAGGACACAGGAAAGGAATACTGAGGAAGATTGAGATCTACTTGGTAACATATAACGGTGTAAAGCCATTAATCCCTCGCCAGGAGGCTAACACCCTAGACCCCAGCATAGAAACCTCGCTTCTTAGGGGCGGGGAGGGTGTCATTAAGAGTTAGAGTCCCTTTAACACTCTATCTAGCCATATCGAAATTCTTTAAGGTTAGGGTCTACGACTTTTTGGCTAGAGCTTCCACGAGTCTAGCTATCACGATGTCTCTAAGGCTATCCATGCTTGCTTTCACCTGCTTCATATCCGCTTCTAAACCCTCAACCCTTTTCTCAAGCAATTCGATCCTCATTGCTAGGTTCTTCTCAACCTCCCCAACCCTCCTTTCCAGATTTCTCCCAAGCTCCTCAACCCTTTTCTCAAGCATATCCATTCTCTTCTCAATAAGATCTATTCTCTTCTCTATAGCCTCCATCCTAGCTTTTAGGCTCTCTTCAAGTGATCTCATCCTAGTCTCCAAAGTTATTCTAGTAGCCTCCATCAGGAGAAACCCTACCTCCCAATCGCTTAGCTTCTCACCCTTAACAGCCTTATCAACAATCCTCCTAGCATACTCAGCAAGAATAGAAGCTATAACATCCAGCCCGATAGATGCAACATGCTCAACCATAGACCTCTAGATATAAATGTTGCAAGGCTAAAATACCCCCTAATCCCTATCTCCAGTTAGCGATCTTCAGACAACTATATAGTAGACGCTTTGATCCCCTCTTACAACCCGAAAGCCTCGTCCTTCAGGACAGAGGCGAAATCTATAAGCTCCGTACCCTCTAACCCTTTTGTAATAAGGAATGGCTTGTGAATCTCGGAGACCACCCTCTAGCGACACATGATAGAAACGCTAAGCATACAGGATTAAACACCTATGCCCCAAGGCTTTGATAAAAGCCATAACTTCGAGCTCCCGAGAGGGCTGAATCCTTTTTCATGGTAGTAAGAATGCTTTTATATTCTTTCATTATTAATTAATGGTTGGAGTGAAGGTTTAGGGGCGAGCGAGGTCCAGAGATAATGGCTGGGAGGAAGAAAAAGAGGGATAAGAAGTGGATTTGGGTTGCAAAGCTGGGCGACAGGGTCCTTGTTAGTAGAACCGCTGTTCTACCCTCAAAGCAGTTATCTAGGAGAGAATTCAGGGCATTGGAAGAGATCCTTAACATATATAGCAAGATGCTTGGAGATGGCTAACCCACACATCCAAGAATATAATCGAGAATCATCGTATCCTGAGGAATGAGAAATACCACGAGCTAAGGAATATCTATCCCAACATACCATCCCACTATGTTAACGGAGTTTGCCAGGATACGGTTGAAAGGGTTTCCTCTCTCAGGAGGAACAAGACTAGACAGTATGCTGAAGAGATCTTCGATGAGTCGGTTAAGTACTTAAACCTAAGGGAAAAAGGATCTGAAGAATAAGAAACTAGTGAGACTTCTATGGAGGAAATCCCGGGAAATAGCTTGGCATCAAGTTGATCTAGAGATGAGTAATGGAATACTAGTACCTAGGATCAATAGTGTTAGCCTATGGCTACTTGATGACCACATATGGAAACCAATAAACCCAACTAAGATCAGGATCAATGGTGTTGAGAACACTTTCTTCACAAGCGTTGCCATTAATACCCACAAGGGCTGGGTGCACCTCGATCTAGAGCCTTCTAAGGAGTTCTACAAGCTACTCGCAAGAGGCTTTAAGCCGAAATCCCACGCAAAGATCAAGCTTGATAGGAAGAATAGGAGAGTGCTTTTCCACATATCCCTTGGGAAGGAGGTCGAGATCTATAGGCCTGGGAATATTAAGCCTGTTGATGTTAATGAGAACTCCTTAGCAACTCTCTATGGGGCATTCTCAATAATCCTCGAGACAGACCTTGCAAAGACGACACTGGGCTATAGCTATAGGAAGGAGAGTATCCAGAAGAGAAACGGATCCTGTAGCAGGGAGACTAGGAAGGCTATGAAGAAGCTTAAGGAGAGAAAGAAGAAGAGGGACTATAGGATGAAGACAGCAAACATGATAGTAAGGGATGCCCTGAGGATGAGAGGAGTAATAGCTATTGAGAGGATCTCAGGGGACAATATAAGGGTTATGATCGCTAGGTATAAGAATAAGCAGCTGAGGCACAGGATATATCAGAGCGCATTTAAGGGAGGGCTCAACGCGATAATAGATAAGGCAAGGGAGTATGGTGTACCGGTATTGATGGTGGATCCCAGGAATACATCTAAGATCTGCCCAATACACAATGCCTTGATAGAGTATGGGGAGAATAGAATAGGTGCCTGTAGCAAAGGAGGCAAGAGACGGCATAGAGAGGTAGTTGCACTGATAAATATCTATCTTAAAGCCCTCGAAGCCCTTCTGGGCATTGCCCAGAAGGGCTTCGAGGTTTCAATCCTAGATGGGAGCCCGGTGCCGCTGGGCTCAACAGCCATTCATGAACCCATAGAGATCCCAAGATCTCTTTGGGGGAGGTGGAGGTCCCTCGACGGCCACAGGGATGTTATTACATCCCTGTGGATCAAGAAGCATAGCAACACCAAACAATAGGATAGCAACAATAATTAATAACCATCGGGGGACAAGCTGATAGAGATAACGCGCCTAGAACTTAGCGTCGGGCTAAACCTTTCAAAGGGGATG
>JAVVGE010000103.1:0-8662 GCA_032249255.1 Desulfurococcales archaeon | reverse complement strand
ACAATACAGCCCTTGACTATGCTATAAACAAGACCCTAAGCCTGGATCTGAGGAGTGTTGGGAAGGCTTATCAAGTACTATACGGAGAGCTCAGAGAGTAGTTGGGCTTCTATCCAGGACTGCTATTGACTGCTATAGGAGTGCTTGCTAATGCTAAGGCTTAGAGGAATAATTTTGGAGGGGAAAAGACTGAGTATTAGGAAGCTGAGCTTGCTACTACACTAAGGCTCGGGATACAGTGTCAAAGATTGCTAAGTGGAGATCATAGGCAGGGATAGGAGATATGATGACTACGGGAATAAGGAGGCGAGGCTTGTCTATAGAGGCAATAAGATGATGCCGTGGATATCTAAGGAGATGCCTAGGTCAAAGCCTTACTAGCCCAGGGATGTTATAGCTGTTGATGTTGGTGAGAAGAAGATAGTATATTGCAACCGTGTGATGAATGAGGAGAAGGACACAGCTGCTGATAGGGCCCATAGATGAATCTCCCTGCTGAGAATCTCCAGAGGAGATACTCCTCCACAAGATATCCTGCTTGGAGAAGGAGAAGAGAGATCCTGAAAAGAATAAGATCCCATCATAGAAATGCTAAGGATATTCTTGAGAACTGGGCTAGGAAGACGTCTCTTGAGATAGTGATTCTGGCTAAGAATCTCAGGTACGCAGTTGCTAGAGAGGATCTAACTGTGCTGATGAATTCTCTGAGAAAAATCGAGAGCGAGGATCACAGGGTAAGGATCACCATAACGAGGTATTAGGAGAATAGGGAAGTGATCGATTGGCAAGCTGAGAAACACAAGGTTCCCCACGTGAAGGTTGACCCTAACAGGACCTCATCAGAATGCCTATGATGCGATTCCAAGGACTTGAAGGAAACAGGGTATAGAAGGCTAAGACTCCCTATATGTGGATTCGAAAGAGATAGGGATGTAATTGAGAAGCTGAGCATTAGGAAGAGGGCATTGAAGATCCTGGGAATATCCTGGGGATCTCTGGCTTTCTCTGCGCCTCAGATGACAGATGTAGCCCCGAATAGATGTGGGGAACCTATGATCCGCCTGAAAGGAATGACGATCAAAAGAATGAAGTCCTGAAGGCGGGAGAAGAGGTCAGCGTAAACCCCGAGAAAGGATAACCTTATAAAATGTTCAGGAAAGGCCTGATTCGAAGCCGCTTGTCCCCCGATGGTTGTTGATTATCACTGATATTCTTTTGTTGAATTGCTTTGCCTCTTGATCCACAGGGTTTTGATCCTGTGGCATTAGGGGACTTCCACCTCCCCCACAGGATTTTGGATACCCCTGTGGGTTCATGGGTGGCTGTTGAGCCCAGCGGCACCGGGCTCCCATCTAGGGCTAGGCCTAGAACCCCGAAGCCCTTCTGGGCATAGCCCTCATCCAGGGCTTCGGTCTCAGGAGCTCTGAGCATCATCGCTTCCCGAGGTCTCTCTACACCAAGATCTAGCAGAGATATTACCTCATCATCCAAAATAGATAGGGATTGGATGCTTATAAGCTTAAGCCCAGACAACAAACAAATATAAAAGCATTCCTACCACCATGAAAAGAATACAGCCCGATTAAAAAGATTAGCGATTAACGATATTGCTAGCTACTTAATATCTAAACCCTCTCTACGCAGCTCCTCTATAGCTTCTTTCGTGGTCCTGAAGCCTTCAACACCTGCAGGCGCCCCAGCTATCATAGCCTGTATTAGGGCCTCTTTGATCTCTTCTAATGTGCATCCATTTCTTATAGCGCCTTTCACACGGATCTTTAACTCATTAACTCTTCCTAAGGCTGCTAGCATTGCAACGTTTATAAGGCTCTTATATTTCCTCGGTATCGCTTTTCCGGTTCACACTATACCCCATACATACTCATTCAATATATCCTGTAACTCCTTATCAAATCCCGTAGCACTTCTCATAGCATTATTAACATATTCCTCGCCTAGAACCTCTTTCCTTATTCTGAGGCCTAACTCATAACGTGAAGACATAGCCTCTCACCATATCTAACATGTTGATCGAAACTAATAATCTTAAAGAATTAGAGATAATGCCTATAGCAAGGGGTTGTGGATGTCTGCATAGGGATGATTCAATAATAAAATTACCGGAGTTGAGTCCTTCATTTTAAGCTGAGAAGATATAGGATCCTTGAAGAATATCCTGCAATAATATTTAAAATAGACAGGTCTCATCCTTTAAGGCAAGGTAAATATTTATAAGTATATAGATATTGATGTGATGAGACTTACATTGATTCGAGGGCTTAGAGATCAATAGGCCTGGTGATCATTGATATAGAACCAAATAATCCTCCACTAGAGGATAACACACGAAACCCAGCATAGAAAGCTCGCTACTAAGACTAGGAGGTCATTGGAAAGCTCCTTGAGTAATGGTAAGCACTTCTTCCCAAAAAAGTTAGCTTTATAGGTACTGGTCTTCTGGTCCTTAACATTGACTAGTACATAGTCTTCATCAAAGTAGAGCTTTGTTCCATTATTACTATTATTTCACTTATATATAGTCTGATCGGCATTATATTTTTAGGGCTTTGAAATTATGTCCTCTAAGCATTCGGGATCACTGTTTATTAAGAATAGCTCGCCTAGGATCCTTATTGATGCTTCGAGAAAATGGGATAACGCTGTGATCGATTTTCTAGTAGAGATTAGAAAGAGTTTAGATGGGGTCTTTAAGGGACTCATAGCTTATGGAGAAAGCGAGGAGTTCTATGAGAGTAATGTCCTGGTGATCCTATCGAAGATAGATCGAGAAACTCTGGAAAAGATCATGGAGATCAAATTCTCAATAGAGGATCGATACAGGGGAGAGGTCACAATAAGCCCCTACATAGCCCTAGAGGGAGAAGACATTGCATCAAAAATCAAAGAAGCTTCTAGAGGAAGCCATAAAGGATCTCGAGGTAATGTGCTACAATAAGGCTGCATCAGCCTCATACTTCGCTGTAAGGATGCTCGCTGAAGAGATCCTAAGAACGCTGGGCGAGCAGATACCAAGGAGAGATGACAAACTGGCTAACGCCATTAGAAACAAGGGCCTCGTTAGAGAGGCCGTAGCTATGGCAACGCTATATGCTCTTAGAAAGAAAGCCGACTACGAAGCAGGAATAACTAGAGAAGAAGCGAAGCTGGCAGTAGATCTTTCAATAGATGTTTATAGATCACTAGAAAAAATATCTTGAGAAGATGAGGAAAGAGCAGTGAATAGGAAGCTAATATAGAAGAGTTGTCCATAGAGATTATAGGTATTATCACAAGGTCTTAAATGTTAGCTATAGTCTAACTCTAACCTAGATAAGTAGCTCGCTCTATAGATCGTCTTTACTGGGAGAAATACGTGCAACCAATGGTGTTAAGGTTAACTTATTAGAATGAAGCCCGCAGTTCTGTCTCAATAAAACGTGTAGCTAAAAGAAAAGATTCGCTTGCTGCAGCGGGAATGATATCGTGATCAGAGAGGCTATATTTATTTTATTCCTATTTATCATTATATTTTTGGGGTTCTATATGAGGGTTCTGAGGCTTGTTAATAGGGGTGTTTACGAGCTATATGTAATTATAGATGATGAGGCGTACAGAGTAACCAGGGGAGATCCTATTGAAATTCTTAAGAATTTCAATAAGAAATATTCGAAGGACGAGCTTGGGAGGATTGGTGAGAGGATCGATTTAGATCTAGGAGGAGTTCTAAAGAGTAGAGATCCAAATTATAAGGTCGCTAAACCATTAGATCCTCCGGAGGTGTGGGGAGCGGGGATCACTTATCATGCTGCTAGGGCAAGCTATGCAGGGGGCGAAGTCGCTGTACTAAGGGGCAAGGGTATATATGAGCTAGTCTATGAATCTGATAGACCAGAGCTGTTTCTTAAAGATACCGGGCGCAGGTGTGTTGCTCATCAAGAGCCAATAGCTGTTAGGAGCGATTCTGTGTGGACGCTCCCAGAGCCTGAGTTAGGTGTGATTCTTGGGAGCGAGGGGGAGATCCTGGGCTATACAATAGCTAATGATGTAACTGCTAGAGATATAGAGGCTGAGAACCCTCTTTATTTACCGCAATCTAAGACATACTATGGGTGCTGCTCGTTTGGACCATATATAGTATCTCCCGATGAAATCAAAGATCCGTATTCGCTGAAAATAAGAATGAAGATCCTCAGAGAAGGTGAAGTCATCTTCGAGGGAGAGGCATCAACTTCTATGATGAGAAAGAAAATAGATTATATACTTAGATACTTACTCAGAGACAATGAAATACCTAGAGGATCGCTACTCATGACAGGCACAGGCATAGTACCTGGAAGAGATATAGCTCTTAAGGAAGGAGATGAGGTAGAGATAACAATAGATGGTATAGGCACCCTTATAAACCCAGTTGTTAAGGGATTCAAGAGGCCTGTTTCCATGCTATCCTAAGAAAAGAGTATTAGGACTACAAGGATAGCATCTAGATACATTGCGAGATCATTGAAAACATAGAGGTTGTATTTAAGCCGGGTAAGCCTTATCCCTTTAGAACCGGTATTCACAGCCTCCTAGGCTATAAACGCAGCTGCGGTGAGACTCTAAGCAAGTTTCGATGCTCGAGATCGATATATAGTGTAAACACTTCCGGCTTAATGACTATCTTAATATTCCGGGTAGCTCTTGCTCAGAGGGGTAAAGCCTGAGACTCGGGTGTGGAAGAGATTATCTACTATGGAGTTGAGGTTAAGACAAAAATATTATATTAAGTTAAGTGTTAGTCAGAAGCCGTCTCTATAGCGGAGAGAACAGCTTTACCATGGTGTGTTAATAGTTAGATATAGTTACTTAAGCGTGATAGATGAAAAATTAAATTCCTTTTTTCAATTCTTCATATATTTTCTCTATGCGCTCTGCAAGCTCTATATCTGACGTGGAGAGACCTTTGATATCGTGTGTCATTAGGAAAACCCTTACAAAGTTATAACTTTCTATGCAGAGATCTGGGTGATGCCCTAGCTCTTCAGCAACATTTCCTATAGAGTTAACGAACTTAATTGCCTTCATAAAGTCACCTAAATTAAACTTCTTATAGATCCTTGGGATCTTGCCTCTTCCAACTCTCCAGCCTCTGAGACCTCTTTCCCTTATCATCTCCCTAGCCCTCTCAGGTGATATAGCTCTATACTCACTCACAATAAGCCCCTCTATATTAAAATAATAGAGAGAAATATAAGCCATATCCCGGACACTTTAACGATCTAGGTAACCATTCCTAACCTCTTTGTGTCGGGGATCTATTCTATTGTGAGGCCTTTGGATCTCTTTTCACCGCAGGCTTCTCTATATAAGTGATCTCTATCTGGAGAACTAGCACGGAAACACAGTGATTAAAGTCTCTCTTTAGGGTGGAGATGGTCTATGTTTTTCGTAGATTAGGAGCTAAAACTATTTTCAAAGCGAAATATCGGAGAATGTTAAGAACGCTGGAGTTAGTTGAGTGGAAGATTAAGCTTCAATGCCTTGACTATCTCCTTATACCTATTCCTTACGGTGACTTCTGTAACGCCTGCCACTATGGCTATCTCTTTCTGCGTCTTTTTCTCGTTATTGAGGAGACATGCTATATATACTGCTGCTGCAGCAATCCCCGCGGGATCTTTTCCAGCTCCTATCCCCGTATCCCTTATCTTTCTCAATATATCCTTAGCCGTAGCTTCTATACTGCCGCTCAGGCCTAGAGTGCTTATTATCTTAGGCACATAGTGGAATGGATCGGGTTTCGGCATTTCTAGCCCTAGATCCTTCCAATCTAGCTCTTTATAGAGGAGCCTGAAGCACCTGGCCAGCTCCTTTCTACCGCTTCTCGTGTACTGAGCTATTTCATCAAGGCTTCTAGGCACATTCATGACCCTGCATGCAGCATAGAGGGCTGCGGCAACGACGCTCTCGATAGCTCTTCCCCTCACGAGACCTGCTTCAACAGCCCTTCTATATATTATCGCAGCCTGCTCCTGAACCTCTTTAGGCAATCCGAGGGAGTTTGCTAGCCTCTGGAGCTCTGAGCTAGCCTGTGTAAGGTTCCTATCTATCGCGTTCTGAACCTTGGTTCTTATCTGCCACTTCCTTATCCTTGCATACTCCATCTTTTTCTTAAGATCTAGCTTTTTCCCTGTAGCATCTCTATCTTTATAATCTATAATAGTGACTAGACCTATGTCCTCCATAGCAGGGGCTAGGGGTGAGCCGGATCTTGTTCTTCTCTCCCTCTCTTCTGGTGTGAAAGCCCTCCATTCAGGGCCTTGATCCACTATTCTCTCCTCTAAAACCTCTCCAGTCTCCTCACATATGTAAGCACCCCTAGCTATATCTATCACTATCTTATCGGGTGGACATCTAACCTCCTGGTTAGGACCCTCTTTAACCTTTATAGCAACATCATTAACCCCGGACACCATACTCAAAAAACACCCCCTAGTCAACTAGGCACAGCATAATATATATGCGTTAGAGAGCTTATAAATACAAAGGTTGTGTTATTTCGATTCTAGCGCATAAGATCTCTAATCACAGTCCTAGCCAGCTCCTCAGGCTCCCACACGGATCCAGAAGCGATTCTACGCCCATTAACTGCTATTATTGGTAATCTCCCACTCCTATAGAGGAGCATCTTTATAAATCCTCTGAGGGTCAGGGCTTCTATTATATATACCCTTGCATATACCGCTCTAGTTATCTCATTAATAAATCTAGTTATCTTTGCAGAAAGCTCGATCATATCCTTAGAGTATTCATTGATCTGTATAGGTTTATAATCTATTCCAAAGCCCTTCATCAAGATCTCACAATGCTCGCAGTGACCAAGCATTATGGGGCTCAGGGTTATGATCTCGACGGTAATATGTCTTTCCCTATTTTTGATCCTAAACATGGCATTGGCTACCCCCTATACTCCTTAATACATTATCAACCCAATCGCCGCCCCCTATAAACTCAATTAACATAGTTCTATCAGTAACGCTGCAGTATAGGTGGATACCCAACACTCTATGAACCTTAAGCCAGTATCTCCTTTTATAGATATATGCCTTGGCATTGTGCCCTGAAACGGTAGCTTCATATATTTTTTCTGCATCTCTAGTCTCCTTCAGCTCTCTGTGATCCTTATATCCTGGCCATATTCTCAACCTAAGCATGATCTCTCCTATAGGTGTAGCGATCCCATGCTCAACCTCACCCTCTCTAACCCACTTCACGTTGCCTTGCCTTACACCAGAGAATACGTCCGAGTTCATCGGTATAACTATTATCCTCCAATCATGTGGTAGAGAGAGGACTATATAATTATAGACACCAGTTATTATATTACCAACAGCTATTGTAACAAGTTTATTCTCAGTGTATGTCATGCTCACTAATCACCTCGAGGATATCTCTATCCCTAAGATTCCTCTTCTTAAAACCCTCGAGCTCGCCGACTAGATATGGTAATAGCCTCAGGGTATAATAGTTAGAGATGAAGGGTATTCCGAGAAACTCTCCAAGTAATAATAAATATAGGGAATCCTTATAGCTTCTGGCAATATGGAGGGTCTCTCTATATAGGTCATAGGTGCTCATACCAAATATGAAGTCAGATGCCATCCTTCTGATCCTAAAGAGATCTACAAGGATTCTTTCCAGGATCTTGGGGGTTTTCATATAGATGCCTCGAGATCCTTGAGAAGCCTCTTAAGCCTCTCTAGACCGACTATATCCTCAGGATAAAGCGGTATATAGCCAAGCACCTGATCTCCGAAAAGCCTCCTTATATACTCTAAATTCCTCTCCTGCTCCTCAAACTTTGACCTGAGAAATCCTGTAGCATCTTTCTCAGCCTCCTCCCTCGGTATTAGCATATTAACCACAACACCGCCTGAAGGTATTTCATATGCCTTTACCATCTCCATGAATCTCTTGACAACGGATATCGATAGCATGGTGGGTATTGTAACGAATATGAAGCTCGTCTTAGAAGGATCTGTTAAGATATTCTTAACGCTGGTATATCTTTTGTGGAGCTGTAAGAGCTCTAGGAGAACCGGATCGCTTTTTATCTCCTCAAGAACCTTATCCTTTCTAAAGCTTAGCTGCGCCCTCAGAGATAGTGCCTCCTGTCTAGACTTTATAACCCTCTGGAGCCACAGTCCATAGATCTTTGACAGCCCTATAAGCCTTATAGCATTTGCAACAGCGGCTGTATCGAAAACCACTTTATCGAACTTCTCTCCCTCCTGTAATATCAGATCCATCATCTTGTCGAATGAAGCTGCTTCTTGAAAAGCCGGGTTAGTTGTCGCTATATCGATAAACCCTTTAGGATCTATAGGGATCTCAGCCCACTTCAGAAAATCCCTTATAAGCCTTGTTATCCTATCCTTATACCTGGCGACTATATCCTCGATCTCCACCTCCACTGCATAGAGATTATTAACACCCTTTACCTCTATAATAGAACCCCCTGAGAGAGGCTGCTCAAATACTGATTAGAGGGAGTGCACTGGGTTGAAGCTAGCTATGAGGGTCCTGTAACCCTGCTGGGCAAAGCTTAACCCTATGGCTGATGCTAGCACTGTTTTCCCTACACCGCCCTTTCCTCCTACGAATATGAACTTCTGATTACCCT
>JAVVGE010000102.1:0-8732 GCA_032249255.1 Desulfurococcales archaeon | reverse complement strand
CGAGACCGAAGCCCTGTATGAGGGCTCTGCCCAGAAGGGCTTCGGGGATCCAAGCATAGATGGGAGCCCCTTTCCGCGGGCTCAACAGCCACCCATGAACCCATAGAGATCCCAAGATCTCTATGGGGAAGGTGGAAGTCCCTCGATGCCACAGGGCTAAAAACCCTGTGGATCAAGAAGCAAAGCAATCCAAAACAAAAGAATATCAGCGATAATCAACAACCATCGGGGAGACAAGCGGAAGAGGTCAGAGTCTTCTGACTAGTGAAGTATAGAATACTGTTATTTTATATAATAGCTCATCTGCCTGGGGTGTGCATGAGAACATATATGTGTTTGTGTTTATACTGTAGATGATTGATCTCCCGATGGAATCTTTAACAATCGATCTGCTTTCTTCTGGCAGCTCTAGGTCTAGGATCTCGCTGCATAATACCTTTCTTCCTCCGAGGATCACTGAGATTGGATGTCTAAATCCTTCCTCTTTATTTATTACATAGTATTTATATTCCTTAACATCTGTAATTGGTATTATGAGGCATCTAGATCCGAGATCTTCAAAGCTTATAGAGATGGTCTCGCCAACACCTATGCATATAACCCTAGATGATTCAGAACTATCTGAAAGAGTATATCCGAGCTCTCTGAGAACCTCTACATATTCCGGGGGACATATATACCTAGGATCCAGAGATATTTTATAGCTTATCCTCTCTACATCTGCCCAAACGTCCTCTGCAAGTTGCCAGCATAGATCTTCTTCCCCCTCTATGTCAAGACATATATTTTTTAAATCTTCGCTGGATTCCTTAACACTTACTATGATAGCTCCATGAGATATCGACATTCTATATACTCTCCCCTTTTTAAGCCTAATATTCGCGTTGAATGGTGCTAAGGACACCAGAACATTAGACTCTCGTATCGATAGGGTGACAAGGTCTCTGAGAAGTCTAGCTAAATCCCTATTTCCGAGTAAGCGTAGTCTTGAAAGATCTATTACTATAGATCCTTTCAAGAGCTTCACAGGTATACCCAACGTTCTCTCTCATAGAGAGGTATAAGACCCTTTCTAAGCTCTCACCTTTATATGCTTACAGAGTAATAGTGCTAAATCTCCTCAACTGATCTTATGATCGGCTATGCAGATATCTCCACCTAGATATACAGAATATAGGCTGCTATAGTTTTGAAGTAAGTTTAGATCCTGTGTCCCTCTTAGCACTCGATCTATAAGGCTTTGAAGCGTTAAACTTAGAAGCACCGCAGCCTGCTAGATCTGGGGATAGATATTATGGTAGCACAGATAGGGCTAACGACTTTCCTTAGTCTAATCTAGTTATACGTATCTGTGAATAAGCCGGATACCGTTGAACAGATAAGCAGAAAAGCCTGGGAGAAGAATAGGGTATGATTGTAGAGAGCATGGGAAGAAAATGCTGAGGATATCTATATATGTCTATAATTATTGATGTCTATGTGTTATATTAACTGTGAATGGTGCTTTATAAGATTTCTAAGGAGGCAATACTTTCTACAGGACATTGACTAGCTTCCATAATTATCCAGCAAATACTTTGCTAGCTCTTCAGCACCGTCTACGAATTCCTTCGGGATCTTCTTTCTGCACTTATCTATAGCCGTTATCATGTTCTCAGGCTCCAGATCTTCTTGGTAACATGTACCCAGCTTCTCTGCCAAGATCCTCGCGTCTTCCTTTCCCGCCGTGAGTCTCCATTCGGGGTTGGGGACTATTATGGTCGGCTTCCTATATGTTAGCGCCGAATCTATCACCGTTTTTCCTAGGTGTGTTATTACTAGTGAGGCACCAGCTATCCATCTTGAGAATTCAGGATCATAGTCAAATACTACCCATCTAGGCTTTTTCTCTCTATAGATTAAAGGATCTATCCTCCCTGTTTGGATAACCACATTATCGAGATCGAGTGATGCGATAACATCAAAGAGTTTTTTATATCCATATGTCCCCGCAGCCACCAACACATAGCCCTTATCCTCAATGCTATATTCGGGAGCCTCGTATAGAGGGCCAAAGACCCTCCCCCTAGGAAGTATCTTCTTCTGCTCTTCCCATTGCAGGACTGTTAGCTCTGCTATCATTGACAGACTCTTAGCGCTTGAACTTGGTTTCGTAAACCTAACACTGCTCTCGATATTTATGACAGGAATTCTTTTCAGCCAGGCAGCTATTGCTGGCGCTATGCTGTGATTAGATCCTGAACTAATGAAGAGATCTATATCCTTCACAGCTTTAAGGCTCTGAAACATGGCCCCTGGAAATCCCCTAATAAGCTTACCAAGACCCTCGTTAGGTCCTCGAGGCTTTATGAGCTCCGCATACCCACCATACTTCCTGATCTTCGATATAGTCCACCTATCACCGCTTGGCACATAGAAAAAGATCTCTGCCTTCCCAACAAGTCTCTGTGCAAGGGAAACGGCGTACCCGGTATGGCCTCCTCCGCTCGCTGTTATACCGATTCTCAACGCTCTCCTTTCAAATATATAATTGAGCTACTTAAAAATTCCTCTAACAAGGGTAATATTTAAGCTGACAAACCCTGCTCTTTAGGGCGGAAGGATTCAATAATAATATGTTTATGATCTAGCATGGCTGGTTAAGAGAACATTATGTCTAATTATCTACTTTGTAATTGATAGAAGCCTCATACTACATGTCTGACAGAAAGAGGCCTTCTTTCTATCGACATCAGCCACGCTATTGCTAAAGTTCATCACACACTCCTTATTACTACAGTGCTCTAAACCCAGGAGATGCCCTATTTCATGAAGAACTTCCTTTCCCAGCCTGGCTAGATATATGGTAGTTCTTTCATCATAGATCCTCTTGGTATATATTGCGCAGACCCCTCTCTTAGGATCTGCATGGCCAAAGACATAGTTATATCCATATACATAGGCGTCTTCCTTCACAACACCAACTACGATCTGACCCCTATTCTGGGACGATAGATATTTAAGCACAGCTTCAGATCTATACTGCTTCCTCACATCATCATAAAGACTCTGAGGAGGGTAGAAACCCTTATCTACAAACTTAACATGGAGACCAAGCATCGAGGATAAGCTATCCTTGATAGCCGATCGCTCCTCGGAAGAACAATATGGGAAACATATTACATACACCGTTCTCATGTAATGCATATCCATCTAGGATTTCCCGTCATAGTTCCTCTCAACTGATTATAAATAGTAACGGGAAAACGGGCTTCTCCATATAGAGCGAGGCTATATCTTTTATGTAATAGAATGTTTTTATCATTTATTATCAATGTACGGGAAGGAAAAGTTGGGCTTAAGCTTATAACCATCCAATTCCTAATCATATTTGATGATAAAGCGATGCCCCGATATGCTTAATATATGGATAACCTTGAGATTCTATGATGCTTAGAGATCCCAAGACCGAAGCCCTGTATGAGGGCCCTGCCCAGAAGAGCTTCGGGGTCCCAATCCTAGATGGGAGCCCCTTTCCGCCGGGCTTCACAGCCCTCCCGAGAAGACTCCCAGGACATAGTACCCAGGAGGTAGAGCCGGGGAGAAGCCTTCGATGATTACAGGGATCAAACCCTATGGATCAAGAAGCAAACCAAAATAAAAGAGAACCAGCGGCAACCAACAACCATAGAGGGACGAGCAGAAAGCATGGTAGGGATTATCAATACTTCGCTGAAGAGCTATTAAGGAGTCTCGAGAACGAGAAGCATCTATTAATCTAGAGCAGCTATCTAGATTTAACATAATATATCTTTAGCCTAGCATTAAAGTATATGGAGGCCGCCTCCACAGGGCCTACGGGGGTAAAACCCTGAGGAAACACCGCCCTCCCCGCGGCACCGAGACCCCGCAAGGGGTACGGGTAGAGCCCGTGGCAACGGCACAGAAACGGCACGGTCCCATAGCCATGACTAGGAAGGGGCTATACCCTGGAGAAGCTGTGGGGCGCGGTGAAACGGCCGTCCCTCGGGGAGCAAGGCCGAAAGCGCCTGTGAGGGCCGCGTGAGGCGCAGGTGGGCCGCTGAGCCAGATGCCCTGTACAGAAGGCGGGTTATGTGGAGGCGGTCTCCTCATATAAAATAGTTTAGTAAATCTCGCCTTTTAAGGCGGGGTAGGGCTTTATTTATGGATTAATGCCTCGGCTAGGCATCTCCTCGGAATATCTCGATGTCCTTAAGGAGGAGTCTCAAAGCGAATTCCTCGATCTAGCGATCATTGGAGTAGAGACGATAACCTCAGCCAGAGGAGTAGAGCATGAGATCCAGCATAGAAGAGATGATCTGCTATATAGTTATAAGGATAGGGAAAATCATCTTTATTTCTTCTGAGGATATCTCATCTATGGATGCTGTATGTGGAAGATCACCCAGCCGGAGATCAATATAGGAGTGGTGGGGCATGTAGATCATGGCAAAACCACCTTAGTTCAAGCACTTACTGGTATATGGACCGCTAGGCATTCTATGGAGCTTAGGAGGTCTATGACCATTAAGTTAGGGTATGCAGATGGCAATATAGCATATTGTGACGGTTTTGAAGAGCCTGAAGCCTATACTACTTCAAGCAGGTGTCCCGATAATAGAGAGTCTAAACTACTAAGAAGAGTATCCTATGTAGACTCGCCAGGGCACGAGACCCTGATGGCAACAATGCTGAGCGGTGCTGCTTTAATGGATGGTGCTCTACTTGTTATAGCAGCTAACGAGCCATGCCCACAGCCTCAGACTAGAGAGCATCTGATGGCTCTGAAGCTCATAGGGATCAAGAACGTTATTGCTATCCAGAACAAGATAGATGTTGTGAGTAGGGATAGGGCCGTCGAGAACTACAAAGAGATCAAGAACTTCCTCAACGAGATGGGCTATGAAAAAGCCCCCGTGATACCCGTGAGCGCTCTCCACGGAGTGAACATAGATGCTACTTTAATGGCCATACAGAGGGTAATACCAACTCCTGAGAGGAACCCTAGCGCTGATCCTCTAATGTTCGTTGCCAGAAGTTTCGAAGTCAACAGGGTTGGAACGCCTGTTAGAGACCTCTTGGGAGGAATCATAGGCGGATCATTGATCCAAGGGGTGATAAGGGTTGGCGATGAAATCGAGATAAAACCTGGTATGAGGGTAGAGAGGAGCGATGGAAAGGTTGAATATGTACCCCTCACAACGAGAGTCGTGTCTATAAGATTTGGCAACACAGAGTTCGATGAAGCCAGGCCCGGAGGACTCGTTGCCCTCGGAACCGAGTTAGATCCTTTCATAACTAAGGCAGATAAGCTAGTGGGGAACGTAGTCAGTAAAGCTGGTAGAGCCCCAGACCCCGTATCAACGCTTGAACTGGAATACATGCTTCTTGAGAGAGTGGTAGGGGCTAAGGAGATGATAAACGTTGAGCCTATAAAGCAGAGGGAGAATATAATGCTTACTATAGGAACAAACACTACCATGGGGATTGTGACGAGGATCTCTAGGGATCGTATGGAGATAACCCTAACAAGACCTGCTGTAGTGATTAAGGGTATTGGTATAGCAATCTCAAGACAGATAAGGGGTAGATGGAGGCTTGTTGGCTACGCTAAACCCCAGATCTAGATCCTATGCCCCGAACTTCTCCTGCCTCTCAGCCAGATCTGTGAGAAGATATATTAGATCCGAACCCCTTATTCTCCCTATAGCACCTAGCCTAGCGGTTCTCTCAGAAAACCTACCAAGCATATCCTGAAACATTCCCTCCGAATATACTAGCAGAGGCACAGGATCACTAGTATGCTGCCCTATAGTGCTTGACGTCGTATGATCCCCGGTTATAGCTATAACAGCCCTATCCATGAAGTCCCTTAAGACCTCTGAGAGCGCTGAGTCACACTTCTCTATAAAGGATCTCTTCTCCCTAGGCTTTCTATCATGGCTAGCAGTATCTGTGCCCTTGAAATGTAAGTACACAAGGTCATATCCCCTATCCAGCATCTCAACAGCAGCCCTGACCTTGGCATGTACATCGGTGTTAAGCCCCCCAGTAGCACCAGGTGGATGAACCACATGAAAACCGAGGAGCTTTGTAACACCCTTTATAAGTGCTGTAGCACTCACAGCCCCCGCCCTTTCTATGTGTATCCTCTCCAACTCATAGATCTTCCTTAGCCTCGGCATCTTGCCGGCACCCCTTAGGAGAACGATGTTCGCAGGTCTAAGACCCATTTCAACCCTCTCTTTATTCACCCCATGTTCTCTTAGGACCCTACTGATTTCCTCGGTGAGCTTGTTCACAAGATCCGCTGTTCTCTTCGATGAAGGATCATTATCGAGGGGCGCTGAGACCCTTACCCTCTCACCCTCAACCCCGGGATCCGTATCCCCGATCCTATCAGATAGGCCCACGCCTCTGAGAACCACAGCAAGCCTGTGCTCCGCCGCTCTATAGAACTCCACCTTATAGCCTTCTATCTCCCCTACTCCCTTATTTAATGAGTCAACAAGCTTATCTAAGCCATACTCAGATCTCCCAGCCCTCCTATCGATCACGACAAACTTTTCATCCACCGTAGCGAAGTTGCCTCTAAAGGCTATATCTCCTGGATTTAGCTCTGCACCGGCACCTATAGCTTCGAAAGGACCTCTACCAGGATACACCTTAAAGGGATCCAGACCAAAAATTGCTAGATGAGCAGTATCTGAGCCTGGTATAACGCCCGGAGATACAGGATCAATAACGCCCTGGGCCCCGAGAGAAGCCAGCCAATCTATAAAAGGCTTCTTAGCATCCTCTAAAGGTGTTTTCCCGCCTAGCACAGCAGAAGGTCTATCACCAAGCCCGTCAAAACCTATCATTAATATCTGCTTCTCATTATGACCTGCATTCACACCCCTATATTTATGAGTAGATCCAAGAGCTGCTGGGTGCTCTATACCGCCTCCCCCACAGATCTTTTCTTATAGCTTCTGATCTATTGATTGCTTTGGAGGTATATAAGAAGTTAGAATAAACCTATAAAATAACCCTCTGGGAGGGGCCGCGGCCGGGATTTGAACCCGGGACCTCGGGATATCTACCCCCGGCCACGATTAGGAGCCCACAGTCCCGCGCTCTTCCAGGCTGAGCTACCGCGGCCACGTCTCCACACTATGTATCTTCTGGTGACTTAAATCCTTATACACTATTTCTTTTGAAATGACTTTCTCCCCGCCATGAAAGGCGAGCTGTATCTTTTTTCATGGTAGTGGGAATGCTTTTATATTCATTTGTTGTCTGGGCTTAAGCTTATGAGAACCCAATCCATAATTGTATTGATGATGAGGTGATAATCTCTGCTAGACCTGGGCGTGGAGAGACCTCGGGATGCGATGATGCTCAGAGCTCCCGAGACCGAGGCTCTAGATGGGGGCTCTGCCCAGAAGGGCTTCGGAGTTCTAATCCTAGATGGGAGCACAGTGCCGCTGGTCTCCACAGCCACCAATGAAACCACAGGGGTATCTAAAACCCTGTGGGGGAGGTGGAAGCCCCCGATGCCACAGGATCAAAACCTGTGGATCAGGAAGCACAGCAACACCAAACAAAAGAATATCAGCGATAATCAACAACCATCGGGGGACAAGCGGTTTCTATAACCCGCTCTCGGGTGTGTTAGCCCTCTGGCGAGGATTAATGGTCTGACATTATTATGTGTTACCAAACAGCTCTCTATCTTTCTAGCCATTTCTATTCTATGGCCTAGCTTACGAGCTATGTCTAATGCTGCATCTATGTCTGCGTTTATCTTCTTCCCGGTCTTTATTACACATGTATAGCCCTCTATATATCCTCCCATTCTCATGCCTTGCATCGCATATTGAGCATCTCTGGCTAGTATATTCCTCAGGAATAATCTCCACATCTATGCCGTATTTCATGACTATATCAACGATCCACAGTACTATCTTCCTAATTATGTTAGTGTTGTATTCATTACCACTTTCTTGGCTAAGCATGTATAGATAGCCAATGTATAGCTTCCTAACCCCCCGTTATACTTCACCCCACTGCCCTCTTATTGCTCTCCTTCCTCTTTCCTATCAGCTCTCTAAACGCTTGGAGAGGGTCAGAGTCTCTGGTGAGCAAAAGCACTAATAGAAGGTCCAGCGGAGGAGGGGTTCGGGTTTCATTGGGCTTGACATCTTTGATCAAGCCCTCTTCCCTTGGCTTCATCGCCCTCAGGATCTCTTTTCATCGGGATCCATATCACAGGGTTCCGCCCGCTCGGGGTGACCCCTACCCACAGCTCCACCATCATAGTTTCCTCAGGTTCATTGCTGTGGGGAAACCCCCGCATCCTGGCTCTCCTCTTCCTTCCCCTCTTGCCTTCTAGATATCTCCTCCTAATGTTTATAGATGCAACCTTATGCCTACCCATTTTTAATCCGCATCTAGGGCATTCGAAGACATGCCCCCCCTTGGGTCTCCACAACATACCCGCATCTGGGGCATTCTCTAGATGTGTTCCTAGGATCCACATGAGCTGTTAATGCCGCCTCTGACATCCTCCTATGAATCCTCCTCCACGGTGTTCTAGCATTCCTCTTCCTCCTTTTCTTCCTTCTTTTCTTTCTGCTAACAAGATCTTCCTTATCTAGATCCTCGAAGACGTGGATAGTGTTTTGGAATAGTCTTCTCAAGCCTGCTGAGAGTTTGTTTATAAAGTCCTTCTCCCTATTCCTCTCCCT
>JAVVGE010000101.1:0-8816 GCA_032249255.1 Desulfurococcales archaeon | reverse complement strand
ATAGAGCTCTAGAACTGCCTATATACTCCTCATCAACATCGCCTTCATCCATATATGATGCTGCGGATAAATGCCTATAATAGAAGACTGTAGATTTACCCGGTATGGGGTAATGTCTCTGCACAAAGTATATTCCAGTAGGCACATTATCCATAAACTTAACATGGGTTGTATCGATACCCTCACCTCTGAGTGTTCTGAGTATCATCTCGCCAAACTCATCCCTACCTATCCTCGTTATAAGACCCGTTCTATACCCAAGCTTACTAAGACCTACCATAATATTGGCCTCAGAGCCCGCTACATGGACCTCAAAATATCTAGCATATCGAAGAGGCCCTGGAGTTATGCTGTTAAGCTGTATCATAACCTCCCCTATAGAGACAAAATCGAGTTTAGCCACATAGACCCCTAGTCATGTAATACAAACACTCTTTTTTACTTTAACCCTATTAGTAATGTAACCTAGCTATATGCTATATTACGTAGAAGCTATATCGCACCTATATTCAAATATTATATATGGTTTATACATAGCATTCGCTGCAGAGAGAATCTTGGGCTCAGAGTCTTTACAACTGAAAGCCTCGCCTTTCAGGGCGGGGATGGTTTTATTAGCCTCCAGGTACTTGTTTTTGGAGGGGTTCTATGGCCTCTGGCAGTGAGGGGTTGCTAACCATCTCGATAGGGATGATGGTTAGTCCCGAGCCTGGGCCATAGAGCTCCTCAGGAGATACAATGTTGCTCTTAACTACGCTATGAACAGGATTCTGAGCCTAGATCTGAGGAGCATTGGGAGGGTTCACAACACTCTATATAGAGAGCTGAGAGAATGGTTTGGCCTCCCATCCAGGGTTGCTGTTGACTGCTATAGGGATGCCCTTGCAAATGCCAATGCCTGGAGGAACAATCCTAGGAGGGGTAGGAGGCTAAGGATTAGGAAGCTATCTATGCTTCTGCATAAAGGCTCGGGATACAGGGTTAAAGAAGACTACGTGGAGATCATAGGAGGGGTTAAACTCAAGATCATTGGCTTGGATAGGAGATACGATGACTATGAGAATGAAGAGGCTAGGCTAGTCTATAGAGAGGGTAAGATGATCCTGCGGATCTCTAAGAGGATCCCCAAGCTACAGACTTACCAGCCTAAGGATGCTATAGCCGTAGATATCAATGAGAGGAAGATAGTCTATGGAGATGATAAGATAAACAAAGAGATAGACACCAAGATTGATAGAGCCCATAGATGGAAACTCCTTGCTGAGAATCTCCAGAAGAAATACTCATCCACCAGATATCCTGCCTGGAGGAGGATGAAAGAGATCCTAAGAAGAATAAGATCCTATCACAGAAAGGCTAGGAATATATTGGAGGACTGGGCTAGGAAAACATCTCTTAAGATCGTGGAGCTAGCTTCAAGACTTCAATACGCAGTCGCTAGAGAGGATCTAACTGGGCTGATAAACTCCCTGAGAAGGATCAAGAACATGGATCACAGGACGAGGCTCACCATAATGGGGTGCAAGAGAATAGGGAAGTGAATTGATTGGCAGGCTATGAAGCGCGGAACACCACTAGCAATAGTGGATCCTAGAGGGACATCCTCAGAATGCCCAAAATGCGGTTCAAAGCTAGAGGAGAATGAATATAGAAGGCTTAGATGCCCACAATGCAACTTCGAAGCAGATAGAAACGTTGTTGGAAAGCTCAATATAAGAAAAAAGGCTTTGAAAATGCTAAGGATAAAAGCAAATCCCAGGGAAGCTCTGCCCCTCGCTGCCCCCAGATGACAGATGTACCCCCGAACAGATGAGGGAACCAATGAACCGCCCAGAGAGAACCCTCGCCCTTAGGGCGGGGAGGAGGTCAGCGGGATAACTATTCCAGGTTCCGCTTGTCCCCCAATGGGTATTGAGTGTTGCTTGTTTTCTTTTGTTTCGAGATTGCTGTGTTTCTTGATCCACAGGGTTTCTATGGTTTCCCTGTGGCCATCGGGGGCTTCCTCCCACTCCACCTTCTGGGCAATATGCCCTAAGAGGCTTCTCGGAAGGGCGGTTAAGCCCAGCGGCACTGTGCTCCTATCTACCTTTGGATCCCGAGGCTCTATTAGGGAAGAGCCTCCGTCTAGAGCCTCTGCCCTCAGGAACTCTAAGAATCATCGCATCCCGAGGGTATCTATATATCAAGCACATATAGGGTATTGCCTCATTATCAAAATAGCTAGGGATTAGATGACTATAAGCTTAAGCCCAGAAACAAGCGAATATAAAACATTCCTAGTTAACGTAAAAGGATACAGCTCATTAACAGCTCAAACCTATCCCTCTTTTCGAAATTCTCTCAACTCCCCCTCGGATTACTATCCCTGCCCCTGGAGGGGACGAGGCTTTTAATTCCTTTGTAATCTCTTTTCTTGCCTATTATGGCTATGAAGGGGAAGTGTGGGCTTTTGGTGGTTGCCTCTTCCGCCCTTTCAACTAGCCCCATTAGCTCTGCAGCTTTAGATCTTATGGCCTCTAGCTTGGCCAGGGTCTCGCTATCTATTTCTCCAGGTGTTTCGGTGCCCGTTAAACCTAGGTCCTTAGCCCTCACAAATACTGCTGGGTTAGCTGCATCCACTATGGATATCTCATAGATCTTCCCCCCGATCTCGATCCTATCCAAAGGGTTTCCAGTGGGAAGTAGCTTCCCACTATGAGATCCCCCTGGATCATACCATGCAAGATCTATTCTAGATCCTGGGTTCAGGACCTTCGTTATTCGAGGCGAAAAGAAGAGGTTGCTACTAGGCGTGAGCTAGCCTGTTTTAACCCTCTCATGCGAAGTAATAATTGAAGTACGACGGTGTATAAGCGTGGTTTCTCGAGCGAGAGACTGGTTAAGACAGTCCCTTAGAGACCTGGAGCTTGCGGAGAGGATCACGGATGCTGGCTACTACGAGTGGGCTTGTTTCGTGGCCCAACAGGCGGCCGAGAAAGCTGTCAAAGCCCTCTACCAGTACCTAGGAATGGAGGTCTGGGGACACTCCGTCTCCCGCATGCTTGAGGAGCTCCCCAAAGAGCACAAGCCTCCTAGAGAGCTCATTGACAAGGCTAGGGAATTAGATAGGCACTATGGCCCAACGAGATACCCCAACTTTCACGTTGAGGGAGCCCCTGCGGACTACTACTCTCGGGAAGACGCCGAGAGGGCTGTTAAGTACGCCAGGATGGTGATCGACTTTGTCAGATGTAAAGGTCTTCAGACTTGATCGCGACGCGGTCCTCAAGAGACTCAGGGAGTATGCGTCGAGCAAGGCAAACGAGAACATGCTGGCCATAGTGTTGATAGGGTCTCTCGCCAGGGGTGACCACACAGCCTTCTCGGACGCAGACATTGTAGTCATCGTGAGGGAGGACCTGAGGAGGATAATTGATCGCTCGGCGAACTACATAGAGACGAAGCTGGGGATAGATGTGGAGCCGAGGGTCTACACGCTAGAGGAAATTATGAAAATGTGCCGCGAGAGGCGGAGGATAATCGAGGAAATAGTGAGACACGGGATCCTCTTGGCCGGGGACCCAGGGGTAGTGGAGATGCTGAAGGGGTGCGTGTGACCCTCTTCTGCTTGTCCTTTGATGGTCATTGATTGTTATTGATATTCTTTTGTTTTTGGTGATGCTTTGTCTCTTGATCCACAGGGTGCTATGGATCTATATATGATAGAATCATCCATAATAGATCTTAATATAGCTTAGGTTTATAAGAGCTATTATGTAGAGCATGGGGGCTAGGGTGGGGGAGTATGGCTGCTAGTATTAATCCCATCCTTGCGATCATTTTTGTTCGCAAGATATCCCTAGCCTCATAGATAGAAGCGCTGTTGATAAGCCTCCTATGAGACCTACTATATTGAGGATCTCTGATGGTATAACAAGCATTATGCCAAATATTACAAGGAGGATCCTGGGAGACATTGATAGGCTACAGCCCAGATAGCCTGAATTTGCTGCTGAGATAAAAACAACGCCAGCAAGCACGGCAGCAAACCTTGTTGCTATTAGAGCAAAGGCCTCTGTAGTGTGCATCGTTAGGGTTATGGGAAGCACTAGAAGCCCTGTTCCCCAGTATGACCATATAAAGCTAGTCGCATATAGATACTTGGGGAGAGCTACCATGGATGCCCTCACCCCCACCTTTATAGGATCGGATCCGAATACCGCTGCCGCGGCAAAAGCCGAGAGCGCGACAGGGGGTGTTATATCTGCCAGCATTGCGCAGTAGAATAGAAACATATGTGTAGCGAGGGTTGCCGCCTCCTCAGGTATTCCGGAAGCCGCTGCTAGCTTAATAATTGTTGGGGCTGTTAGGAGGGATGCTAGTGTATAGGTTGCTATTGGGGGGACACCCATGCCTAGGAGTAGTGAGAAGAAGAATGCGAATAGAACAGCGTAGACCAGGTTACCACCCACTATCTGGAGCAGGGCCAGGGCGAACTTCTGGTGAAGCCCTGAGACAACAACCATGGCCATTATGAGGTTGGCCATAACAATACTCGCACCAACAGGTACTAATAGTTTGAGGCCTTCGGCAAGCCCCTCCGGGATCTTCCTGAGGTTATTTCTCATACCCTTATCAAGGATCGCAATTATTGGAGCCAGGATTATTGATATAAAGACAGCGAGGGTTATGCTATACCCCAGCGATATTATAGTCAGAATTATCATTGGGGGGATGAATGGGATTACATATGATGAGGAGAATCTCTTACCGAGCTTCGTATCAACAGGCTTGATACCTGTTTTTCTAACATAGAACTCATTATAGAGCAGGATCGATATGGCATAGAGCAGAGCAGGACCTATAGACATTATAATAACCCATGTATATGGTATACCCAGAAGCTCCACCATTAAGAAGGCTACCGAACCAAGAATAGGGGGTGTTATATAGGCCAGGGTTCCAGCATTTGCAGCGAGACCGGCAGCATCGAGATCCCTATAGCCAGCCGCTCTATAAAGAGGCTTCATAGTAGATCCTATGAATGCTGTGTCAGCAGCCCCAGAGCCTGAAACCATGCCCATCCCGATGCCAAGCCCAACTGTGGCTCTTCCAACACTCGCAGGGCTTCTACCTAGGAGGGATAGGAAAACCCTGGCCATGGCGCCCCCATATCCGAGAGCCCCTAACAATCCAGAGAGTATTGTGAAGTATACAACATATTTAGCAGAAACCCCTGTTACGGTGCCCAGGAGGGCGGCCTCTGTCTCTATATAGAGCTTCCCAGCTAGAAACCCAGCATCAAATCCAGGGTGGAACCAGGGTCTTGGGAGTAGGTAGCCGTATATATCGTATAGTATAAAGGCGCATACGAGGATAGGCATCTCGGGCCCAACAAGCCTTAGAACCAGTCCCATGAGCATGAATGCCATGGCCCACCCCATTGCTATATCCATGGGCTCTGGGAGGACTGCCCTGTATATTAGATCCTGGTAGTTATAAACAAGATATAGATATGGTATGAAGGATAGGACAGCAAGTACGATATCTGAGATCTCTAGAGGAGCTCTCCTGGCTAGGGGCCTAGCTAGGGGTAATACCATTGAGAGAACCCATGTAATGAGCACCATAAGAGCAGATTCAAGGGCTCCCCTGGACGATAGAGCCGAGATTGAGAGAATAGCTATAAAGCCTGAGACTATTGCGAGGACTAGTGTTAAGATCCATCTTAACCCCATAGACGATATACTCCATCTAGTGAGATATGATAGTAAGAAGCCCACTATAAGGATGAAGAACACATGGGTTCCTCTCTGCAGCTGTGTTAGATCAAAAACCCCTATTCTATACCAATATGATATGGGTGTGTAGGGGTGTATAATGAGGTAGAGGTGATAAAGAGCCCCAACTATTGCCACGATAAAAAGGAGTCTCTCTATAAGGGATCTTAATCCCACTAAGCTCCACCGCTACCTCTTAAGAATACCTTTCTCCTGGTAGTATCTGAGGGCTCCCTCGTGGTATGGTATAGTGCCATTGTAGTATAGAAGGGCGTTCTCAAGCTTGGTATCCCTAGCTGCAGAGACAGCCTTTTGAAGCATATCTAGGTGCTCAAATACAGCCTTGGTTATCTTGTAGATAACATCTGCTGGAGCATTCTTATGGCATACAAACATGTTCCAGAATGTAAGTGTTGGCGTGTCCTCAGGAGCTCCGTAGACTGTCTTTGGTATAACACCGGGTGAGGCGAGACCTGGGTATTTTGAGGCGAAAGTGTTGGCTGTAGAGTTATCTATAGGAACCAGGTATATCTGCTTACCCCTCTGGGATAGAGTTCTAGCTAGCTCTACTACAGATCCAGTGGGTAGTCCCCCGCTCCAGAAGTAGGCATCTATAGCACCATCTCTAAGTGCATCAGCGCTTTCGGCAGCACCGAGCCTCTCCCATTTTGAGAAATCCTTTGCAGGATCTATACCGGCAACCTTTAGCAGTAGTAGGGCCTCAACCTCTGTACCACTACCCGGGGCCCCTGTGGATACCCTCTTGCCCTTAAGGTCGGCTATAGTCTTAATCCCAGAATCAGTTGTTGTTACTATATGGAGATAGTTGGGATACATAGCCCACAGTATAGCTATTGGCGCCGGGTTGTCTTTGAACCTCTCATGCTGGCCCGTGTAGGCTAGATATGCTGAGTCAGGTAGTACAGCAGCACAGTATAGCACACCCCTGCTAAGATCTGTTTTATCCCTTATCAGAATGAGATTATCTATAGATGCCGCAGTCTGTATACTAGTCGCTTCAATATCTGTGAAGTTAGATATTATATTGGCTATCGTGCCCCCATAGTAGAAATAAACACCCCCAACACCCCCAGTGGCTATTATAACGCTCCACCTAGCAGGCGTAGGAGAGGCTGGAGATGTTACTGCCTGCCCAGCTGTGGCTGTGGTTGTGGTATACATTACTGCAGGAGATGTGGTAGGAGATATGGGAGAGCCTGGAGAGGGGCTGGTTAGCGGTGCAGGGCCCGGGCCTGGAATTCTGATGAATATTATAAGACCTATAATTATGATCACCACAAGAGCTATAGCAACAAGATATAGAGCGCTTCTAAAAGCCAAAACTATCACCTATAGAATTATTGAATGAAGGTTTATATAGCTTCTCATGGATAGTGGGATCCGGGTTTCACGGGCTTGATATCTTTATCTTTGATCAAACCCTCTTTCTTTAGCTTCATCGCATAGAGCCCTGAACCTCTTCCCTAGGAGGTCATGAAGGGCTATATCTATAGCGCAGTAAGCCCTACAGACACTATTAAGGGTAGATAATACTCATGTCCATACCACTTCCAAAAGTCTAGGTATTGAATAGATCACTGATCCCGGTACAAGACTTCTGATCTCTTTTAGGGTTCTCACAACTTGTGCAACCCTTCTAGTGAGTATGGTTTCTCCATAGCCTACCTCTCTATCATCACTTAAAACCACTTGTCCCTCGATGGTCATTGATTGTTGTTGATTTTCTTTTATTTTTGCTGTGCTTCTTGATCCACAGGATTTCTATGATTTCCCTGTAGCCGTCAAGGGAGCCTCCACTCCCACAGAGACCTAGTGATCTCTATGGGCTCGCTGGTGGCTGTTGAGCCCAGCGGCACCGGGCTCCCATTTAGGCTTAAAAACCCCGAAGCCCTTCTGGGCATTGCTCTCATAAAGGGCTTCGAGGGCCTTAAGATAGATATTTATCAAGGCAACTACCTCCCTATGCCACCTCTCGCCTCCCTTGCTATAAACACCTATTCTATCCTCCCCATACTCTATCAAGGCATTGTGTATCGGGCAGATCTTAGACGTATTCCTAGGATCCACCATAAGTACTGGTACTCCATATTCTTTATCCTTGTCTATTATTGTGTTTAGCTCTCCCTTCAATGCGCTCTGATATATCCTATGCCTCAATTGCTTATTCCTATACCTGCTGATCATAACCCTTATATCTTCCCCGGATATTCTCTCAATAACTATAACGCCCCTAGTCTTCATGGCTTCCCTTACTATCAGGTTTGCTATCTTCATCCTATAGTCCTTTTTCTTTTTTCTCTCCTTAAGCTTTTTTATAGCCTTTCTAGTCTCTCTACTATCGGATCCATTTCTCCTCTGAATACTCTCCTTCCTATAGCTATAGCCCAGTGTCGCCTTTGCAAGATCTGTCGAGGATTATTGCGAATGCCTCGTAGATTGTTGCTACAGAGTTCTCATTAACATCAACAGGCTTAACAATATTCTCTGGTCTATAGATCTCGACCTCTTTTTCGAGGGATAGGTGGAAAAGCACTCTCCTATTCTTCCTATCAAGCCTAATCTTTGCGTGGGATTTTGGCTTAAAGCCTCTAGCCAGTAGCTTGTAGAACTCCTTAGAGGGCTCAAGATCTATGTGCACCCAACCCCTATGAGTATTAATGGCAACACTTGTGAAGAAAATATTCTCAACACCATTTATATTGATCTTCGTAGGGTTTGCCGGTTTTCACATGATCATCAACTAGCCATAGGCTAACACTATTGATCCTCGGCGCTAGTATGCCTCTCATCATCTCAAGTTCTACCTGTGCCGAGCGATCTCCCAAGATTTCTTCCAGAGATATCTCTTGATCCTCCTACCCCTAAGATCCTTTTTCCCCAGACCTAGATGCTTAACAAGCTCATCGAAGATCTCTCCTGAGTATTGTCTAGCCTTGTTCCTCCTTAGAGAGGATACCCTTTCAACAGCATCCTGGCATAAGCCATGTATGTAGTGGGATGGGATATTTGGATAGATATTCCTTAGCTCTTAGTATT
>JAVVGE010000100.1:0-9086 GCA_032249255.1 Desulfurococcales archaeon | reverse complement strand
AATATCCTCCCTCAGGAGGAATAAGGCTAGGCAATACTCTAGAGAGATCTTCGATGAGCTTGTTAAGCATCTAGGTCTAGGGAAAAAGGATCTTAGGGGTAGGAGGATCAGGAGATATCTCTGGAAGAAATCTTGGGAGATAGCTCGGGATCAGGTAGATCTTGAGATGATGGAGGGCAAACTAGTGCCTAGGATCAATAGTGTTAGCCTATGGCTAGTTGATGACCACATATGGAAACCAGTAAACCCTACTAAGATCAATATAAATGGTTTTGAGAACATTTTCTTCACAAGTGTTGCCATTAATACCCATAGGGGCTGGGTGCACCTCGATCTAGAGCCTTCTAAGGAGTTCTACAAGCTACTGGCAAGAGGCTTTAAGCCAACATCCCACGCAAAGATCAAGCTTGATAGGAGGAATAGGAGAGTGCTTTTCCACCTATTCCTAGAGAAGGAGGTCGAGATCTATAGGCCTGAGAATATTAAGCCTGTCGATGTTAATGAGAGCTCAGTAGCAACAATCTACGAGGCATTAGCAATAATCCTCGAAACAGACCTTGCTAAGACTACTTTAGGCTATAGCTATAGGAGGGAGAGTATTCAGAGGAGAAATGGATCCGGTGGCAAAGAAGCTAGGAAGGCTATGGAGAAGCTTAGGGAGAGAAAGAAGAAGAGGGACTATAGGATGAAGACAGCAAATCTAGTAGTCAAGGATGCCATGATGACTAGGGGTGTTATAATTGTTAAGAGAATATCAGGGGATGATATAAGGGTTATGATCGCTAGATATAAGAATAAACAATTAAGGCGCAGGATATATCAGAGCGCATTGAAGGGAGGGCTGAACGCAATAATAGACAAGGCTAGGGAATACAGTGTGCCGGTATTGATTGTTGATCCTAGGAATACATCTAAGATCTGCCCGATACACAAGGCAACAATAGAGTATGGAGAGGATAGAATAGGTGTCTGTAGCAAAGGTGGCGAGAGATGGCATAGAGAGGTAGTCGCACTGATCAACATTTATCTTAAAACCCTTGAAGCCCTTTATGAGGGCTCTGCCCAGAGGGGCTTCGGGGTTTTAAGTATAGATGGGAGCCCCTTTCCGCTGGGCTCAACAGCCATCGGCGAGCCCACAGAGATCCCTAGATCTCTGTGGGGGGTGGAGATAATCGACGGTCACAGGGATGTTATAACATCCCTGTGGGTCAAGAAGCACAGCAATCCAAACAAAAGAAAATCAATAGCATCAACGATCATCATGGGAGCAAGCGGTTTACCACCAGCTAATTAAACAGCTTGAGCCGTAGCCGAAATCACCGTTCAGTCAATCCCGGAGTCAGCGGTGATAACAACCTCCTCGCCAGGCTTTACGTGCAGAATCCTATCATCAAGCTTTATAGAGGTAGCTCTGGAGTAATTAGTGGGATTTACTAGGTGGTGGACCGGCCGGGATTTGAACCCGGGACCTCTGCCGTGCGAGGGCAGCGCTCTTCCAGACTGAGCTACCGGCCCCGAATATTTTATTTATGACGCAGGGTTATAAGAGGCTAAATATGGATCTTCAATCGTTATCGCTTAGCTTCTTAGCTAATGATATTTAATCTAGGCAAACCTCGTCCCTTAAGGGTGGGGTAGCTTGTTTTGTTAAGAATCTTTTACTATAATCTTCCTTTCCTGAATTCCTCTAATAACTGGATGAATCTCTCAACGAAGGTTTTAACAATGACATCACCCTTATCGGTGGAATATTTTCCTGGATCTCCGAAAGCCCCTATCTCTAGGTATTCAGCTTCTCTGTAGAAGAAATAGAGCCTAGGCCTTTTCTCGAGGGAGAGGCTGTGCCATGTATCGCTATATGGTCTTCTAATATCTTGATAGGGTATATCCCTACCCCCTATCTTAATAGAGATCCCTAGAGAGCTTGCTATGGAGGTTTCAGCCTCGTCTGCATGGAAGAAAGGATTACTAAACACCCTATCTATTACATCGCCTACGAATTCCCAGTAGTTGATTAGATATGCTCTGTAACTAGATTCGAAATTACTTGTCGCAGCCCTAAGCGCGATCTTAAGAGGATCTGAGTTACCTCCGTGCGCATTAACTACCACAGCTCTCTTAACGCTATTCCTAAAGATTGAGGATATATAATCCCTCACATATGATATGAAGGAATCTATAGAGACCCAGAGAGTACCTGGATTTCCGGACCACATATCAGAAACACCTATTGGAATGGGTTCAGCAAGTAGAACCCTATAACCAGCTCTCCAAGCTTCACTAACAGCCCTTTCCGAGAGTGAAACAGCTATTCTTAGATCCGTTCCTAGAGGGAGGTGTAAACCATGCTGCTCGACAGAGCCGCAGGGTATTACCGCGACACAGTCCTTCTCCGCACAGAGGTCTCTGAACTCACGCCAGCTGAGATCTCTCCACACATAGCTTGGCATACTAACCACTAAATATTATCCCATGAGCTATTAATGACCTTCTCGCAGCCCTGAAGAGCGAGGCTTGCCCTTTTATTTAATTGCCAAAGAGACAGTCCCGAAGATGCATTAGCATGCGATCAGCTACTGGCTAGGAGGGGTGAGCTTTAGCATAGCTTCCTAGATCGTTCTTTAGAGACTCAGACGATCCTTATAAGGAGGTGGAAAGCTGCTGTGGGCAGCTGGATAACCGCTCTATATAGGTCCAAGGGCTGTGAGAGGAGCTCCCTATTCGATACAGTGCTCCGCCCACTCAGAGAGGTCAGGGATGCTGAGATACTCCTTCTGAGGGTTGTCGGAGACACCAATGGGATTAGTAGATCTGGAGTTAAAGATCTTACTCTTCAGATCAGAGGCTGCTGGTTCCAAATACCTAAATATAAAGTTATAAGGTTTAGAGGTATGGATAAATCTGGGGAAAGGGCCCGTAGCTCAGCCAGGATAGAGCGCCGGCCTTCTATTCCTGGTGTAGGGGAGAGCCGGCGGTCCGGGGTTCGAATCCCCGCGGGCCCGCCACTATTTAGAGCTCCTGATGATGCAGCCTTCTAAGATCTATAATTTTGACAAGCTTGTAATGTTTCTATTAGTTTTTAACCCCTCTAGAAAAATTTAGCCTGGGCTAAAAATTTTGGATGAGGCTAATAATGTGTTTAGGGGTAAAATATATAGTGTTATACGAGGCTCTAGGATTGCTGTGTTGCTGGGCCCTGCTACTATAGTATCCGTAGCTTATATAGATCCCGGGAATTTTGGGAGTAATATAGCTGCTGGTTCTAGGCATGCTCTCAATCTATTATGGGTGGTCTGGATCTCGGGTCTCTTAGCTATCATGTTTCAGTATCTCTCTGGGAAGATCGGGATAGCTACATCCAGATCTATTGTGGACATAGTCTCAGAGGCCATTTCCAATAGATTCCAAGGTATATTGTATTCCTTATTTAGACTTCTATATTTCTTGGCACTCTTAGCTATTATTATAGCTACTGATATGGCTGAGTTCCTCGGCATTGTGCTAGGCTTATTTCTTCTCTTTGACTTGCCTCTAAGCATCGCCATGTGGATCTCTGTAATCGACGTTCTGATCCTGATGGTGATAACTGATAAGAGAATAGGGTTCGAAACAGTGATCGGCTCTTTGGTTGGTGTAGTAGGATTCAGCTTTCTATATGAACTGGTAATTGTTAAGACCGATCTTGCTGAGATCGTGAGATCAAGCTTTATACCAGGGTCTCTAAACTCTGACGCCCTTCTCATAGCTATAAGCATCCTAGGCGCAACTGTGATGCCCCACGCTGTGACACTACACTCTTATTTAGCCGCAGATAGATGGGGATCTAAACCAGCTAGTGAGAGCCTAAGAAGACACTTATGGGAGACTGTAGCATATCTATCTATAGCAAGCTTGATCAACGCATCAATACAGATATTATCATACTACGCATTCTATAAAAACGGTTATCACGACGTGGATATGGAGTCTGCGCATCTAATACTGCAACCGCTCTATGGGTGGAGCTCAGCCACTATATTCGCGATAGCCCTCATGGCTTCCGGGATCTCTTCCTCAATGGTTAGCGTGTTAGCTGGTCAAAAGATCGTTGAGAGCTGGTGGGGAAAGAAGCTGGAAGCGTGGAAGCTAAGGTTATTGGTCAGGCTATTTAATATGATCCCCTTAGCGATAGCACTCCACTTAGGTGTTAAGCCTCTCGATGTACTCGTCTACTCCCAGGCAGTGCTATCCCTTCTCCTCCCCGTAGTAGTTATTCCTGTCGCGATTATCAGCTCGAGGAGTATTTTCATGGGATCTATAAAGAACTCGTTGTATATGAGCATAGCTGCATCCATAGGCGCCATATTCATAGTGGGCCTCAACATGAGCTTCCTAATATTCGGAATAGCTGGAGGCGGTTAATAAGCCAGCCCCCATCTTTAAAAGCGTGTTCCACAAATGACCTCCCAGCCCTGAAGAGCGAGGCTGTTACAAGGCAAGCAATAGATTTAAATGCCTCCAATCCTTAATTATATTTAATGATGAGGTGATACCTCTATGTGCTTGGCATATAAGTATCCTCGGAGAGCGATGATGCTTGAGCTCTCCCAGAGGAGAGCCCAATGGCGTTGGGCTCGACGGACACCCATGCAGCTCGGGCAAAGCTGGTGAACCCGGACCTAGGCCCAACCGCTAGCGGAAATACAAGTATTTAGAAATACCATCAAATACCGTTAGCGGGGAAACGCTTGTTCTTATATCTGATGTCGATTAGCTTCCTTACATCTATATCTTCCATCTTCATTGTTTCATAGTCTATAATTTCGTTATAGGTGTTTCCTATGTTAATGAACCAGTTTCTCCTGGAAGACACTATACCTTAGTAAGAGTAAGTAGTAAGTTACTTATTGTAGACAGCAAGTCCTCGGTTATATAGATAGCATAGATAGCTATATTGAGGCACTCGTTTTAAACCCTCAAAGCAATCATTATATTGATAGGGGTCGGAACTGGTACTAGATCATATAGCTTACGCTGAGGACAACATGGGTGATGAAGAGGTCATGGCACTTCTAAAACCATATATAGCTAGGTGGTTAAGGAATAAATACGGATCTCTTACCCCTCCTCAGAGAATGGCTATACCCAGGATAAAAGCTGGAGAGAATGTGCTGATCTCTAGCCCCACAGGCACAGGTAAGACGCTGGCAGCCTTCCTAGCTGTCATAGACACCATATACGAGATGTGGGAAAAGAAGGAGCTGGGTGATGGCGTCTATGCTCTCTACGTCTCTCCCTTAAGAGCTCTTAACAACGATATAAGAAGAAATCTCCTTGAACCCCTGGGTGAGATAAACACCCTGCTATTAGGAGACGGGGTAGACCCCCCTAGTATTAGGGTCTCTGTGAGAACTAGCGATACTCCTCCCCATGAGAAGCAGAAGATGTTGAGAAGCCCACCCCATATACTTATAACGACGCCTGAGAGCCTCGCTATATCGTTATCAGCCCCTAAGTTCAGAGAGCTTCTTAGAAGCATTAGATGGATAATAGTTGATGAGATCCACGAGCTAGCGTCTAGCAAGAGGGGCTCACATCTAATGCTGAGCCTTGAAAGGCTAGTAGATCTAGTGGGTAGAGAGCCCCAGAGAATAGGTTTGTCAGCTACAATCTATCCCTTAGAAACTGTTGCAGAGTTCCTCGTGGGGTTTGATGACAGCGGTAAGCATAGAAGATGCACCATCGTTGATGCAAGGTTCGCTAAGCCTGTTGATATAAGAGTTATATGTCCCATGGTAGATCTTGTAAGGGCGCCGGCCGACGAGATCAATAAGGCTATATATGATACGCTTGCGGATCTTATAAAAAGGCATAGAACTACGCTGGTATTCACCAATACTAGGCATTCTACTGAGAAAGTTGTTTATAGGCTTAAAAAGATCTTTGAGAAAGATCCTGAGATAGGTGTTGAAGAGATAGAAGCGCACCACAGCAGCCTTTCGAGGGAGGTTAGGCTCGATGTTGAAGAGAGGCTGAAAAGAGGGGATCTAAGGGTCGTTGTCTCATCAACAAGCTTAGAGCTGGGAATAGATATAGGGTATATAGATATAGTAGCTCTACTATCTAGCCCAAAAAGTGTGACGAGACTGCTTCAGAGAATTGGGAGGGCTGGACACCATATTAGACAGACGAGCCTTGGTAGGCTTATCGTAGTTGATAGAGACGACCTGGTTGAGTGCACTGTTCTAGCTAAGGCGGCTATGGAGAGGAGATTAGATAGGGTGAGGATCCCTAGGAACCCCCTCGATGTGCTAGCACAGCATATAGTGGGTATGTCTCTTGAAAAGAAACGGAGAGTTGAGGAAATATATAGGATCATGAGAAGATCATACCCATACAAGGATCTAGATTATCAGCTATTTGAGAGCGTGTTGAGATATCTTTCTGGGGGATACGAAGTTGATAGATATGCCAAAGTATACTCAAAGATCTGGATGGAAGACGGGATGATTGGGAGGAAAAGAAGTGCCAGGATGATCTATTATCTCAACTCAGGCGCAATACCCGATGAAGCTAAGATAAGAGTGATCTCAGAGGGGAGGGGATACGTTGGTGATCTGGACGAGGGCTTTGCAGAAATCCTTGAGCCCGAAGATATATTTGTGTTAGGGGGGAAAGCGTACCAGGTTATAAGGTCCGAGGGCGATAGGATCTACGTGAGACCGGCTGATGGACAGAGACCCACTGTCCCAAGCTGGTTCTCTGAAATGCTCCCCCTAGCCTTCGATTCGGCTCTGGAAATAGGTAGATTTAGAAGGGAGATCGCTGAAATGCTTAGAAACCATCTAGATGATCCAGAACCGGTTATTGAATATCTTATGAAGAACTACGTGCTAGAAAGACATGCAGCAGAAAACATAGTTGATTATTTCCTTGAGCACCTATACTACACAGGCTGGATCATGCCATCAGATAGGCTTATAATGGTAGAGAGATGGATAGACCCGGAGGTTGGGAGTGAACACATAATCTTCCACAGCCTCTTTGGAAGAAGAGTCAACGATGTTCTTGCAAGGGCATATGCCTACCTCCTTGGAGAGCATTTTGGCGAGAATATAAGGATAACCGTAACGGATAATGGTTTCATGCTCACACTATCAAATGTCGCTGGGGTTAATGAGGAACAGATTACGAAGATAGTCTATGCGGTAGCGCCTGAAAACCTAGAAGGGATGCTGAGAAAGGTTGTCAGGAGAACCGAGATGTTTAAGAAGAGATTTAGACACTGTGCAGAGAGAAGCTTCATGATACTGAAGAGGTTCAGGGGAAGGGAGATAAGTCTCCAGAGCAGGCAGATCAATGCTGAGACCCTTATAAAAATAGTGGAAGAGATGGATAGATTCCCTGTGATAGAGGAGACTTACAGAGAGATCCTAGAGGATCACATGGATATCGAAAATGCAAAGCTAATAATAAAAAGAATATTGGGAGGAGAAATAGAGATCAAGTACTTCAATAACCCGGAGGGCTCGAGAGCACCGTCACCCTTTGCACACTCAATAGTAGCTGCTGGAATAAGCGATATAGTACTTATGGAGGATAAGAGGAAGATCCTGGCGAAGTTCCACGAGAGCATAGTCGATATGCTGAGGGAAAGAGGGATAGTGCTTAGAAAAGCGATCTCGACACAAAAAGCCTTTCAAGCTAATCCATCACCTGAGCAATACAGCCCCTACTCACCATGAGAGGGCGAGGGCAAAGCACCATGCCTAGAAAGAGTGAAAGGCTTCTACTCGCAAGGGCCCTGGTAAATATAAGCATGTCCATCTCTAGACTCAGATTCCTCTCCGAGGTAATGGATAGAAGGATACTGAGGCATAGAGAAAAGGGTTTGGAGGATATAGCCAGAGATATAGAAGCCAAAAAGAAGATCGTGGCTAAAGCCTTAATAGAACTAGAAGCTGTATCTGAGAGACTACGAACCCTAATAGATCTTGGCATAGTCTCTAAAGACCTGACCGGGATAGCTTCCATAGTCAAGGATATAAGAATAGCCGTGAAAGATCTGCAGCCAGAAATTGCTGCCTCATTAGGAGAAGCAATATCCTATATAGAAGAAGCGCTGGAAGAAGCTCATCCCTAGCAGAGCGTTCCACATAATATTCTTCCTCAACAAGTTACTGATAACTATCGATACCGGTTTTCTTTTGTTCCAGGCTCGATAGTTTTCTCCTCAATAGAGGCTAAACCCATGTGCTATGTTTGGTTGATGCCCCACCGTAGGGTTTAAATATAGGGCATATACTGATAGGCAGCCATTGGGGGCTTTAAAAGCCCGCTGATGCTAGCATGTGAGATCTATAACACCCTGCGATGGGCAGACACATACTTCTACCAAAGAGATGGAAAGGGGCTAACACTAACAGAGATGAGGCAACTAGCACTAGATCTAAGAAAGCATGATAGGGATTATCAGCAGATCTATTCGCAGGCGGTGCAGCAGATCGGGGATCGTTTCTACAAGGTCGGGCAGAAGTTTCTCAACGGCTTAGCAAGGTTCCCCAGGGAGAAGAAGCCCCATAAATACCGCAGCCTAGTCTATCCGCAAAAGAGAGAACCCAGGGTCAGAGAAATAAGGACGAGGAATAAGAAGAATAGGAAGAAGCACGTGCTCCTGAGACTATCCAAGCTATGCAAGATATAGATATGTGAAGAAAGACCTATCTTTAGCAGACCACATACTCACATGCCCAAAATGTGGCTTGACCATGGATAGGGATTACAACGCTTCCCTAAACATTCTTAGGAGTACGGGGTTGGAGCCACCCTTGGTGCCTGTGGAGCTCCGCCCACTACCCGTAGCAACTGGCAACGGGCATAGCTGGGCTGTGATGCATGAAGCCCAGCCCTTAAGGGCGGGGTAAGCTCGCCTCTACATGCTTATTGGGCATGGTTTATATGAATCTAAATCTAGTGGAGAGTATGGGTTCCGAGACCTGCAGGGGGTTCGGGTTTCATCGGGCTTGATATAGCTTAATATCAAGCCCTCTTTCCTTGGCTTCATCGCCCTCAGGATCCCATTTCATCGGGATCCATATCACTGGGCT
>JAVVGE010000099.1:0-9202 GCA_032249255.1 Desulfurococcales archaeon | reverse complement strand
GTGGATTAAAAATGAGTAGGCATAAGGTAGCATCGATAAACATTAGAAGAAGATATTTAGGAAAACCATCGAGAATCACTGCATTCTGAGGAATGAGAAATATCAAGAGCTAAGGAAGATCTATCCCGATATCCCATCCCACTATGTCCATGGAGTATATCAGGATACAACCACAAGGGTATCTTCTCTCAGGAGGAATAAGGCTATGCTATACTCTAGAGAGATCTTCGGCGAGCTTGTTAAGCATCTAGGTCTAGGGAAAAAGGATCTTAGGGATATGAGGCTAAGGAGACATCTCTGGAGGAGATCTTGGGAAATAGCTCGGGATCAGGTAGAACTTAAGATGATAGAAGGAATACTAGTGCCTAGGATCAATGGTGCTAGCCTATGGCTGGCTGATGACCATGTATGGAAACCAGTAAACCCAACTAAGATCAGGATTAATGGTTTTGAGAACTTTTTTCACAAGTGCTGCTATTAATACCCATAGGGGCTGGGTGCACCTCGATCTAGAGCCCTCTAAGGAGTTCTACAAGCTCTTGGCCAGAGGTTTTAAGCCAACATCCCACGCAAAGATCAAGCTTGATAGGAAGAATAGGAGAGCGATTTTCCACCTATCCCTCGAAAAAGAGGCTGAGATCTACAAGCCAGAGAAGGCTATTAAGCCTGTTGATGTTAATGAGGATTCTGTAGCAACTCTCTACAAGGCATTCTCAGTAATCCTTAGACAGATCTTGCGGAGACAACCCTGGGCTATAGATATAGGAAGGAGAGCATTCAGAGGAGAAATGGATCTGGTAGCAGAGAGACTAGAAAGACTATGAAAAAGCTTAGAGAGGAAAAAAGGATTATAGGCGAAAGACCCAAGCTTTATAGTAAGGGACGCCATGAGGATGAGAGGAGTAATGGTTATTTAGAGGATCTCAGGAGACAATATAAGGGCTATGATCGCTAGGTATAGGAATAGGCAACTGAGACACAGGATATATCAGAGTGCTTTGAAGGGAGAGCTGAACGCGATAATAGATAAGGCAAGGGAATATGGTGTGCCGGTATTGATGGTTGATCTCAGGAATACATCTAAGATCTGCCCTATACACAATGCCTTGATAGAGTATGGGGAGGATAGAATAGGTGTCTGTAGCAAGGGAGGCGAGAGACGGCATAGAGAGGTAGCAGCATTGATCAATATCTATCTTAGAGCCCTCGAAGCACTTTATGAGGGCAATGCCCAGAAGGGCTTCGGGGTTTCAAGTCTAGATGGGAGCCCCTTTCCGCTGGGCTCAACAGCCACCGGTGAGCCCATAGAGATCCCAAGATCTCTGTGGGTGAGGTGAAGATCCCTCGACGACCACAGGGAAACCATAGAAACCCTGTGGATCAAAAAACACAGCAACCCGAAACAAAAATATCAACAACGATCAACTACCATCGGGGGACGAGCGGGGATCCTGAAGTGTATCTTCAGCTCGATGATCATTGAAGTAGAATCAATAAACTCCCAGAGAACCGCGCTTAAGGCTATAAAATAGAAACACCTATTCATAATGGAGAGGGGTTATTTACAATGAAAAAAACATGTATAGTGGCCTTGGTAGTGGCTGGGATGCCGGGTTCTGGGAAGGGGGTTTTCTCTGATGTTGCTAGAAGCAAGGGTTTTGAGGTTTATGTGATGGGCGATGTGATTAGAGAG
This sequence comes from Desulfurococcales archaeon, assembly GCA_032249255.1. Classification (GTDB taxonomy): domain Archaea; phylum Thermoproteota; class Thermoprotei_A; order Sulfolobales; family AG1; genus AG1. The sequence continues at coordinate 7,509 of JAVVGE010000099.1, read as the reverse complement.
GAGCTTGTTAAAAGGGGTATGCAGGTTACTAGGGAGAACATGGCTTATATGGCTAGGGAGGTTAGGAGGCTCTATGGAGAGGATTTCGTGGCTAGAAGGATCGTAGAGAAGATACTGGCTAGCAAGGGGAGGGAAGTTTTGGGATGTAGATTTGTTATTATAGACGGCTCGAGATCCCCTGCGGAGCTTGAGCTATTTAGGAGGAGCTTTTCCTCTGTAGTGCTTATCGCGATTCACTCGAACCCAGAGACTAGATATAAGAGACTTGTTCTGAGAGGCAGGGAGGGTGATCCCAGGGAGTGGGATGAGTTTGTAGCTAGGGATGCTTCAGAACTATCTCTGGGTCTCGGGAGCTTAATAGCTCTTGCTGATGTGATGATTGTGAATGAGGACATAGATCTGGATGGCTTTAGGAAGAAGGCTTCCGAAGTTCTGGATTATATAAAGAATAGATGGGGATGTGGCTGTTAATGTATCTTATTGCTGAGGGTGAAGCTTATAAGTTTTTTCTCTCCTCTTCTGAGATGATATATAAAGGTTGCGGGGCTTATACCCATGAGCTTTGCCACGTCAGCAACCCTAGCTTTCTTTGGATAGTCTAGGAGACCCGAGTTTAGGGCTAGTTCAATAGCTCTTTTTTCGTTATCATTTAAAAGGGATCTTGGGTCACAGCAAAATACTCGGGCATCGATCTCGGAAAATGTGATCCTAAGAAGCTTACCCATGCTCCTTAATCTCTCCTCTAAATATCTCTCAACTTTCTTAGAAGATCTGGGGATCAGTATTTTCCACCTCTCTACGCCTTCCACAATCTCTTGATCCAGAATAAGTCCTCCAACTCTGTAAACTAGATCCGATATAGATCCTTCTCTCAGGCTCTCAAAACTTATTAAGGCCAGCCTGATTCTTTCTCCATCAAGGGAATAGGCTCTTGAGATAGAATTTGTATTCACCCTGGCTATAGAGCTGAACCCCTTTATTACGCTTATGAACCTTCTTAGATCTCTGAGATCCTTAGCCATTAAGGCAACGCTAGCCCTAAACAGCTGAGGTGATAGAAACTCCTGCCCAAGTGTTCTTATCCTCACACCATATTCTTTAGCAATGGCTGTCCAGCATCCGAAATGCTCAATCTCGAAATATGCTATGCTGGCTCTTCCCGCCATAGAGGCATCTAAGCCATAACTATATTAAGTCTTAAATATATACTATCGAATACATTTAAATATAACGTTATATACCCCTATATAGAAGAAATGACTGGTGGATATACATTGAGGGCTCTATCAAGGCTCAACATCTATATGATCCTAGCCGCGGTAGTGATAGCAGTATTAATTGGAGTAGCAATAATCTATCAACAGATGCAGGCCAGACCAGTCGAGACTATAAAGATAGGGTTCCTAGGACCACTCCAAACCGAGTACGGGGATGCAGGGCTAAAGGCTGTATTGCTAGCCGTTGATGAGATAAACAGGGGTGGAGGCATTATGGGGAGAATGGTTGAGGTGGTTAGATACGATGATGGAAACACACCGGCCCAGGGGGTTGCAGGCTTTAAGAAGCTCGTTGAGGAGGACAAGGTAGTCGCTGTATTTGGAATACATGCAAGCCCTGTGGGACTAGCTATATTACCTGAGATAGCTAGATATAAGATCCCCGTGTTCGCTATGGGCTCTGTATCAGACGTTATAGATGTTAATGTAAGCTCTAACCCGGGATATCGATACTGGTTTAGGTTTAATATAAATGCTTCAATGCACGGCTTAATGGTATATTACCCAGCTAAGGCCATAGCCTCCCAGCTTGGGCTCAAGAAATTCGGTCTCCTCTACGATAATGCCCCATGGACAGCCCCAGTGATCGATACGGTTAAAAAGGCTATTAGAAGTGATGGATATGAGGTAGTATATGAGGGCACAATTGATATAGGCAAAACAACGAGCTTCGTGCCACAGCTTGCCAAGGCTAGGGATAGCGGTGTTGAGATCCTCCTAGTGTGGAATGCCTATGGCGATGCAAAATTCCTCCAGAGAGACTATGACGATATGAAACCTCCATACATACTAATCCAGTTTGACGGAGTTGGAATGAGACCGGAGCAGTGGAATATAACTGGTGGGAAGCTATCTTACCAAGTATTTGCATTCTTCGTATATGGAAGAGGGGCTAATGTAGATCCAAAGCTGAGAAGCTTCTACGACTCTTTCAAACAGAAATACGGATATGATCCTCTCTTCTACGCACCCTATATCTACGATGCTGTATATGCATGGAAAAAAGCTGTTGAGGCCTCCAGAAGCTTTGATGGAGACTCAGTAGCAAATTATCTCGAGAAGAACGGATATGATGGTATAAGTGGCAAGTGGATCTTCACGAAAGGCCACTCACCACTATATGGCGAGGGGTATATAACCACTATGGCCCTCCAATGGCTTCCAGGAGGTAAGCTAGTTGTTATATGGCCCGCCAAGATCGCTGATCAACAGTTCCTACCGCCTCCATGGCTCAAGAAATAAATTTGTTCTTAGGGTGTTTCCTATATGATCGAGATCCTTTTATTTTCCATCATAACTGGTCTCGTATACATACTGATGGCTACAGGATTTAACTTGATCCTTGGTGTAGCTAAGATCGTTAATCTAGCATACGGAGCCCAGATACTCGTAACCGCATATATAGCAGCATCACTCCTCCCTATATTCCCACTCCCAATCGCGTTAGCGGGGGCTATAGCGGCCTCAATAGCTGTGGGGGCTGTTATATGGATGATCATGTGGGTCTTTAGGAGAGATCTTATACTATCAATAGTGGCTTCCTTAGCCATTGCACTATTAATAGAAGGGTTAATACTAAAGATATATGGATCCAGGCTATTATCCCTCATAATAGTGACAGGGGAAATATGGGGGATCTCTTCACAGTGGGTTATAGCGGCTGCAGTATCTATATCCTCTCTGGGGTTCTACTATCTCATAACAAAACATACAACGCTCGGCAAGAGGATGGCTGCGGTTGCAGAGAACGAGGATCTTGCTAGATATATAGGGATCAATGTCAAGCTTATCGGGATAGCCTCATTCTTAATAGCATCACTATTAGCATCCATAGCTTCTATAGCAATAACGCCTCTATATGCTATATACCCTCACATGGGATGGTATTATCTAACTCTAGCACTAGCGATAGTAGTGATAGGGGGGCTCGGAAGCACGGTCGGCTCTGTAGCTTCTTCGATGGTTCTTGCATTTGCACAGAACCTTGCTTCCTATTATATAGGCTCTCCAGCAAAAGATCTTGTTCCAATTATAATCCTAGTATCAACCCTAATGTTCAGGCCAGAAGGGATCCTGGGTAGGGGTGTTAGGTGGGCATGAGGGAATATTCAAGAAAAGATCTAGTACTTTTCATAGTTATATTAACCCTAATACTGGTTCTACCGCTCATGACAGGATCCTCGTATATACTGATCTTAGCATTATTATCATATCTCTTCGGCGTCCTCGTCGCTATATACGATCTGTTTTATGTTAGAACAGGCTATCTAAACCTGGGATACACCTATATAATCGCATCATGCGGATTCGCTGCTGCAATAGCGATCAATAGATCTACAGATATGCTGTGGCCCCTACTCGCTGTATCTCTAGCTATTGCTTTGTCACTGCCAATGCTGATTCCAGCTCTAAGGCTTAGGGGTCCTTTCTACTCTGTCTCAACTCTCCTCTTCCCCTTTGCTCTCCCACCGATAGCGAGGCTCTTCCCAGATGTTTTTGGAGGTGATGCTGGATTATATGTGAAACCTGTTTTTGAAGACTTTAGAGTCCTCTACTACTCTGCTATTTCTCTAGGGGCCTCTGTCGTGGCTCTCCTCATGTTCATTGCTAGCACTAGGCTGGGTATCTATTTCTTGATGATCAGGGATGACGAGACCTTAGCAGAATCATCTGGGGTGAGGATCTTAAGAATAAAGATCTTATTATTTCTAATTTCAGTCCTAATGACAGTGTCCGTGATGTTTTTCTATATACAGGCAAGCGGAGTCGTTAGTGTGGAACTATCGGATCCTGTTCCAATACTTATATACACGTTGATGGCTAGCGCCGTATATAGGCCGGGCTCTTCTCTATATTCTCTCATAAGTGGTATCGCCCTTTGGTGGCTTGATGGGTTGATGAGGGCATATATATATGATCTCAGACTGATCATAGCATCGACTCTTCTCTTATCAGTATACCTTGTAAAGGGGGTTGGGATAGGTGTTAGAGCTAAGATCTATTAGCAAGAGGTTCGGAGGAGTCATTGCGCTGGATAATATATCTCTAAAGGTAGATAAAGAGTTAGTGGGGATCGTAGGTCCGAATGGAAGCGGCAAAACAACGCTCTTCAATGTGATAACGGGCCATGTGAAACATGATCAGGGGCGCTTAATATTCATGGGCAGAGATATCAGTAGACTATCTATAGGTGAGAGGGTCAGGATAGGTATATTGAGGACCTTTCAAAGCCCTAAGGTATTCTGGTCCCTATCTGTAGAGGATAACATAGCTCCTCTTACGAGGAATAAGGCCCATGTTGAGGAGGTTTTGAAGATGTTGGATCTCTGGGAGAGGAGGAAAGCTATGCCTACAAGGCTTGGATTAAGCTATGTGAGGAGACTTGAGATAGCTAGGTGCCTCGTGCTAGATCCAAAACTTCTACTTCTAGACGAGCCCCTTGCAGGCCTATCCTCAGTCGAGGCTTCCGAGCTTGGGTCCCTAATAGAGGAGATACATAGAAAGCTGGGGATAGGCGTTATAGTTATTGAGCATAAGATCTCGCATCTATCCAGCTTTGCTAAGAGGATTATAGCTATGAACTCAGGAAGAGTAGTTATAGATGCCCCCGCAGAGGATGCTATTAGAAAGGTTAGGGATATGCTTCTAAGTATATAGGGGGTAGATAGATGGGAGATCGCGTCCTAGATATTAGGAATCTTAGATGCGCCTACGGCGATATGTTAGCTGTGGAGAATGCGAGCCTACACCTCGATAGAGGAGAGATTGCCACCATCTTAGGACCCAATGGAGCCGGAAAGACAACGCTTTTAAAGGCCATCACAGGAGCCATAAAGCCTGTCTCGGGATCCATTGTATATAAGGGTGTCGATATAACACATCTAGATCTATATAGCAGAATTTCTATGGGGATAAGATATATACCAGATAGAGACTCAGCATTCAGAACTCTAAGTGTCGAGGATAATCTCAGACTTGTTAGAAAAGACTATGATATATCCATATTCCCAATACTCGAGAAGAAGCTGAAGGTTAAAGCAGGCTATCTAAGCGGAGGTGAATATAAGATCCTTACCCTCGCAATGGCATATAACTCGGGAGCAGAACTCCTCCTAATAGACGAGCCATCCTCCGGACTATTTCCAAAGATCAAGGTAGAGGTTGCTGAAATCCTTAAAAATCTCAGGAGAAGAGGGGTTACAATGCTAATAGCAGAGCAGGACTATGAGATGGCTGTGAGCCTCGGCGACAGGATCTATGAGATGGAAGCCGGACTATTAAGACCTAGCATTATATCTAATAAATGACCCTCTCCCCATCCTGAAGGGCGGGGTTATTGCCTGATCCCATGTGTTAGCCCCCTGGAGAGGAATTAATACCTTAACACCATTATGTGTTACCAAGTAGCTCTCTATCTTCCTAGCTATCTCTATTCTATAGCCTAGCATACGAGTTATGCTCAAGCGCTGCATTTATATCTACATTAATCTTCTTCCTGGTTTTCCTGCACATGATCAAGGAGCTCTATATATCCTTATCATTTCTATGCCTTTCACTACATATTAAGCCTGCCTGACTATTATATTCCTTTGGAACGATATCCACATCTATGCCATATTCTATGAATATATAACCACATTAGGATCTACTCAGCCCTATCCTCGAGAAGCTCAACTATTATTCTTGCCTTAACCTTGGTGCCTGGCAGGGGTGGAGGGGACTCCCCCAAATCTACCGCAAATACTACGGTGTTTCCTATAGAATCTGTGAACCTGACTTCTGCTACAAAAGCTTTCCTAGGAGCCTCTGTAAGGCTTCTTAATATAGTATCATAGATCCTGGTTAAAGCCATCTGAAGAGCCACAGGGCTCGTAAAATCCTCAGGCCTTAAAGTAATACTCTTAAAGGTACTCATAATCTCCCCAACCTTTGCAACCCCCTCAAACGATATCCTCACAAGAGCTTCTTCCCCTTTTTCACCCATCTATAGCACCTAACTAATTATTACGTTATCAAGCCCTTATACACATTTGATGTAGTATCTATACTTTCCAACCCTATATCCCTCTCAAACTAACTAAGAACATAATATTGAGAGAAGATGGCTCCCTTGACACATAAGAGCTTCTCCTACGGATCTTAAGGATCTTTCGCCATTATGCTAATACCAGCTGTCCTATCTACCTAGCGTCTACATATAAGATCATAAGAGATCTAAATAGATTTCATCTCTAAGTCTGGAAGTTCTAGATGTAGCATAAGTCATGGAGATAACCCCATAGCTTTAAAATAAGTTAAACAATTCTATATCGCTATAAAGGCAAGATCAGGTATCAGCCTCTATTTAATACTTTTTGCCTTTAAACTTATTTGAAGTTCTTTGAAGTATAGAGTCTCTCCCAGTACCTAAGGAGCCTCGTCTCTACCCATGATAGAGAAATAGGGTTACCAGACATGGAGAGCTGGATGGCTCATAGACTGTTAACTAGGAGTTTTTCAAGGCTTGATAGCCTTTCTAAGTAGTACTTTGAGCTATAGCCCCTCTTCTCTATGGCTTGGTAGAATCTTCGATGCATTATAGTCTGCACTATTTCATCTCCTCTACCCCTGGTTATCACAAGATCTTCTAGTGGTACAGAGCCTCCAAGGATCTCCTTCCTGAGGGATCTTATTTCTTTAAGGGGGTTCGGGTTTCATAGGGCTTGGTGTTTACTAAGTCCTCTTCCCTTGGTTTCAAAGCCCTCAGGATCCCATTTCATCGGGATCCATATCACAGGGTTCCGTCCGCTCGGGGTGACCCCAACCCACAGCTCCACCATCATAGAGACCTCTGGTTCATTGCTGTGGGGAAACCCCCGCATCCTGGCTCTCCTCTTCCTTCTCCTCTTTCCTTCTAGATATCTTCTCCTAATGTTTATAGATGCAGCCTTGTGCCTGTTCATTTTTAATCCGCATCTAGGGCATTCGAAGATCTGCCCCTCTTGGGTCTCCACGACATACCCGCATCTGGGGCATTCTCTAGATGTGTTCCTCGGATCCACAGAAGCTGTTAATGCCACCTCTGACATCCTCCTATGAATCCTCCTCCATGGTGTTCTAACATTCCTCTTCCTCCTTTTCTTCTCTCTTTTCTTTCTGCTAACAAGATCTTCCTTATCAAGATCCTCGAATACATGAATAGTGTTTGGGAATAGCATTCTCAAGCCTGCTGAGGGCTTGTTTATAAAGTCCT
>JAVVGE010000098.1:0-9252 GCA_032249255.1 Desulfurococcales archaeon | reverse complement strand
CGCACCCATAGCATTCAAGCTCTGCTAGAAAGAAGTACTGCCAAGGAGACAGTCTAGTCGGTCTTGAGTATATGAAGCTCATATTTATAGATGCCTCAGCTATAGGTGAGAGAGCCTTATATAGCGAGCCAGGCCTGTTAGGCACTGTAAATATTATGGCTGTATGTGTATACCTCCCCCAGGGTTCTTTATACTTCGATGCTATAGCAAACCTAGTCCTGCTCTCGCTATCTTCAATACCGCAGATCTTATCGTCTATATCTTCCATAGCCTTCGGAGATGCTATGACACCGCAGTTTGTACAGCCCTTTTTAAAGATCTCCACAGCTTCAGAAGTGCTTCTTGTAAATACTATTTGTGACCCGAGCTCTGCTATCTTCTTCCTAGCCTGTCCGGCTGCGTGTGGATGAGTATATATGATCTTCGGGATCCCTCTAATAGCTAGGCAGAGGGTTATCCTCATCTCAACAACCTTGACTATGAAAGGATCTCTGATAGCCAGGTTATCTATAACCTCTCCTACAGGGCCTTCCAGGCTATTTATAAATGGAACAACGCCGAGGTCTATGTATCCTCTCTCAACACCTTCGAATATGCTCGATAAGCTCTCCATAGCTATATACTCTCCTTTAAGAGACTTCACCGCAGCCTCCCATGTGAATGACTTCTCGGGTCCTAGGAAACCGATCTTCATAGCCTCTATCTCACTATATAAACGTTAAAAAATATATAAGCCTACAAAGGTCGTTAGACCAATTATGAACTATCGATCTTAGAGGACGAGGTCTGTTTCTATCTTTATATATCGTTAAACTCTAATGTTATGTGGGTTGAGAAGTCTGCTAGCATATAAGTTGTTAATCATATCTCTTGCAGGTCTCATAGCCGCTATTCTATCTATAGTAGATGCCTCAGAGGAGGGTAGCGTATGTGATATAAATAGCTATATATCATGCACAAGGGTGGTGTTCTCAGGCTATTCAAGTTTCATGGGTGTAGGTTTATCGGTATGGGCGATAATATATTTCACGATGGTCACGTGTATGTCGATCGCGTATATGATCATAGGATCAGAAGAGCTGCTAAAAATACTTTGGGGAATATCTATAGCAGCTATCCCAATAGTAGCAGTTCTCATATATATAGAAATCCTAATTATAAGATCAATATGTATATACTGCACGGCAATGCATATATCAATAGCAGCATTAGCCTACATATCTACAGTACATATGCTTAGATCAGGGATACTCCGAAGATCTTAGAGAAATAAATTTACAAGCCTAGAGCGAGCATATTAATTGAGAACCGACATAGCAAGAGGATAAGCTCTATAAGCTCCATATATAGATATATCTATGGGCGGGGGTGCCCGAGCCAGGTCAAAGGGGTCGGGCTGAGGACCCGATGGCGTAGGCCTGCGTGGGTTCAAATCCCACCCCCCGCACCATCTAAGAATTACCGGATAAGCCTTGATCCCAAGAGTTCTTATCAGGGGCCCACATAACGAATCATGAGTCTTACTATTCCTTTCAATTCTATAGTAGATCACCCTTAACGCTATGGGGCTTCCATCTAAGTTGCTGAGTTCTACCTCCACTATCATCGGGCTTCTCAAAGCATTATACACATCATCACTTGATAAACATCTATCTAAAAAGCTTAAAACACAAACATATACCGCCCTATAAAGCGGGGCTTCCCCTGATGTATTTAAACTCACCGTCAGTTCTGTAACAGCCTTAGATATTACATACTAGCTAGTCTTTGGAGCTATATATTTTAAAGGTTAAGAGCATAGTGGTAGATAAGCTCATGTGCATGCCTGGGAGGAAGGGTAGTTTATTTATTCTGTGTGAAGAAAGGTCTGAAAGTAGGAGAGGTCTTCATAAAAGAAGAAGAATACCTCTAGTGATAAGGTCTGATAGCATATATCCTGCGGTAGGATCTAAGACACCGGTTAAGCCTCTCTACGCAGTTGGGGATGCTTATGAGGTTCTAATAGGATCTAGGGGGGATGAGCTCTATGTTCAGATAGATCTTGTGATGAATCCTAGAAGGCGTGTTAAAGGCTATATAGCTATATACGATGCCAGCGGTAATATGCTGATAAGAGCTAAGTACGAGAAACTTAAGCTTAGGTTGAGCAAGGGATCCTCAAAATATGGTAGACTTATAGAACAAGTAGCTAGGTATCTCAATATACCTTATAAAAATGTTAACTGGATGGGATCTAGGCCCCATAGAGCCTAGAGCCGCTTGGCACCAGATCAACAGAGCATGATCCCTCTTAGCTTCAAGGTCAGCTTCGCATCATAGCTGCTGGAAGGCTAGCCATCCTGACCGAGGAGCCCTACCCATCGTCATGGCTGGTTTTAAGCCTTGAGACATATCTATAATAGTGAGTATATAGCGTGAAGTAGCATGGTGATAAGGCTCCAAGTAATTAGGGATCCCTATAAGGAGATAAATGATAAGCTCAGGGCACAGAAGTACCACTTAATAGGATCTCACTCCGCAGTTAAGAAATGTCTATGGACTCACAAGGCTATTTATGAGGGTAAGCTCTGCTATAAGGGTAAATTCTACGGTATTGAGAGTCATAGATGCATACAATCTTCCGTGTCAACACAGTGGTGTTGGAATGCGTGTATGCACTGCTGGAGGTTAAGACCGACAGACGTTGTTGATGAGTGGGACGAGAAGGGTCTCATAAGCATAGATGACCCCAGGTTTATAGTTGAGATGTCTATATTAGAGCATAAAAGAACGGTCTCCGGCTACAAGGCTCTCGGGGTTGCTGAGGACGTTATAAAAGAGTCTATGGATCCTAAGCACGTAGCAATAAGCTTGACGGGTGAGAACACACTCTACCCAAGGCTCGGCGAGCTGATAAGAGAGTATCATAGGAGAGGTATAACAACCTTTCTGGTGACGAGGGCTGTGAGGCCAGATATACTTGCTAACCTTGATGAGGAGCCCTCTCAACTCTATATATCACTAGAAACGTATGATGAGGAGGGATACGAATTCTTTACAGCCCCTCTAGTGGCTAACGCGTGGAGATTAACTATGGAAGCTATAGAAATGCTTCCCAGTTTCACATGCCCTACTGTGTACAGAATAACAGCTGTTAAGGGATGGAATATGGATGAGAAGGCTGTTAAGGGCTTTGCTAGGCTAGTTGAGATAGGTATGCCCACATTCATCGAGGTGAAAGCATATATGCATATTGGCACTTCTATAACGAGGCTTACGAGGGATAATATGCCTACCCATGAAGAGATACTTAGATTCTCAGAGGAACTAGCAAGGGAAACAGGGTATAGGCTTGTATCCCATAGTAGGCCTTCTAGAGTAGCCCTTCTATCAAAGCTCGATAAGCCTTTGATAAGGCATGGAAATGCTAGGATTTCTTGGTGGGATCCTGACTATGAAGGGGAAGATGAGTACGAGTATCAAAATATATACGGGACCATAGCTACCAAATAAAGCGCTTCTCGGGCTTAATAGAGGGCTTAATAGATCTAGAAGAGAGGAAAAGAGCTCATCCGCTAATAGGTTCAAACCAGTAGGTTATATAGCCCTCACCATTGCGTCTACCAACTCTTAGCCTCATCCTCATCCCAGGAAAGAGCTTCCTATGATCATCCACGTTTATCCATGCCAGTATGTTGAAGCCTTGTGGCATCCTCACTATACCCACTGTATAGTCCTTTAAGTGATGGAAGCTGAGGGGCTTAACATTGATCACCGTCCAGGTGACAAGCTCTCCCTCACCAACCACATCGATCCACTCCATATTTCTCTCTCTACACCTAGGACAGTCGGGTTGAGGTGGAAAGTATATTGTACCGCAATTTCTACACCTAGTAGTTCTTATCATTCCTTCTCTCAGGCCCTTGAAGAACTCCTCAATACTTTTAATCGGTATTGTATATCTCAGTCTCAGCTCCCTCACATCGAGCCACATAGGAGAACCTGTTCTTGGATCTGGGTATATTGGGAGACCTGTTTCCTTAACAATATTTTCTACAAATGATAGAGCCTCCTCTGAAAGCCTCTCTATGTTTCTTGGAAGCTTCCTTATAATTGTTCCTTCCTCGCTCATGGCTTATCCACCGATAGGGCTGTTGTAAACACATAGTGCCCAGTACCACCTACATTGTGTGCTAAGGCCCAGCCTCTCTTTATAGGGGCTTGTCTCTCTTTCTCAACTCTCTGTTGCAATTGTCTAGTAAGCTCCACCAGCATGCCGACACCGGTGGCTCCTATTGGATGGCCCTTAGCCTTTAACCCTCCATCTAGATTGACTGGTATTAGCCCTCCTATATAGGTCTGTTTCTCTCTAATGACTATATGCTCCTCACCCTTTCTAACAAAGCCTAGGTCGCTTAGAGCCATTAGCTCTGCTATTGTGAATGCATCATGCATATTAGCTACATCGAAGTATTTGGCAGGGTTTTTAGGATCCACTCCTATTCTCTTATAAAGCATTTCAGCAGCTACTCTAGTAGCCTCCAAACCTATATAGTCGGTTCTCTTACTCAAATTAGATGTGCCATTAGAATATCCCCACCCCCTTATCCATATCGGCGTATCTGTCAACTTCCTAGCCATTTCCTCGCTTGCCAGTATAAGGGCTGCAGCTCCATCCGTTATTGGTGATGAGTCGTAGAGCTTAAGCGGCCATGCAACATATCTAGAGGACATGCACTGCTCAACCGTGATCTTATTCTGGAAATGTGCCTTGGGATTCATTGATCCGTAGTAGTGGTTCTTCACAGAGACCTCACATAGATCCTCTTCCCTAACCCCGAATCTCTTCATATATGAAGTAGCATACATAGCATAATAGCCAGGGAAAGTCATTCCAAAGTTCTGGAATTCCCAGAAATAGTTCCCAGCTCTTCCTATCAGCTCAACCACCTGAGGAGTTGTAGATTCGTTCATCTTCTCAACCCCGATTACAAGCACTATTTCCGCTTCTCCACTTGCTATCATGTGGTAAGCTGTTCTGGTTGCTGCTAAGCCTGTGGCACATGCAGCCTCAACCCTAATACCATTTCTCGGCACTAGCCCCGAGTATTCTCCGATAAGCACTGCTGGTAAGGGCTCGCTGGACCAGCTACCAACGTTGCCCACTACAAAGCTATCTATATCCTCAGGATCTATTTTCGCATCGTCTAAGGCCTCTTTTATAGCCTCATAGGCTATCTCTGCGAGGGTGGCCTCAGCTCTATATCCGTACCTAGCTAGCCCAGTCCCTACTATAGCGACTCTCCTCATACCACCAACCTCGCAATTTCTTCAGAAACAATGTTCTTTTCCCTGAGGATTCTTATTAGCTGTCTATATGCAACGAGCCTCTGGATATCGTTAGTACCCTCGTAGATCTGTATGATCTTCACATCTCTTAAAAACCTCTCTATCCCCGCCTCCTTTATAACACCAATACCTCCGTGAAGATTTATAGCCCTGCTCGCGATCTCCTCAGCAGCCTCTGAGGCGAAGAACTTTGCTAGCGATGCTACAAACGTGAACTCTCTTCTACCCTCGTCAGCTAGCTTAGCTGCTAAATAAGCCATGTATCTAGAGGCCAGTATTTTCGCTAAGATCTCAACAAGATCAAATTGAACGGACTGGAAAAACGCTATAGGGTAGCCAAATGCATATCTCTGGTGCACATACCTAAATGTCCTCTCAAACAGTGTCTGGGCTATCCCAACAGCTTGTGCTGCTATCCCTATCCTAGTCCTGTCAAAAGTCTCCATAGCTATGAGAAAACCTAGATCCTCCGCGCCGACCCTGTTCTCATCAGGCACAACGACCTCCTCGAGGGCTAGTTCATATATATGGCTACCCCTTAGTCCCATCTTATCATACTTCTGATCAAGCCTGAATCCGGGGGTTCCCTTTTCAACTATGAAGAAAGTCAGGCCCATATGACGCGACCTCTTATCAGGGGGAGGGGATGTTCTGGCAAGAACCAGGATATAGTCAGCTAAATCAGCATTACTTATAAAGGCCTTCCTCCCATTTATGATCCATCTATCACCTTTCTTCTCAGCCCTAGTCTGGATCCCAGCAACATCTGATCCGCAGCAAGGCTCTGTAACAGCAAAAGCACCGAACTTCTCTCCTCTAGCTATTAACGGTAGGTACTTCTTTCTCTGCTCCTCAGATCCGAATAGTATTATAGGGATAGCAAATAGCTCGTTAGTCCCCAGTATAACACTAACGGCTGGCGAGGCCTTCGATATCTCCTCAACAAGGATAACCATATTAATATGATCCTCGCCCTGACCCCCATAAGTCTCTGGTATCCCTATACCGAAGAACCCGTGTTTAGCCATATCCTCAAGGAGGTCTCTAGGTATCTCGTCTTTCTCATCGATCTCAACGGCTATGGGCTCGATCTTTTTTTCAACGAATTCCCGAACACTCTTTCTAAAGAGCTCATGTTCACTTGAGAACCTTATTGAGAGATCTTCTAGTGTTTCAAATGGAAAAACCATAGCACCACCAAAGATATACTCATAAAAAGAGATATATTTACAGGCGAGAGCCCATTCCTATACTACTAATCAATAATCTTTAGTCTATATGCTTGAAATCTATTCAGCTCCCAGGCTTCTTTAGATAATAAATAGCCTAAATGTGTGGGGAGAATCTATTATCCGCCCTAGAGAGGTACTAGAAACAATATGTTAAAGATAGAGAAGAGTTAGAAGGGAGGACCAGTTCTTCAATATGACCCTTTCCTACCTCAAAGGGAGGAGCTTTCAGTCGTAAGGAAGTATGGACTATTTAAATAATATTAATATAGGATCAGATAGAAGAAGATTAACAGAGACAAGCAATAAAATAGTAAAATATATATAACATATATAGAAAAAGTTATTTATATTTAAACGGATAGCATTGCCTTTTATATATTTACTTGGAATAATAATGTGTGGGATAATAATATATGCAACCAACAGAGTTATCCTCAGAAGAGGTATTTAGTAGATATATTAAGCCAAGAATATGGATCAAGAACTACGACGAGGGTATACCACCAGACGTTGATATAAGATATTTCCCTCTATATGAGATCCTAGATGAAGCTGTTAAGAAGTATCCCACTAGAAATGCTCAGATCTTTATGAGTAGAAAGATCAGCTATAAAGTTATAGGAGAACATAGTGATAGATTTGCACATGCTCTAAAGGAGATGGGGATAGGTAAAGGGGATGTAATAGCTCTTCATATGCCTAACAGCCCTTCATATACTATAGCTTTCTTCGCAGCTGTTAAAATAGGCGCCATAGTATCTCCAATGAATCCCCTCTATACGCCGAGGGAGATAACCTTCCAGATCAGATCTTCCGGGGCCAGGGTCTTGGTAACGACCAATATCCTTTATAGGAATGCTGAACAGGCCTTAAAGGATGCGATTGTTGAGAGAGTAGTGGTAGCCGGTATCGAGGATTATATGCCTCCTCTTCTCAAACCTCTGGCCAGGCTTAGGCTTAAGCCGCCGAAGATACGCTATGGCGATAAGGTGCAGAGATTTTCGGATCTTGTTAAGGATTATAGCCCCTTAACATATAGAGCGAAAATAGATCCTCTTGAAGATATCGTAGCCCTGATGTATACGGGTGGCACCACAGGCACGCCAAAAGGAGCTAAGATTCTGCACAGCAATATAGCGGCTAATTTACAGCAAATAAAACCTCAATATGACGTAATTAGGAAGAAGAGATCCCTTGAAGGCCCCATGGTGTTTATAGGACTCTTACCATGGTACCATATCTATGGGCTAGTTGTCGTTATGCTATACGCAATATACGATGGCGGGACTGTGATAGTATTTCCAAGACCAGATATAGAAGGATTAATGAAAAGCATAGAGAAGTATAGAGCCCACGTCCTCCACGGAGTGCCAACTCTGTATAATGCAATAAACAATCACCTAAGGGCCAGCAAGTATAGGTTGAACACTCTATTATTCTGCATATCAGGAGCCGCACCCCTTCCAGTCGAGGTCGCTAAGAAATTCGAGAAATTAACGGGAGCTGTTCTTAGAGAAGGCTATGGCTTGACCGAGACAGCTGTAGTGACGCATGTGAACCCTCTATTTGGAAAGAGTAAGCTAGGAAGTATAGGGCTCCCGATACCAAGTACCTACGCGGCTATAGCTGATCCTGAAAAACCAATTTTACTCCCACCAGGCGCTATAGGCGAGATCGTGATATCTGGGCCACAGGTTATGAAGGGCTACACGGCTGAAGATGAAAACATGATAGCCTTTTTCACAACCCATGGGCTTAGATGGTTCAGAACAGGTGACATGGGCTATATGGATGAAGAAGGCTACTTCTATATACTTGATAGAAAGAAAGAGATGATCAAGTACAAGGGCTACTCAGTATATCCAAGAGAAATAGAAGAGGTTCTCATGGGGCATGAATGCATCAAAGAAGCAGCCGTAGTAGGTGTTCCAGCACCAGATGTAGGGGAGATCCCTAAAGCATTTGTAGTGCTTAAGAGCGAGTGCAGGGGGAAGATCAAGGAAGGCGATGTGCTTAAATGGTTTGAGGATAAGTTGGCCCCATATAAAAGACCTAGATCTGTAGAGTTCAGGGAAGAGCTCCCAAAGAGCCCCGTTGGAAAAATACTTAGAAGAGTTCTAAGGGATGAGGAGCTGAAGAAGATCTCTATGGGAAGATAGTTAGTTACTGGTCCCTATTTTGCATAGATACCTAGATAGCAGCTATACTTGTTTCATACAGATTCTCGAGATCCAATAATAAACTATTTTATTAGTAGCCTCGCTATAGGCATAGGATTATAAGAGTCCTTATGGATCTATTCTATGATGTTGAGAATAATAAATAAAAACACAGCACATTATACCAGGTTTCCCACAGCAATGAAATAGAGGCCTCAACTACTAAGATCCTTTTCCCGGATCTAGACGCTTAACAATCTCCTAGAAGATCTCCTGAGAGTATTGCTTAGCCTCGCTCTTCCAGGAGAGAATACTCTGGTAATAATGTCTTGCATCTTCATAAAATAATAGATGACCCCTCCCGCTCTAAAGGGCTTTCTATGCTGGGGTCTCGGGTGTTAGCCCCCTGGAGAGAGGGTTTAATGGCTTGACAACAGGGCAAGCCTCGCCCTTCAAGGCGGGAAGGGTGAACCTTAAGGAGGGTAAGAAGAAGAGGGACTATAGGATGAAGACAGCAAACATGATAGTCAGGA
>JAVVGE010000097.1:0-9501 GCA_032249255.1 Desulfurococcales archaeon | reverse complement strand
TTCTAAATATTTTCCAAAGATCTCTTGAAACAATGCATCCCATGTTAAACCCTCTGGATCAGGACTTTGGTAAGGCATTACCCTTCAGGTCCTGGGGGCCCTAGCCCCTGCGAGGTGTTGTTCTTAAACTACTCAGACCATGTTTATCCCTATCCCGGCTAAGGTCCTAAGAAGTCCTCGGGTTTTGGAGGTTCTGGCTTCATCCCCTTTCTCTCTCTTATCTTCCGAGTCAGATCTGGTAGCAAGTTGTCTGGCACTGGTGTCCATCTGCTAAACTCTGTGCCCCATAGAGCCCTGCCTGAGGTCACGCTTCTGAGGAGAGCTGCGAGATCCATGCTCTCAGCTATAGGTATTTCTGATATAATCCTAACCCAGTTACCATATAGCTCTAGAACATCTAGTATTTTCCCTCTCTTCTTGCTTATAACGCCTGTTACATCTCCTATATAGTCCGACGGGATCTTTATATCCAGCTTCTGTATAGGCTCTAGAAGGGTTGGCTTAGACATCAGCATCCCAGCATATATAGGATTCCTCGTTGCTGGATATAGCTGTGCCGGCCCTCTATGGGCTGGATCCTCGTGGATCACTGCATCGTGCAGCACCACCTTCACACCCCTCACAGGCTCTCTAGCCAGGGGGCCTTCCCTCATCGCAAGTCTAAATCCCTGTATAATTGTATCTCTAACCTCTCTGAGATGCTGAACACCGCTTGTCATATCTATAAAGATGTTTATGTTCTCATCAATAGCCCATATTCTTCTCGCCTCGTCATAGTCCCACGATGCCTTATCTCTCAATATCCTGGCCCTTTCTCTGGGATCCTGATCCTCAGAAATATCTCCAGAGGCTATCAGGGCTATCGTCTCCTCGTTCAGAGGCTCAACGCTTATATAGAGCTTGTTATGCTTATTAGGCGACTTACCCTCGAGAACCTGGCTTTTACCCCTAATACTCTCCCTATAAACTATGAGGGGCTGGGAGGTGTTTACCTCAACCCCGTAGTTCTCCTTGAGAAGGGTCAATGCGACTTCTAGATGCACATGACCCATCCCTGATAATAGATATTCACCGGTCTCTTCATTGATCCTAAGCACAAGATTGGGATCCTCTATAGTCAGCTTCTTCAGAGCCTCGATCATCTTGGTAAGCTCGGCAGGGTTCTTGGGCTCAAGGGCTATTGTTACAACTGGCTCTGAAATATACGAGATCTTCTCAAACGGGACCATCATATTCCTGAACCTGGGATCTATCACTGTCTCGCCAGACCTCGCCCTATCGAGGCCTAGGACAGCTGCTATATTACCAGCTGGTAGCCTCCCAACCTGCTCTCTGAAAGGTCCCATATAGATCCCTACTTGGAGGGCCCTCTGGGAGATCTTTGAGTTGACTAGATACAGCTCTCTACCCTCCTCAAGAACCCCAGAGAGTATTCTGCCAGTCGCTACGAAGCCTGCATGGGGGTCGTGCCTCATATCATTTATAAGGAACACTATTGGCCCGTTGGGGTCTGCCTCTAGCATCGCCTTACCTATCTCCGTATCTAGGGCCCCTCTCCAGATCTTAGGTATCCTGTATTTCTGAGCCTCTCTCGGGTTCGGCACATGCTTTATGACCATCTCTAGTATAGCCTCGTGTATTGGTATCTTCTTCTGGAGAGCCTCTACATTCTCCCTCTTCCCGCTCTCATAGGCAGCTATGAGATCCGGTATCTTAACACCCTTCCTCTGGCTATAGGGTATGGTGAGACCTATTTTATCCCTAGCAGCTCCGAAGGCTACGTGACCCTTCACAGGGTCTAGCTTCCACATCTGCCTAAACTCGGGCTCGGCGTATGTCTCTATGAGGTTATTTATCTCTCTTATGATCTGGATGAATCTATTCTGTATCTCCTGAGGATTCATCCTAAGCTCCCTAATCAGCCTATCGATCTTATTTATGAATAGCAGCGGCCTCACCCTCTCCTCCAGAGCCTGCCTCAACACCGTCTCCGTTTGTGTCATAACACCCTCAACAGCATCTACAACCACTATGGCTCCATCGAGCACCCTCAGGCTTCTGGAGACCTTACCACTGAAATCCACGTGACCCGGTGTATCGATTAGGTTGATTACATAGGGCTTTCCCTCGAACTCGAAGTAGAGGCTTATGTTTGCAGCCTTAACCGTTATTCCTCTCTGCTGCTCAACTGTTAGATAGTCCATCGCGAGCACCTCTCCAGCAAGCTTCTCAGAGATTATTCCCGCAGCGGCTAGCAGCGTGTCCGTTAACGTTGTTTTTCCATGGTCTACATGGGCTATAATACCTATATTCCTAACCTGCTCCGGGCTACCAACTATCTTGAGGATCTGTTCAACCGTCTTGTATCTAGGCAACTTTTCCCTACCAAGCTATATGTGTATGGAAACTATATAGGATTAACGCTCATAATGCCCTAGCTAGGCTCTGGGGATCCTGAGGATCTTGGATATAGCTGTGCTAAGCAAGAGGGAAATCGCTATGACGCATGCAAGGGTAATCACCAGTATAGCAGATGCTCTGTGAATCAACTGTGGATCATATATTATCAGCCCAGCTATGAGGGGTGTTATAGGCGAGGGGTGAGAGGATGAGACGCTCACACTACCTATCAATATAAGGCTTGTGCTAACCTCTGTAGCGACCTGGATCGATGATATAGCATGTCCAGCACTAATCGAGCTGAATGACATTGGAAACCCTATACCCCACATTGTTCTTAGTGGGCTGGAGCCTAGGTTTTCAGAGGCTTCCTCATAGGATCTCGGGATCCTCTGGAGTGAGGCCTCTACAGGTCTAACCATATACGGTATTCTTCTGATGGTGTAGCTGGCTAGGAGGTACATCCATGGGATATATACGGGATCGACCCAGGATCCTCTGAAGAGGCTGTGAAACAGCTGGTAATATGCTATCCCAATAGCGACTCCCGGGATCACTAGCGGTGATATGGATAGTATCTCGACCACCACGGCATATAGGCCTCTGTGCCTCATAGATATATAGGAAGCCATATATCCCATGACCATTATAAGGGTTGATGATATAGCTGTATATGCTAGGGTATTTATAATAGCTCTATAGTAATACGGAGTAGTGAGTGCCAAGACATAGTTATCGATCCCCACGAACTCTGGTAAAGACTTCGAGAACCAGCCCACAGTAACTGAGTATATGAGTACTAGGATATTCGGTAGGGTGGTGAAGATCAGAAGAATCGCTGTAAAAGCCCTAGCCAGAGATCCCCAGAGACCGCCTATATCCACATAGATCCTTTTAGGAGACACGATACCGAATCTAGAGGATACCAGGTATCTATGGAATATTAGTAAAGACGCTACCGAGATAATTACCATCACCAAAACGTAGGAAGCTATTCTGGGGCTCACATAGTAACCATATTCAGAGATAAAGCCGAAGTAGGCTTGGTAGGATA
The DNA here is from genome assembly GCA_032249255.1 of Desulfurococcales archaeon. Taxonomy (GTDB): domain Archaea; phylum Thermoproteota; class Thermoprotei_A; order Sulfolobales; family AG1; genus AG1. The sequence goes on along the minus strand of JAVVGE010000097.1, from coordinate 6,047 downwards.
TGAGATTCCTAGCATAGTTGTGCCTACTAAACGCTATGGGCCCCACGAGATCTTCTAGAGATAGTATAAATACTAGTGAGGCAACCGCTATTATCGCGGGTCTTAAAAGGGGTACAAGGATACTGGAGATAGTGATCCATACCCTCCCACCAAGGTTGGATGAAGCCTCAATCAAGGATCTATCTATGTTCTCTGCATAGGATAGAAGAAGTAGGTGGGATAGGGGGTAGAAGTGGATCACCTGGTATATAGCTACGCCAGCTAGCCCGTCGACCGCTACTCTATATCCGGAGCCTACGAGATCTAGAATCTGGTTGATAATTCCATAGTCCCTGTGAAACAAGTGGATCACAGCATAGGCTGATAAGAAGGGCATCGGTATTGATGCGGCTAGAGGCACTATATAGCCTATTACCCATCTCAGCCTGATCATGCTGAGGGTGGCCATAACACTTAGTATAGAGAGGGGTATAGTTACCAGCGTTACGATTGTGGATAGTAAGAGGGAGTTTAGAAGGGGGCCAAAGTCATAGCCAGCTATATAGATGAGTCTATATCCTTGATATTCATAAACCGAATATAGATCTCCATCTGGCGGGATCTTAACGCTTAGAAAAAGATCTATGAAGGGGGAGGGTGATATACTGGTGGTGAATAGATATGCTAGGGGTATGACCAGGAAGATGATGAATATAGAGAGAAAAATTATTGATAGGCTGTTAAGCCTCTTCTCAGCCAGATATGCTCACCCTAGGCTTGATAGGACCGAGCTATATCTAGCCATTGCAGCCTTCTTCACAGCCGATTTAAACGCGTCTACATATGCTGGGTTTGTGAGCAAGCTATTTATCCTTGATGCATAGTCCTTCGTGAAAACAGACTTGGTTCCGTTGAACTCGATCTCTAGGGGTGATCCTATTCTGTGTACTAGATCCTCAAGATCTTTCGCCGACATCTTACCCCCCTGATACAGTGAGATAGCCTTGCCCCATATCTTCTTAAGCATATTATTCGCATCGGGATCTGCTATAGATGCCTCGAAATAGTATATAGCTGAGAACTCCCACCTAGACCCCTCCTCAGGGTCGTAGGGATATATGTTACCCTCAGCCCTTCTATAGATATCCTCAAGAGCGGTGCCCCTGGGGAGCTGGTATGGGAGGTAATAGAATAACTCGGCAAGCGATCTCTGGCCATCATCGCTCAATAGCCATAGAATGAAGGCCTCAGCCGCCTCCTTGTTCTTGGAATTCTTAGCTATAGCTACCGGGCTAATATCTGGGAGCAAGCCCTTCTCAGCAACTATGAACTCGGCCTTCCCACCGCTCGCATTTACAGCCCTTAAGCCATATACGAGCACTGTTGGCGCCGCTCCCGATACGCCTGTGGCTACATCGTCTCTAGCCCTCTCAGAGCTCTCAACTATTTTTGAATTAGCCCCTATAATAGTCAGTATCTCCCACCCCCTATCCCAGCCATATTTCTGGAGTATTAGCTGTAATGTTCTCGCTGCTGTGGTGCTCTTGGAGGGGGCTGGGAAGGATATGGCTGGGTCTCCCTTTAGAAGGGATGCTGAGAAGCTGGGAGATGCTAGATCCTCCCAGGATCTTGGCTTAGGCAGCGAATACCTTGAGAGATATTCGTTGTTAACCGTGAAGCTGAAGATCGTTCTTGAGACGGATAGGAAGCATATATTACCCTTATCATCCTTATATAGAGACGCCCCTATAGAGCTGGCTCTCGATATTATTTCTTGATTTATTATGGGCTCTAGATATCCTTCTCTACACAAAGATGAATAGACAGCATAGCCCCCCACAAAGAACAAGTCCACACCCCCACTTTCCACAAAGGATCTCCACTTACCTATATCCTCCTTCCTGAATTCTACATCAACTATCCCGGCCTTTGAGGCAATATCGCTCCTAAGGAATCTCTCCCTAAGCGCACTACCCTCCTCAGGGGCAAGCCTTGTAATTACGACTAGCTTAACCTCTTTCCTTGGCTGGGTCTGGGGAGCCATTCCTGATAGAAGCCATATTCCTATAGCAACTATGATAACTACAGCAGCCATTACCCCGAGGACTAAAGTCCTATTCACATCCAAGCCCTTGATAACTTCTTCTAGTGGGGTTTTAAAGCGATATATAGAGAGGCTATATAGATAATATAAAATATTATTTAGATAAAAAATATTTAGTCCTTTCTAGTCACTGTTATCTCTATCGTGGATACTCTAGAGGTCCTGCCACTCTCTCTAGATACTTCTTGGCTCCCAATGTTGATGTTCGCAACAGCCAGCTTGTCCTTCAAGAACCTGCTCTTGAGGATCTCAACAGTATCTACAGCCTTGCTTATAGCTCTACCCCTCGCCTTTATAACAACCTTATCCATCCCCTGATTGAATAGTGTTAGGGTGGCTAGGACATAGTTTATAGCTGGCTTCTTACCCACTAGAACCACGTTCTGGGCTTGCTGCGCCATCTTCTCTGCTCACCGCACCCAGTATATGATGAGGAGCTTAAATATCTTTTCCCACCAGTTGATCCAGGATCTTTTCACTCACTCCACAACCCCTTTATAGGGTTGTATTTTAGGTTCACATTTGAATATAGTATGTGGGGCTAGGTGATTAATACAGATCGACTATGAGAAAATGTTAAGTGATATTAAGAGGCTTGTGAAGGAGGCTATTGAGGAGAGTAAGAGAGAGGATATTGTCGAAATTGGGGATGTGTTGATGAAAATATCTAGCGTTCTTGAAGGTATATTGTCTGAGCTTAGAGAGCATGGTAAGATACTAAAGGAACATACTGCTCTGTTGCAAGAGCATGATAAATCTTTGAAGGAGAGATCAAGGTCATGGTAGGATCTATGGGTAGGAGGTGGGGCAGAGATCTTGAGAAGGCCGTTCTAGCCATATATAGAGACGAGCTTAAAAGGCGTAATATCGATCCTGAGAAGGTCAGAAGATTCTCCTATATTGATGTTGAGGGCAGGTTTGGATTAAGAGGATCGGTCTACGAGTTCGATGTTGTAATAGAAGATAACGGGATCAGTGTTATTGAGATCAAGTCCAGGGCTGAGAGGGAGAATGTGGACTGGTTCTATGAAAAGGTTGAGAGGGTTAGGGGCTTAATAGGTAGCATTAAGAGGATGGTCATGGTTACTGTTAATATTGATAAGGAGGTCTATGAGAGGGCGAGGGAGCTGGGGATCGATGTTATCTACGGAACTATGATAGAGTGAGAATATACCTCTAATTCTCAAGCCTCTGGCACCAGCTTATGTGACTGGTATCTAGGAGTAAGTGCGAGGGGTTATTAATCTAATTTGGATTAAAGTTTTGGTGGTTATGTGATCAGATATGTGGATGGGAGGCTATTGATAGGATGCTTTGAGGCTGAGGATCTTGCTATGCGCTTTGGAACCCCTCTCTATGTCTATGATGAGGAGGCTATTAGAGAGAGCTATTCTAAGCTTCTCAGTGCTTTTAGATATAAGAGTCTAGAGATCCTGTACTCATGTAAAGCTAATAGCAATCCCTGGATTCTCTCCATACTAAGGGAACTTGGGAGTGGCCTAGACGCTGTATCTCCTTGGGAGGCTCTTCTGGGTGTTAGGATCGGTTTTCCGAGGAATAAGATCCTGTTTACAGGTATCAGCGTATCCGATGAGGATATGATCTTTGTTAGGGGCGAGCTGGGGGTGATAATTAATATAGATTCCCTATCACAGCTCGAGAGATACGGGAGACTCTTCCCCAACACAGAGATCTCGATAAGGGTTAACCCGGGCTTCGGAGGCGGTCATCACAGGTACACAGTTACGGGCGGGGCCACAAAGTTCGGGATAGGCCTATCCCAGATTGGGAGGGCCCTGGAGATCGCTAAGAAATATGGATTAAGGATAGCGGGGCTTCACACGCATCTAGGCTCCGGGATCGATGATGTGGGGTTATATATTAAGGGAGCCAGGATCCTCTTAGAACTCGCAGCTAAGCTAGGCGATATAGACTTCATAGACATAGGAGGGGGTTTCGCTATACCCTATAGACCTGGTGAAAAGGGGATAGATATATATCTCCTTGGAGAGAGGATCTCAGAGCTTCTTGAGGATTTCTCTAAAAAATATTGGGATATCACGCTTAGGATAGAGCCTGGGAGATATATAGTAGGAAAGGCAGGGGTTCTGCTAACAAAAGTGGTAGATCTAAAAGAGGTTGAGGATGCGGAAAAGAAAAAACTGATCATAGGCGTTGATACTGGGATGAACCATCTGGTCAGGCCAGCACTCTACAACGCCTACCATGAAATAGCCCCTGTGAGAGAAGCTAATAGACCAAGAGAGGTTGTTGCAGATATAGTTGGTAACATATGTGAGAGCGGCGACATATTGGGTAGCGATAGGCCATTTCCAAAAATATCTGAGGGAGAGATCCTAGCTATATTCGACACAGGCTCGTATGGATACTCAATGAGCTCAAACTACAACCTGAGGCCAAGACCAGCTGAAGTTCTCGTCAGGGGATGCGATACAAGGCTAATAAGGAGAAGAGAGGAATTTGAAGAGGTATTAGCAACAACAGGATATAGGCTCTAGGTTACAACTGAAAGCCTCGCCCTTCAGGGCAGGGATGGTTTTAATAGTTCTCCAGATACTTGTTTTTGGAGGGCTCTATGGCCTCTGGCGTTGAAGGGGTGCTAACCCTTTCAATAGGCATGAGGGTTAGTCCCGAGCCCGGGGCCATAGAGCTCCTCAGGAGATACAATGTAGCTCTTAACTATGCTATAAACAGGATTCTGAGCCTAGTTTGAGGAGCATTGGTCAGGTGCATCAAGCACTATAGAGAGCTCAGAGAGCGGTTCGGTCTCCCATCCAGGGTTGCCATTGACTGCTATAGGGATGCCCTTGCAAATGCCAATGCCTGGAGGAACAATCCTAGGAAAGGGAGGAGACCGAGGGTTAGGAAGCTATCAATGCTTCTGCATTAAGGCTCGGGATATAGGGTTAAAGAAGGCTATGTGGAGATCATAGGCGGGATCAGGCTTAAGATCATTGGCTGGGACAGGAGATATGATCAGTATGAAAATGGAGAGGCTAGGCTTGTCTATAGAGAGGGTAAGATGATGCTTTGGATATCAAGGAAGATACCGAGGCCAGAGCCTTACCAGCCTAGAGATGTTATAGCCATAGACATTAATGAGAGGAGGATAGTCTATGGAGATGATAAGATAAACAAGGAGATAGGCACGGGTATTGATAGAGCCTATAGATGGAAACTCCTTGCTGAGAGCCTCCAGAAGAAATATTCCTCTCCAAGGTATCCTGCATGGAGGAGGAGAAGGGGGATCCTGAATAGAATTAGATCTTATCACAGAAAGGCTAGGAATATATTGGAGGACTGGGCTAGGAAGACATCTCTTGAGATCGTGGGGCTAGCTTTAAGGCTTCAATACGCAGTCACTAGGGAGGATCTCACGGGGCTGATAAACTCCCTAAGAAGGATCGAGAGCAAGGATCACAGGACGAGGCTCACCATAATGGGGTATTCAAGGCTTGGGAAGTGGATTGATTGGCAGGCTATGAAGCGCGGATCACCACTAGCAATAGTAGATCCTAGGGGGACATCCTAGAATGCCCAAAATGCGATACAAAGCTAGAGGAGAACGGATATAGAAGATTAAAATGCCCAAGATGCGGATTCGAAGCAGATAGAGACGTTGTTGGAAAGCTCAACATAAGGAAGAGGGCTCTGAAGATCCTGAGAATATCAGGGGGATCTCTGGCCACCCCGACTCCCCCAGATGACAGATGTAAACCCGAATAGATGGGGGGAACCAATGAACCGCCCCGAAGGGAACCCTCACCCTTTAGGGCGGGGAGGAGGTCAGGAAACGCGTATAGTGGGAATACTAGCAAGCTTTTTCATCGAGCCTGGCGACTGCTTATGAGCCCTCGAAGATCCCTGGGGCTTTATGGCCCCCTAGAAGGAAGAGGCTTTTATTTGTAAAGCTATATAAGTGCGTCTTTGGTATTTAATAAAT
>JAVVGE010000096.1:0-9555 GCA_032249255.1 Desulfurococcales archaeon | reverse complement strand
AAACGAGTATAACACAAACATATGGTGGTATAGAAAGATAGTGCTCTGGATTGTGAACATATTCAGGGAGTATGGAATTGATGTGGAGATTGTTCCTGAGGATTACACTGGTAAAGAGCGCTCAATATGCGGAATCAAGCATAAGAATGGGAGGATATATAGAGGATTGTATGAATGTAAGAAAACAGGAGGAAGATCAATGCAGATATTAATGATGCTCTGAACATAGCCCGCAAGTTAGGCTATAGAATAGAGATATCGAGGAAGATAGAGAGCTACCATGTAACACATAATGGTGTAAGACCATTAATCCTCACCAGAGGGCTAACACCTAAGACCCCAGCATAGGAAACTCCGCTCTTCAGGGCGGGAAGGGCGTCATAGATTCTCTTATATCTATGCTAAGCTTTATCCGAACATTACTTCATAAAGAGGCGATGCTGTAAAAGCGCTTGGTTTTCCATAATAAAAGTATGGTGTTAAAAGGAGCCAGTAATATATAATGAAGGGCTGATCATGGTGGAGATATCCCCACAACTTGTGGATAGACCCTATGTAATGGTGTTTGTCACTGCAACAATTGATGGAAGGATTGCCTCGAGGACAAGGTTTAGTAGTATTAGCTGTCCAGAGGATCTTCGAAGGCTTCATATGGCTAGGAAGGAGGCGGGGGCTGTTATGATTGGAACCAATACGGCTAATATAGACGATCCGTCACTCAGGCTGAAATATTTCGAGGGTGAGAATCCCGTGAGGATCGTTGTAGATGGTAAGCTCTCAATAAGAGAAGATCTCAGGCTAGTGAGGGAGAAAATAGCAAGAACTATTATACTTACTTCTCAGGTAGCTGATAGAGATAAGATTGAGAGGTTGAAGAGGAATGGTATTGAAGTCTATATAGTTTCTTCGAGAGAGCCTCCAAAGCTGGATATGGATTACGCGTTAAGATTTTTATACAGCATAGGTGTGAAAAAGATCCTAGTTGAGGGCGGTGGAGAACTCATATGGAGCCTGGCTGAGAAACACCTTATAGATGAGATTAGGGTGACATATGCAGGCTACATACTGGGGGGTAGGGACTCAATATCGATAGCTGGGGGTAGAGGCTTTGCCACAACGTCGGAATCCCCTCTCTTTAAACCTATAAGTGTGCTTCTATGCAAATGTGGTAGAGAAGTCCATATAGTGTTCAAAAGAATCGACGTTCTATAGATTGTCTTCGATACCTATTTCCATCGTACCATGAATATAAAGCTTATCAAAACTCGAAAACCCTAGAATATACTTCTTGCTTTATCGGGGTGATGCGATCGGCACTGGGTATTTGGTAGAAGAGAGCTTTCAAATTAATGATAGGGTGGTGGGGTGAAGGCAGGGATTATTATAGATAAGTATTGGCTAAAAGTATTAATCATGAGAAGTGATTATAAAGGAGAAGATCATGTGGATCGGGGATGATCCACCATAGAATCGAGATGGGCTTGGGTATATAGATCTTTAGAGTCTCTAAGCACTGATGAGCTGGTTAGGGATCAGAGTGTGGCTGATATAATAGCTTCTAGAAGGATATTGAGGGTTAGGGCAGGGAAGCTCGTCTTATATCTTGTAGGTGTTGGCTCTCATATACATATGGTTCTGCCAAGGACATATTGTAGCTGTGTCGATTTCACACTAAATGTTGCCATTAAGCGCTCAAGACCTTTCTGCGTTCATCTGGCAGCTGTGGAGCTTATTGAGAGGAAGAAGATATATAGAGAAATATTTTTAGGGGCTAATGAGGCATCGAAGGTGGTGTCCTCAGTCTTGGAGGGGGAGACGGCTCCCTATCTCTCTATCTAGATATCCTCTCAGATATTCTTACCAAGAATAGCACTGCTAGGCTTAGAAGAAATATGGAGGCCGATGCCGGGAGTGCTGCTCCGAGACCACCACTCTCAAATAGATCCCATGCTAAAACCGATGCTGGCTTTACACCCTGGAAAGGGGGTGTTAATATATAATACGCAACTACAGCTATGGATCCGAACTCGCTTATAGATCTGGCAAGGGTTATGGCGAATGAGTTAACTATAGATCTCATGCTCATCGGAAGCGCTATTAATAGAAACACTCTGATCCTGCTAATCCCGAGGGTTAGGGCTGCTATCTCTGGCTGGGGGTCCATAGACTTGAAGCTATTAGCAAGGGATTTGATCATTACAGGTGTGGAAACTATTAGGAGAGCAAGTATCATTGCTATTAAGGTGTATGATATATTCCCTATCCCAAGGATCTTAAGGATAGGTGATAGAGGACCGACAGGACCCAGTAATAGGAGTATCGCTATACCCACTAGAGGATGTGGCACGGATGTTGGGAGATCTATGAGAGCCTCAACAAGACCCTGACCTCTAAATCTATATCTAGCTAGATAATACGCAACCGGCGCCCCTATAGCCAGGGCGATAGCTGTTGCTATTGTTGAGGCTACCACTGTTAATGCTATTGAGGAGAGGATCTCGAGGCTAAATGATCTATATGGGTCGGAGTATCTACCGAAAAAACCCTCATAGCTTAGATACATTATAGGGGTTGTAAGCACAAATATAGCCAGTACCAGGAATGACCAGAAGAAGAGGCGATAGATCACAATGATCACCTAAATAAATCGCTATAGGAACCCCTTATCTCGGGGATCTCGATAGGTACTAGCCCTGCTCTTCTAATAAGCTCCCTCCCCTTATCCGTTAATAGATATGCTATCACAGCTAGTGCTGCCTCTCTATTTTCAGCTGTCTTTGGTATTGTGATCACTATCTCTATAGGGGATCCCCTTATCACCGTGCCGGAGCTAGTAGTATAGTTTGCCCTTGAGTAGAAATCTCTTAGAGAGGGGTCTGATAGATCCAGCTGTTTCGGAAGTCTAGCATATTTAAGATTATATAGAAGCGCTTCATGGAGATATGTAAAGCTTATATCTATAGCGCCTGTCTGTAGCTGTGCTACTAAGGATGCTGCATCCCTGGTATACACCACCTTCCCGGATCTCTGGAGATCGTTGAATCTAGATATATAGTAAGACTCATTACCCCATAACATCACACCAGCTAGTTTTAACATGATAAGTGTTCTATACCCTTGCGGAACGTTATCAGGGTTCCCAAGACCTATTCTATAGCTACCCGATAACAATCCATCGAAGAAGCCTTTTAGGTCTCCTCTGGCAAGCATCTCTAGAGGCCTCCTAACCTTATCCTCACTAGCATTGCTATACACAAATACCATGGAGGAGGTGGAAAATACTATATACCAGCTCGCCACTCCACCTGGCATCAGGATCTTCTCAACCACCTCTGAATCAATTGATACGAAGAGGTCAGCCCTCTTACCAAGATCACTAATCTCCCTCGCAAGCTGGGCAGACCCCTTAGCCTCATCATAGATCATATAGCCACGAGGCTTCATAATATCTTTCAGCATATCAATCATAGGCTTCAGAGTCGCTGCCTCCAACACGTATACCTCCCTAGGTTGCAGAGCCTGGGCCCCCGTTGCTGTAAGAGTTTCCTTCCTTGTAATAGTAAGGGTATATATCGTACTAATATTCGCACCGACCTTGTTTCTGCCTACTTCGGGCTGGGGCTGTTTAGAGGTCTGCAATAAATATATATAGGGGGATATGAGTATTCCTATAAAAATACCTAGAAGGGTTACTCCCAACATTAATATGTAAATTCTTTTCATTTTTTCTCCAAACAATCTCGGTAAAAGGGATATATATCTTCACATATGAACATAATAAAGGATGGGAGATAAAGTGGCAATGATCACTATTCCTAGGAGTGAGGTGAAACGGTGTGGGGAAACTATCTATAATAGGGATCGTTAAGAAATATAGCGGATTCACACTTAGAATAGAAAGACTAGAAATAAATAAAGGATCTCTTATATGTATAAAAGGCCCCAACGGATCTGGTAAGTCAACCCTTTTAAACATAGTGGCCGGGATCATAAGGCCTGATGAGGGTAAGATCTTGTTTGATAGCATCGATATAACTGAGATAGAGCCTGAAAAGAGAAGATTCCCACTAATCAAGGGAGAAAAAGATGTTTTCCCCCATATGAGTGTGTCGAGAAACATAGCTATCGCTAGGAGGGTTAATAGAGAGGATCTCACGAGAATCATGGAGATCCTTGGAATAGATAACAGGATCGCTAGAAGAAAGGCTTCAGAATTAAGCACAGGGTGGAAAGTAAGGGTATCGATAGCGAGAGCCCTCGCCTCAAACCCCCACGTGGTTTTAATAGACGAAGCCATAGATCATCTAGATCCAGAGTATATTGGATGCTGCTTGAAAAGGTTAGCAGAATATATGAAAGAGAAAAATATCATATCAATAATAGTTACACATAAAGATCTAGAGATATGTGAAAGAATCATGATAATGAAAGATGGTAAAATAACAGATACAGATAGCCCTGCCCAATAAAAAGACAAATCCCATCCCCCGACCCACGTTAAACAGAGGGTTACTCAGATATCGTTCCAAGCATTAGTATATAGAGATTACAACTGAAAGCTCGCCCTTCAAGATGGAGATGATTTTTATTAGCTTTCTAATCATAGTATTTTTAGAGCCTGAAGCCCGAAATGATGGACTCCTGGGAGATCTCTGATCACCCCCAACTGCCCCAAATGACAGATATAAACCCGAATAATGGGGAACCAGTGATCCGCCTGAAAGGACTGAGGATCAAAAATGACTACCTGAAGGCAGGCAAGGAGGTCAGCTAAGTAGCTTTAATATCTATATAGCAGTAGTATAACAGTACTTTATAACCCAGGTAAATAATCACTAAATATATCTTCTCTAATAGTATTCAGCCATTTATATAACCTTCTCCCCAACCCTTGAGGGGACAAAGAAGGCGTCATTTATAATGATACATAAGTTTTGCTGAGGAACTATGACCTCCTTCCCGCCTTGAAAGACAAGGCTTTCATTTGTAATCGAAATGATTAGTTATATATCTAAGCGTGGGAGAGATGATATGCCGAGCCTCTATGATTTAAAAGGATAGTAATTAGTAGAGGCAAAGAGATAAAAAAGCCTTATTTTTTGAGTTATCTTTTGAATATTAGTGCTAGCACGTCTCCTTTTATTGTTAATGAGTCGCTTGATCTTGATAGTGTTGCACTACCTATACTTAGATCTAGGGTGATCTGTTGTCCTGGCTTGAATTCTGCATGAGTGCTTCTCGCTATAATACCGTTTATCGTTATTTTGTCACTACCTATGTTAACTTTCGTGTTGTTTGTAACTATGTGATATGTTCTATCTTGTGTGTGTATTAGTATGAGAAGGCTGTAGTTACCTCCATTTTTAGTGGGTATTTTAGTGAGTACAATTCCTACTTTATTTCCTGGGGATAGGTCTTGTACGTTTGTGTCTGTTATATTGATTACTGCTGAGAGTATCGTTCTCGATTTTGGATTATGTAATGCTTCTCTATGCTCTCTCTCTTCATATATAATGATGTTGTTTCCTAATGCTTTTTCGTGACCCTCTATGTTTATTTCCTCTATAGATATTGCCTCATGTTCTGAGTCGTCGGATTCTTTGGTGTTGGTGTTAATTGCTATGCTAGAGCTTGGTTTAGCAATGGTTAATGCCCACACAGCTACTGGGTACCCGATCGCTATTGCGACAGCAGCTAGCACCCCTATTATGAGCATCTTCTTCAGATATGTTTTTTCCAATCTACTCACTTCCTCCGTTATTATGTTGCCGGGAAGCGTATATAAGGGATATTGCGGTTCAGAGTGTTTCGTTAAATAGTATTGTCCCATTTCCGTAGGTACGATATATGATATTTAGATAGTTAGCTAGATCCATACCTTTTTACTATCAAAACCTCCCCACTCTATCTAAGCTAATTCATTAGTATTTCTAAAGAGAATCTCCCAGCGTTCAAACCATAGCTCACTAGCTTTCTATACTGGAGTCCCGGGCGTTATCCCACTGGTGGGGGTTTATTGGCTCTATTTCCATGATCATCGGGCTTGGATGCATCGACTCCCAAGCTCTCAAGGCTTTATATACCTCATCACAGCAATAGATAATTCCTTAAGAAAGTTTAAAATCACAAACACTATCCAGCCCTAAAGGGCACAGCTGTATGCCTTAGGATCCTTGGTAACTTATTCTATGGAAGTTGTAGAATGATTTGATACATATTCCCACGATCGTCAATAAAATGGATCGTGATCCACGTTCCCTCACTAATCTTGTTATCTACAAATATTAATGCATGTCCTTGCCTATTAATATCGGGATGGTTTGTAATTAATAGATTGATCAGTCTCGATTCGTTAGGGCCGATGGAAAGTGATAAGGCCCTCTTGCTATAGTCCTCGCTATGCTGGATAGATGCACCGCTAATAGAAAAATCTATATATTTGAACTCGATGGGGCCCTCGCCCCTATTTTTAATACTAAGGTCTATATTCCACATGACCTTATCGCTAGAATCCTTAAGCTTAGCTATATTCATAACCCTGATCTCAGCGTTTCTGGATGGAATGCTATCGCTATCTTGGAAAATGCCTACCACATAGGAAGCAAATATTGCAGACATAGCTACAGAGAACATTACTGTGATTATAACTACCAGTATGGGGTTTGCATTGTTTACCGAAGAAGATCTATCCCTTCTATAGGAATTTAACGCTTCTGCTAGTATTTTATTCTGCGTAAGCTCTATATACATCATCGATAACCACATGTATTTTTATTAGATGATAGCTATAAATACATAGTTTACATAGAAATCTAATATCGATAATAAAATAGTGTTATACTTACTCATAGGGGTAAGAATATTATATAAAGAGATCTAAGCAGAATATGTAACTACTCTCATGATCTCACATCTACAAGGAAAAGATCATAGGAATATATTTAAGCACAGCCTATGACATATTTTAGAATATGCATGAAGATAATATTAAGTAGTCTTGTGCGTCTCATATAAGCTTTGAGGTCTAAATGATCAGTCCACTATTTCTGAGTATAGCTGGAAGTAGTATAGATGAGTTTCCGCTTGTCCCCCGATGGTTGTTGATTATCGCTGACATTAATTTGTTTGGTGTTGCTGTTTTTCTTGATCCACAGGGTTTTTAGCCCTGTGGCATCGGAGGACTTCCACCTCCTCCACAGGGATTTAGATATCCCTGTGGTTTCATGGATGGCTGTTGAGCCCAGCGGAAAGGGGCTCCCATCTATACTTAAAACCCCGAAGCCCTTCTGGGCAGAGCCCTCATAAAGGGCTTCGGTCTCGGGAGCTCTAAGTATCATTGCTCTCCGAGGATATCTATATATCAAGCACATAGGGGTATCACCTCATCATTAAATATGACTAGGGATTAGATGCTTATATGATTAAGCCCAGCATTCCCTCTCTACGCTACATCAAGTATTTATAAGTAACTAGAGATATTTAAATCTATTGCTTGCCTTGTAACAGCCTAGTAATTAATGTTTAAGCTGTAATTATGATACCCCCTATTAGATGTCTTAACTCCTCTAGATCTTTTTCATTACACGCTTCAATAAGGATTTCACCTGTAGATGCTCCAGCATACGTCTTTAGATCTTTTATGAGATCTGCTGAGCATGATGGTATTATTGTCATATCTGGCACTAGAAGAGCTATTAGGCTAATACTATATCTCAGGTTATCCCTATCTATTCTTGCTGCGAGCCTTTTAAATGATCTCTGAGCGATCTCTAGAGAAGAAATTCTCCTGACAAGCTCTAAATCTATTGCAATCATGAGTCTCCATAGAGATTCTATGAGTTTTATTCCCCTAGGAGGTTTCTCAGGATCTATGAGGGCTATGATCTCTATGAGATCCGAGGATACTCTAGGATCCAGCCCTACTGACCTCATAGAATCAACGATATAGGAGGGAGAAATCTCGTCGACCCCCCTTAGATCTAAGTATAGGCCGTCAATTCTTTTTGGGATAACACTGGCCCCGGGACTTATATATACCTTGAGCCCATAGCTATTGAAGCTGCCATCTCTTCTTTCAATCCCTCTCTTTAATTCAATATAAGATCACCTCCCAAGGGTTCTCTATATATACATCTCCAGGTTCTGATACCTCCTCGGCTATCAGGCTTGAGGCCCTGAGGATGACATGGATAGGCTCACTTATCTGCTTTACAGCATGAAGGCTTAAATAATAACTCTCATTACTGTCGAAGATCCTTTTATAGCTATATATTAATTATCCTTGCCTCCATCTTGCTGAGATCCAACAGAGCAACTGTAGATCTTCCACTGAGACCTCCGAAAACCTCTCCAGGGTTTAGTATGAGGGTTCCACCTTCGATCCTTATATCTATCTCGTGTGTGTGACCATATAGGATCGCGTCATAGCCGCCTCCCTTAGCGATCTTCTCAACGATCCCTACAGTCCTGTCCTTCGGACCGAAGCCGTGGAGTAGGAGAATCCTTTTGCCACTAATAATAATCTCATGTGGAGGATCATGGAGCTCTTGCCCAGACCTAGAAGCGATCTCCTTAAGCCCTAGTCTCTCGCCATCGTTATTGCCTAGGATGCCCACGAATCTGATCCCACTTCTCAGAATCCTAGCTAAAGAGAATGGCGCTATATAGTCACCTAGATGTATAACCATGCCGACACCCGCATCTATGAAAGCCTTAACCGCGGAATCTATTTTTAATAAGTTATCATGAGTATCGCTCATAACACCTATTAGCATAACTATCACCGGGGTCTTCGATAGCTCTCAATTCTATAGTAGATCATCATCATCACCAGGTTCACACCTCATCTTCTGGAAAGTATAGATAGAGAAGTTATAAGCATTAACTAATCATAGCTGAACACATGTTGACTTATTGTCTCAATGACTTAACAATAGCTCCGACCACGTCTCCGCATTAAGCACTGGTCTTCGGTTGTAACAGCATATATGGGCTCTGATCTATAGCTTTTCTTCGATCTCCTTTTTCATAGCAAGAGCATATTGTTTAGCCTCTTCGAGAATTTCTAGCAGAGCATCTAGAGGATCTTTGGTCCCGTCAGTGACTATAACAACCTTAGGTAGTGATGTGAGCGGATGATCCACTATATATGATGCATAACTAATATATGGCTTCTTAATAGCTAGCTTAGATATTAGATTAGGTATCCCATGTTGATCCCCAGTTAGCGTGAATATCAGTTCTCTATCATTTTTCTTCTCGATCCTGATCTTGGGGAGGATCTCTATCGGCATCTCTTTCCCAGATACGGATATAACTTAGGGGTTATTATATTAGAAACTCGAAAACTCAGTCCCATAGACCGTAATAGATCTCTGCTTTAAACCCCTTGCTATAAACTCCCTAGGTGGGGGCAGAAGCCGTCTGGATAACTTGTGGAGCTCCGCCTCAAGAAACTGTTTTGGTTTTCATAAAAGTTTATAAGGGTTGATACATAGTCTTTTTATGGAGCGATTTTGCTGAAGATCCTTGAGCTTGTGAGGGCATATTCTGTCC
>JAVVGE010000095.1:0-9556 GCA_032249255.1 Desulfurococcales archaeon | reverse complement strand
GATGAGTGTCCGGAGAAGATCCTTGCTATTCCTGATTGACACTCGAGCATGACGATGCTAAACTAGATGATCTATTGTAGGATTGAAAGAAAGGGATTCATAGAGATTTAAATAGAATGCTAGTTAATAGCTATAGATATTGAGGGGCTTCTAGGATCAGGGGATAATATTGCAAAACTCCTATTAGTATGGTATTTACAAGCGTTAACTCTTCCCATGGCTGTATATGATCCTTTAGTTACTATCTTGGAAAATCCTTGAGGTCCGTCTAAGCCCTCCTCTATAATCAATTTCTGTGAGGCGCTAGGCGAGATGTATATGAATCTCGGTGCTTCTATTGCTGCTTCTAGATCCATTCTATATACGAAAATATTTTCGTATATCCTCGTATGTATCTGGGGCCTGTGATCTCCGCTTGCACATCCTATTACATATTTAACTGGTTCTGCAGACCCATGATCCTCAATTAATAACACAGATAGCGTGTGAAGAGGTTTCTTTCTTGGAGCTGGTTCGTTGGGTACGCCCTTGAGTAGTGAAAAACCTGCTCCCCTGCTTTGAAAAGGTATTCCCAGAGCTATTATGCCTGAGCCGAACCAGTGGTATAGACTCTGTATGAAGCCCACTATGTTGCCCTCTCTATCTACTGTTACAAAGAATGTTGTATCCATATTGCCTTCCCTGGTTTCTTTCATGTCTCTTGTTTTCTTGTCTATGCTCTCAATGATAGAGCTATATGTAGTATATTTTGAGGGATCTATATCCATGAATCTAGGATCTCCCAGATGTAGATCTCTGAATATATAGATCTTTTTAGTAGGTTCCTCCCAAAGAGCTAATCTTTTTATATCATCAAAGCCGTATCTATCTAGCCCCAGTTCGTGTAATGCTGAGATCATATTCAGTGTTGATAACCCCTGTGAGTTGGGCGGTATCTCATACAATATTTTATCTCCTAGATCGAGGCTAAGGGCTTTCTGAACGAAACCCCTATGGGTCTCAAGATCTTCTAGAGTGATGCCCACACCCTTGGATCTAAGGATATCCACTAATTTCTCAGCAAGTTTTCCTTTGTAAAACGTCTCCCACCCCCTGCTTGAGATCTCTTTAAGCACTTCTGCCATCCCCTTGTTATATATAATATTTCCCTCTTCAATACCTATATAGGTTTGAGCCCAATCCTCATAGTCTATTAAATAGTCCTTACTTTCTCTGATAGCCTTTACTAAGAAGCTGTCGGCGTAAAAACCGTTCTCTGCTAGGGATATAGCTGGTATTAAAAGCTCTCTCAAGCTTTTCTTACAAAATCTCTCCTCTATATAGCCCCACAGCTCCACAAGACCTGGAACTGTGAGTGTGAGGGGTCCTCTAGCAGGTTTATTCTTTATATATAATTCAGGATCAAATCCTGATGGTGACGCTCCAGACCCGTTATAAATAAAAACCTTATCATCACCTAGAAACGCTGCAAGAAAGCTATCACCTCCAAGCCCCCCTGAAAAGGGATGTACTACTGAGAGCACAGAGCTTACAGCAATAGCTGCGTCGAAAGCATTGCCACCGTTTTCTAGAACCTCGATCCCTGCCTTAACAGCTAGAGGGTGATCTGCTGAAATGCCTGCTTTACCTACGGAAGCTTTATACATAAAATAATATCACCTAGACTTTAATCCTTATCTTTCTCATAAATATATAGGTAAATATAATAGCTATTATTATAACAGCTGTAATCACCGCTATTAGGGGTATATTGGTTTGTGCTTCTGCTGGTGTTGTGGTTTTCTCTTGCTGCAGCGGTGTTTTGATCCTAACTGGGGTCTGTTCTTCGAGGACTCTTTGGATCCATACGTCTATCCTCTCAACCCTTGATTCAGCGCTCCAGCTATGCAATCCTTTTACAGAGGCCCTAAAGACGTTGGGATCTACTACTTCAAGTAGTACTAGAATAGGTAGATCATTAGATATTATTTTTTGGAATTCTGAAAAGAGGCGCGCTCTGTAAGTCTTATCTGCTGTCATAGCAGCTTGATTCAAAAGCCTATCTACAAGTTCGTTTCTATAACCCGGGGCTGCATTGGTGAAAGGCACTTTCGAGCCAGCATAGGAGCTATGGTAGAGCCTCGCAACACCTATCGAAGGGTCAGGGCCTGTTGAGAATCTTTCAAAGGTTATATGAAACGATCTAGAAGAATAAACAACCATAGTTAAAGTAGCCTCATCGTAGGGTTTGATCTCCACCCTTATCCCTATCTTTCTAAGCATCTCAGCAACAAGCTGCGCTGTTCTCTCATGAAATATCACACCAGCGTTGTATGGTAGTTCTAGAACGAGTTTTGTTCCGTTAGGATATTCTCTATAACCGTCACCATCAACATCCTTAAAACCCAGCCTATCAAGAATCTCCGAAGCTTTGGAGGGATTATAATCATAGATCGTGACATTGGGTTCATAAGCCCAGTGAGAGCTAGGGATAGGCCCAGTGGCAACTTTGCCAAAGCCGAAGAAAACTTTCTCCAAGATCTCGCTTCTATTTATTGCATGGGCTACTGCAACTCTAAAATCTCTAATACTGGTCGGGTATCGATCTAGATTATAGAACATCACGAATATAGGGGATATAACGCTGGCCCCAGAACCAGTCACTACTATATCCTGCTTACCTTGAAGCCTCTTAGCCTCGCTTAATGGCATATAGTAGCCTGTTATATAATCTACTTCGCCTCTCTCAAGGGCTAGAATTGCTGAGAGGGGGTCTCTAAAGATCCTAGTCACTATTGAATCAAGGTAAGGAAAGCCTTTGATGTAGTAACTAGGGTATTTTTCAAGCTTCACATATTCTCCCTTTCTCCACTCGACAAACTTGAAGGGCCCTGTGCCTACTGGATTAAGGTTAAAAGGTGCGGCTGTTATATTAGCAACATATCCCTCAAGGAGATGCATAGGGAGAATAGGAGCGTTATGTACATTAAGTATGTAGAGCAACATCGGGTTAGGTTCTTTAAATCTGAACTTCACGGTATAATTGTCTATAATCTCGACACCCTCCAAGGAAGCTAGAACAACTCTAGCTCTTGGGTGATACTTGCTCAATATCTTTTCGAATGTAAACTTCACATCGTATGCTGTGAAGGGAAGTCCGTCGTGCCATGTAGCATTTTTCACTAAATAGAAGGTATAGCTCTTCGCATCATCTGTAACTTCCCATCTCTCAGCAAGGGCTGGATATGGATTCATATAATCGTCCCATCTTAAAAGAGATTCAAAAATCCCTGAGGTGGCTACAAGAGTCGCCACACTCGTTGTTATTCCGGGATTTAGGTGAGGAGGATCTCCAATAATTGCCTGTACTAAAGTACCTCCATAGCTTCCTATCCGCATATATTGGGCTGAAGCACTGAGCCCGGTGATGAGGTAAAATATAAGAAGTATTATAGAAAAATTTTTCAGAATAGACCTTAGCTTCATTATCCTTAGCATCCTCATAGCGTCCCCCATAACGTATTTCATTAAGAGATTAAATTTATTGGAGGAGAATTATGTGTGGGATTCATCGGTTCTTATGATCCTATGTATATGGTTACCTTCTTCTTTTATCATTATATATATCCATAAGTATTGCTGGGCTTATCATGCTACTAACATTATCCATTAAGATGTTTATAGATATTATTAATGTGGAGAGGATCGAGCCCGGTATTAGAGCCATCCACCAACCCCATAAGAAGTATCTTTGTCCATCGTGTATCACTTTTCCCCAGCTCTCGAGCTGCGGATCGCTAAGTCCTAGAAAGCCTAGGCCGGCTTCTATCAGTATTGCTACAGCAGCCTCATAACCCATGATCGTTATTGTTATAGGTAGCACTTGGGGAAGTATGTGTCTAGTCATTATCCTAAATCTAGTAGCCCCCACGGCTCTCGCAGCCTCTATAAAGGGCTTTTCTCTTAGAGTAAGGGTGATTGATCTAGTAACTCTAGCGGTTCTAGGCCAGCTCAGACCCCCAATTATGAGGATTACATTAAACATGTTTGGCCCAAGGAATGCTGCTGCCACCACTGCCAGAACGAGTCTTGGGATCACTTGGAAAGTCTCTGTAATCCTCATCAGTATATCGTCAACCAACCCGCCTATATACCCTGAAACTATACCTATCAATAATCCTATAAGCATAGCTATTATAGCGGCTGAGAAACCTATTATTATAGATGTTCTTGTACCATGGATAACCCGGCTGAGAAGATCCCTACCAAGATCATCTGTCCCGAACGGGTGATCCCAGGACGGGGGTTGGAATGGTTGGAAAGCAGCTGATTTAGGGTCGTACGGCGCTACTTTCTCAGCTAGAAAACCTGTTACTGATATTATAGCGATAAACGACAGGGATAGGATCGATGACTTCATTTTAAAGGCTCTGACTAGAGGGATTATCCATAGACTCTCCACTCTACCCCATATTTTTAGAACCCTTCTTAGCCTTGTCATGCCTCAACCCTCTTTCCAAGTCTAATCCTGGGATCAAGGAGGACGTATATTAGATCCGTTATTAGGTTTATTATTATTGAAAAAAGGATGATAATAAAGAATATACCCGAGACCAGTGGGTAGTCTCTCTTTAAAATAGCATCATATAGAAGAGTCCCAATACCAGGCCAGCTATATACGATCTCGACAAGCAGAGCGCCAGAAAGTAGGAACGCGACTTCATAGTTTGCCATGGTTAATATTGGTATTGATGCTAGCCTAACAGCCGATCTAAGCACCTTATTCTCTGCCATCCCTATAGCCCTTAAAGTCATGATGAAATCCTCTCTAAGAGCCTCAGATATAGCGACTCTGGAGATCCTGATCATGAAACCCACATTTACCAGTGTTAGGGAAAGTAGTGGGAGTATGAGATGGTTAGAGATATCAATGATTATTGGGATTGGTTCTCTAGGCGTCCTGGGATCTATGAAGCCCCCGCTAGGTAGTATCTTTAAGCCTATTGCAAATACCAGGATCAATATCTGAGCTATGAAAAAACTTGGGAATGAGAAAAGAATTGTCGAGATAACACTTATAACCCTATCAGTTAATGAGAGAGGTTTCCTAGCTGCTATCATACCAACTAACATGCTTACTATGGTTATGAGGATATACGTGGATATAGCCAGCAATGCCGTGGCCGGTAGTCTCGAAAGTATTAGTTCCGTGACACCAACCCTGTAGATATACGAGTAACCTAGATCACCAACTAATACTTTAGAGACATATATGAGGAGTCTCTCAGGAATACTCCTATCAAGCCCATATTCTGCACTAAGCTGTTTGATAAGCTCTGGAGGCGGTGCTTCTCCACCTCCTACAAGGAATATTATAGGATCTCCAGGGGCCATGCTTATAATGGTGAACATAAGAATCGTAGCTATAATTACAGTAATTAGTCCTTGAAGAATCCTCCTAACTAGATATCTCCACATTATCCAATCCATGAACTATTTCTTTCTATAAAAGTTATATATTACTAGGGTTACAATAGCTGCAATACCTATCAGAACAGCTGTAACGATCCAGGGGGATATGCCTTCCTGCTGAGTTACAGGAGTCGTGTTCGTCTCTACTGTTATTTGTGTTGCCGGCCTCACAGCTTCAGTCGCTTCTCGACGTGTCTCAGTTATTATTTGTGCTTGTGTTTGAATCCATACGTCTATCCTCTCAACCCTTGATTCAGCGCTCCAGCTATGCAGATTTCTCACCTCTATTCTGTATGCTGATACATCTGGCGCCTCGGCCAGAGGTATTACTGGGAGCTCATACATTACTATCTCCTGGAACTGGGCATAAAGAGCCTTCCTGGTAGTGGCATCATAAGTTGTTGCCGCCTGATCTAGGATCTTATCAACTTCTGTATTATTGTAACCCATTGCTGAATTAGTGTAGGGAACTGTTGTTCGTGCGAACGAGCTGTGGAATAGTCTGGCAACAGCTACAGCTGGATCAGGGGCTGTGAATAGTCTCTCGAACGTTATGTGGAATTTACGATCTCTATAAACTATACCAAGTATAGTAGCCTCATCATAGGGCTTTAAATCTGTCTTTATACCGATTTTTCTAAGCATATCCTGGATCAAATAGGCTGTTCTCTCAAGTATAACCGACCCAGCATTATAAGCTATCTCTAGGGATAGTTTAGATCCGTTAGGATACTCTCTATAGCCGTCACCATCAACGTCTCTATAGCCTAGTCTATCTAGGATCTCTCTAGCTCTTTCCGGATTATACTCATATTTATAAACCTCGCCAGTAAATGCCCAATGTGTGCTCGGTATAGGGCTAGTGGCTTCCTTGCCGAAGCCGAAAAGCACCTTATCAACGATCTCTGTCTTGTTGATCGCATACGCTATTGCGGACCTGAAGTCTCTATTATTGAGGGGCTCTGATCTTAAATTGAACATCATATATAGCATTGGCGAAAGCAAGGCTCCACCCGTGGATGTTACAACTATATCTCTAGAGCCAGATAGCCTTCTAGACTCGCTATATGGCAAGAAATACCCAGGAATATAGTGGATCTCCCCCTTCTCAAGGGCCAGAACCGCTGAAATAGGATCTCTGAAAACCCTAGTTACAATAGCATCGAGGCACGGATATCCCTTTAAATAGTAGTTATCGTATTTCTCAACCCTGATATATTCCCCTTTTCTCCACTCAACAAATTTGAAGGGTCCAGTTCCTATGGGCTTTATATTGAATGGCGCCGCCGTTATATTGTTAACATACTGCTCTAGGAGATGGCGAGGAAGTATTGGAGCGTTAAGCACATTAAGTATATATAGAAATGCAGGATTCGGCTTAGTAAAGAAGAAGGCCACCGTGTAGTTATTAATAATATCGATCCTATCAAGAGTCTCGAGGGCTAGACGGGCTCTTGGATGATACCTCTTGAGGATCTGTTCAAATGTGAACTTAACGTCATAAGCGGTGAAAGGCGTCCCGTCATGCCATGTAGCGTTCTTTACCAGGTAAAATATGTATGTGGTCCCGTTATTCAGAGCTTCCCACCTCTCTGCTAAAGCCGGGTATGGCTTCATATTATCATCCCACCGCAGGAGGGATTCAAAGATCCCTGCGATAGATGCTATAACAGCAGCTCCTGTGGATATCCCTGGGTTAAGGTGGGGAGGATCCCCGCTTATAGCCTGGACCATGATCCCTCCATATGAGCCGCATGCCCTGGGCTGAGCTTCCGCTTTAAGAGATCCAGGATACATTATGGTAAATAATATTGCTATAACTATCCCGATCGATATGATCCTTAAACTATCTCCTCTCATATTTTCTCAACCCTAATAATATTTGCTCCTATGCTTCTCATAACCTCATAGAATGTTGGGAAGGATTTCTTGTAGAACTCAGCATCGCTTACTACAGTGATCCCTTCTGCTACTAGGCCCGCGATTGATGTGGCCATTACTATCCTGTGATCCGTGTGACCATCTATCATTGCCCCCTTAAGCTTGCTATTATAGATGATCATCTCATTCTCTTTAAGCTCTATCCTTGCACCCATCTTTTCTAACTCCATCTTTATAGTTGCGGGTCTATCTGTTTCTTTAAGCCTTGATGGAGCTATATTCTTTAGAATAGTCTTTCCCCTAGCAATAGTTCCGAGAACTGCTAGATATGGTATTGCATCCGGTATATCTTTACAATCAATTTCTATTCCTTCTAAGGGTCTAGATGATGCTATCCTTATACCGTCTATACCGTAGTTCTTAACTTCAACTTCAGCTCCCATAGATCTTAGGATATCTATAACAACCTTATCACCTTGGTTATCGCGTATGTCGAGACCCGTTACAGTTATATCCGAGCCCTCGATCATCGATGCGGCGGCCATGACGAAGCAAGCACTTTCCCAATCCCCTGGGATCGTGTGTCTATAAGCTCTATATCTCTGACCCCCTCTAATCCTGAAAAACCTGTAGTCCTCATTCTCCACCTTACCCCCGCATCTCTCTATCCACTCAAGGGTCATTCTTATATATGGTCTCTCCATGAGGTTATCTACCTTTATTTCAGTGTCATTGTCGAAAAGCGGGGCTACTATCAATAGAGGCGTTAACCACTGGCTATTAATACCAGGCAGTTCTGCATAGCCTCCTTTTAGCGGTCCTCTAATAATGACCGGTGGCTTCCCATCCCCTCTAGCAGATATAGCATCTCTAGCCCCAAGCATTTTTAACGCTCTTAATAGCGGTTCGCCATATCTTCCAGGCTTGTACCTGATCTGATCATCTCCTGTAATTACTACATAGCTATCTAGGAGAGCAGACACAGCGTATGATATGAATAAACCGGTTCCGGAGTTCCCCACATCAATAACGTTGGTAGGTGTTGCTAATTCTCTACCAACCCCGCTAAAGACCCATCTGTCACCCTCAATCGTCACGCTAGATCCGAATTCCCTAATAACTCTTGACATTGCATATGCATCACCCGGGGGATCTTTTATTATGGCCTCCGAAACACCCTCTGACAGCAGACCAAAGAAATTAGCTCTGACACTATGGGATTTCGAAGCAGGTATTCTCACGCTCCCTTTTAGCGGACCACTTTTGCTTGATATAAGTAGCAAAATGATTCCCCCAGAATATAGGTTCACGATGCTGAATAAGCATCTCTGTCTAAATACTTAGACAGATAAGTTTATTAACAAATCTCTTTCGGTGGTGATGATGAACATAAGCATAGCTGAGGTCAAAGCTAGAGATGTTGGATGGAGGTGCAGATTAACAAAAGAGTTGCCTGATACAGATATTAGGGTAAGATATATTGAAAAGATAGCATATGGTAATAAGCAATACTACATAGTGTTGGAGAGGATCTGTGGACTCTCTCTTTCCAGCCTCAATAGATGGATCAAGGATAATGCCTACACTGTTCAGGAAACTATGTATATGGGATCTAGACAACCCTATTGCCATGATGTCATAACCATAGATACACAGAAATATATCGTGCCAGATTTAAGGTATGTTGGATGCTATGCGGTACCGCCTATCAGGATAAGGGTAGGGATAGCCAGGTGGGTCATAATATGCATAGAAAACGATAATAGTTATATTAAGATATTTAGGAAGTATTATGATGAAAAAATTACCTATGTAAAGTCAGAGGTAATTAGAGGTAGAAAAGCTATAGATCTTGATACCAAGTATGTTGGCGAAGATCTCACTGTGAGACAACTAGAATTAGTTCGCACGGCATATAACGCAGGATATTATGAATATCCAAGAAAGGCAAGCCTAGATACTCTGGCAAAAAAGATCGGTATAAAACCATCAAGTCTTTCCAAGGTATTGAGGGCTTCAGAAAAAAAGATTATTGGGCGATTTCTCTTTGGAAATGAGGATGAATGCATATAATAATTATTACGCAATTATTACGCAAGAATCTCTCCTAGAGCCTTCTAGCATCTAATCAACTAAGAAGAGATTTATAAGCAGTAATCAGGGTTAGCCAATATAGCTGTCTCAAAGAGATTGTTTATAATTAAAGAGATCAAGGATAGAGGCT
>JAVVGE010000094.1:0-9595 GCA_032249255.1 Desulfurococcales archaeon | reverse complement strand
CACCAAACAAATGAAAATCAGCGATAATCAATAACCATCGGGGGACAAGCGGTCATGGTGGAGAGAGTAGAGAAGATCTACAATAGAATTGAAGATGATTAGAGCTTTATAGTGTAGCTGGCCTGGTGCTGTGGGCTCATATACATAGCCATATACAAGCTTAGATCCTAGGAGGGAGTATGCCAGCCTCTCTATAGGATCTACTCCTATGGGCATCACGGATATATTTTCATAACCTGTATCTAGGAGATATGAGAGGAGCTCTTTATAGCCTCTATAAGCCTTAACAGCTATTTTCACGCTATAAGCCTTATCAACGTATTTAGATATAATTTTTATAGTCTCCTCTTTAGACGGTATCCTATCTATATAGTGCACTGAAACGATCTTCTCCTCGTACGGGATATCATATTTCTGGAGATATGATGCCTCAACATCGTACATAAGCCCCATGTCGTATAGTTTCCTAAGATATGTGGCTTTCAACGAGGCGTCAACTGCTCTTATACCCCCCTCTGAAACTTCCCTTATAGTTACTATGATTTTAGATCTATATTTAATGAGGATCTCAGGATCTAGCAGAGTTGGCGACTCCATATAGTCGAGCCTTAATTCCACGAAATCCGCCCCCTTTATATCGTTAACCGTATCCAGATCCTTAGTAGTTCTCACCGGGAGCGATGCAACTACAAGAGGCCTCCTAGCTCTCAACCCTTAGAGCACCTCCTACAGAGACCAGATCACCCCAGAAATTGGGGTTACTCTTATTAACACACTCTGCGCTCTCTATCACACCCTCAGCTCTCAATGCCAGCACCGAAGCCATCATAGCTATTCTATGGTCACTTTCACAGTCTATGGTAGCACTATTCAGAGCAGTACCAGGTTGCCCTTCGATCTCAAGGACGCTCTCTCTATAACCTGATCTAATACCGAATCTCTTTAAAACATTTATTATGGTCTCTATCCGATCGCTCTCTTTAATCCTAAGCCTCTCAACACCTCTGATCCTTGTGATCCCGTTTGAAAGAGCTGCTATTGGAGCAATAGAGGGCCCTAGATCTGGTGCATTATCTATGTTTACCTCTATAGCTCTATACTCCACGCCGGCCTCGGCGCGCCACGAACCTTCGAAATATTGGCTATATGCGCCCATAGATCTATAGATCTCTAGTATAGAGTGATCACCGAAATAGTCTCGAGGCTCTGGTAGATCATATATCTCTATAGAGCCCCCAGTAGCTAGAGCAGAAGCTGCGTAGAATGAGGATAATGCATAGTCACCCTCAACTCTTTTCCTAACTATTCTAGGTTTTTCAACCCTCGTTACAGAGATCTTGCTAGGATCTATCGTTACATAGCAGCCGAAATCTCTTAGCACGTCCCTTGTTAGATATATATAGCTTTTAGAGACTAGCGGCGGCTCTACATAGATTTCACCAAAACCCTTTAGACAGAAGGCTATCATATATCCAGATATATATTGACTACTCTCAGACCCTCTTATACGAACCCAGTCTTCGTCCAGCTTTCCCTTAATAGTCACAGGCACCCTTGATGATGAAACAAATACACCTCTATCCCTCACAGCCTCTACCAAGGCGTCTAGAGGTCTTCTCTTAAGGGTGTTATCACCATCTATATATGCTCTACCGCCTATTACAGTTATTATTGGTATGAGGATCCTCAACGTAGTGGCTGAACCGCCTACATATATTCTATCATCTATAATTCTAGGCTCTCCATCTACCTCAAACCTAGATCCACTGATCTTAACGCCTAGAGCCTTCACAGCCCTTATAGAGGATATAACGTCTTCGGAGTATGGGAGATCTGTTATTTCTATAGGAGATAATAGGGAGGAGAATATGAGCCTTATAGCATGGCTCTTAGATCTGGGTGCTCTGAGAGCTCCATATATCTTTGATCTTCCTAGGTAGACCCTCATAATTACATCCTCACTATTTTCACAGGCTCCGCAACCACTGTTTTCCCAGCATTTAAAAAGAGATCTACTATAGGACCTTCTTCGTTTCTCTTAGCCAGTGCGAAGATCGAGGGACCATTACCTGAGACGCCTGCAGCTAGAGCCCCTAGCTCTAGAGCTTTTTTGATTAGACCAGTTTCGTACCCAAGGATCTCAGCCACAGCGATTCCATTAAGCCTCATAGCGGTTATTATATCGCCTTTTAGGGCTATTCTAAAGATCTCTGTGAAGAGGTTCTCATATCTCTTGAGAGATCCGAGATCTATTTTCGGCCTTCCACCTCTAACAAGGATAACAGTTACAACATCTTCAGGAGGATCTCTAAGCCCGATGATCCTCCTCTCCTTATTATTCGTGAGAGATATACCACCGTGATATGCAGCTGTAGCATCGTCATATGCCCCAGTAATGGAGACACCGGCCCTTATAGAGAGATCTGCAGCCAGCTTCGGTGTATCTATGTCTCTTAATCCATACTTCATCTTCACCGCTTCTATAAGGGCTACAGCAACAGCGCTACTCGTTTTCAAGCCGCTTTCAGGAGGGAGTGGGGATCTCACAGTTACTCTCAGTTCTGGCACGCCGATCTTTTCCCTGAAGTACTCTACAATCGTTCTAGTCAAGCTCGAGTGAGCACCACTACCCTCTTCGATCTCGACTTCAACCACGATATTAATAGCCATCGTAGAGCCCAGCCAGCTGGGAATAGCATTAACTATTGAGACCCCTGCAAACCCCCACATGCCTCCCTATACCTCCTCCACCCCTCTTCGATCTTTGCTACATCTTTCGGAGATAGTCTGACAGAGTTTATAACTCCCGATCTCATGGCATGATCCGCGATTACCAGGGCTGTCATAGACTCCACGACAGAGACACCCCTAATAGCAACAGCAGGATCGTGCCTACCTATTACAGATATCACTGTCTCCTCCATAGTTCTGAGATCTATGGTTTTCTGAGGTTTCCTAATAGAGCTCGTTGGCTTAAAGGCGCATCTAATCACTATATCCTCTCCCGTAGTTATACCCCCCAGAATACCGCCGCTATAGTTATACCTCCACCTAGGCCTACCATCTCTAATTATGATCTCATCATTAGCTTCGCTACCCCTCATCCTAGAGGCCTTGAAGCCGAGGCCGTATTCGAACCCCACAACCGCTGGTATGGACATGATGGCCTTAGCAAGATCCGCCTTGATCTTGTCGAAAACAGGCTCGCCAAGGCCTGCCGGAGGATTCCTCACCACGACCTCAGCAACGCCTCCATAGCTATCGCCTTCCTTCATAGCCTGCGTAACTAGCTCCTCATAAACCTTCTCTATATCCTTTCTACAAGCTCTCACAGGACTGTTGCGGGAGCACAGGATCTCTTCGAAACTCGGGATTACATCGATCTCAAGCGGCCCTAGGCTTCTAAGATGCCCGGCAATCCATGTATCTGCGAGCATGAGGAGCTTCTTGGCTATAGCTCCTCCTATAACTCTCGCGACTGTTTCTCTAGCGCTGGCTCTCCCACCTCCTCTATAATCCCAGTTCTCATATCCATACTTCATTATATAAGGTAGATCTGCATGGCCAGGCCTAGGCCTGTACTTTATTTCTTCATATGGCTTAGAGATAACATCCACATTCCTAACAATAACAGTTATCGGCGCCCCGGTAGTCCTTCCATTAAAGATCCCAGATAGAATCTCCGGCCTATCCTCCTCCCTCCTACCAGAGACATAGAGCCTCCCAGGTCTTCTAAAGGATAGCTCAAATGCTATGTCATCTTCACTCAGTGGGAGGCCTGCTGGGATACCATCTATAACTATACCCACAGCTGCCCCGTGGCTCTCTCCAAAGGTAGTGATTCTTAGCACTCCTCCGAAAGTATTTCCCGGCATAAATATCCCCTGACCTCTTCCTCCAGATGAGTAAGATCTCTATTATGCCATATGCTCTGGGCTAATAATGCCTGTCTCACAAGGATCTCAAGACCGTCGATAAATGCTATACCTTTTTCAATTGCAGCCCTTATAAGTGGGGTCTTTATCGGTCTATAGACGAGGTCTATAACAAGTAGCCCCTTAAGACAGCTACCTGGGATATATGTAGAGTCGGGTGTTGCATTTAATAGAATATCATAGCTATTGATGCAACCATCGGTTATATCCGCCTTATACCCGGAGCTTCTAAGTCTATTCATTAAATCCTCGGCTCTAGCTCTAGTCCTATTCATTATATATATATCGCATCCTAGATCCCCTAGAGCATATGAAGAAGCCTTTGCAGCCCCTCCTGCCCCAGCTACTAGGCATTTCATACCATCTATCCTTCCAACCCTTTCTCGAACTAGCTGTTTGATCGCTAGATAGTCTGTATTATATCCCCTATTCATATAGATTGTGTTAACAGCCCCGACCCTCTCTGCTATAGGATCTAGCTTTCTGAGATATTTAATCACCTTCTCCTTATAAGGTATCGTCACGTTCAGCCCGCTAGAAACCTCTAAAAGCCCTTTAAAAGCTACTTCGAATCTATCTTCAGATATGCTGAAGGCTAGATACACCGAATTATCCTCCAAGAGATCGAACACATAGTTATGTATAGCTGGCGACAGCGAGTAACTTATCTCCATACCTACCAGACCATAGAGTTTCGTTGAAGCGTTTATCCTAGGCATAATTTTAAACACTCCTCAAGATCCTTAATATCGATCTCTATACGTTCCCATGCTCCTATCCCGGATAAGATGGGTAGCACTATGGATCCTCTTCTCCTCTTCTTATCCCTTCTAAGAGCTTCAATAGCTAGGTCTATATCTATGGACACATTGAGATCCTTGACTGATATAGGCAATCTATAGGATCTTAATATCTCAACCAGATACTCTACAACATCTCTTCTAATAAACTCCAGCTTCTCTGCAAGGTGGGCTTCACACACCATCCCAACTGATATGGCCCTTCCATGGGGTATGCTGAACCTGCTACCGGCCTCGATAGCGTGTCCTATCGTATGTCCGTAATTAAGCACTATCCTGATACCCTTATTATCTCTCTCATCTATCTCGACGATCTTCATCTTATTTACTGCTGATCTATATATGATCTCCTCCATAGTATCTCCATCCAACACTAAGATCTCTCTACGCTTATTTTCAAGCAGGTAACATAGCTCCTTATCAAGGGTTATACAGTATTTTATAACCTCTGCTAAGCCGTTTAAGAGTTCATCTAGTGGGAGTGTCGCTAGGAAGGATATGTCAGAAACAACTAGATGTGGCTGGTAGAAAGTCCCTATTATATTTTTGACACCATCTAGGTTAACCCCGTTCTTCCCTCCCATTGCTGCGTCAACCATTCCGAGGAATGTGGTGGGTATATTAGCTAGCTTAACCCCTCTTCTATATATTGATGCTATGAAACCAGCTACATCTAAGACAGTGCCCCCGCCTGCAGCTATAATCCAATCAAAATCTGGCGGAGCGTTTCTATGGATCATCCTTACTATCTCTAAAACCTTCTCAACATCTTTTACCTTCTCACCATCTTCAATAGCTATGATACTCATAGCTTTTCCCATCTTCCTAGATATATAGCTAGGATCTATTCTTTTGCTATGTAGCAACACAGCCTCACCCTCTATCTCTTTCAATAGATCCAGTGTGTTGCGGCCTACAACGATTTTTGTATCTGTATAGCACAGTCTTGAGACATAGATCCTCATAGATCTCTACCCACAGATCTAGCAACGCTTCTCAGCCTTTCAACAAGCTGGCTAAACTCCTCGATAGTGAGCTG
This sequence comes from Desulfurococcales archaeon, assembly GCA_032249255.1. Lineage (GTDB taxonomy): Archaea > Thermoproteota > Thermoprotei_A > Sulfolobales > AG1 > AG1. The sequence continues at coordinate 3,821 of JAVVGE010000094.1, read as the reverse complement.
CTGCTCAGAATCGCTTAGAGCCCTTTCCGGATTAGGATGAACTTCTATCAGGAGCATATCGATACCGGCTGCTACAGCTGCTAGGGCTAAGGGGGCTACTAGATCTCTTCTCCCAGCTGGGTGGCTTGGATCAATACATATTGGTAGATGTGTGAGCTTCTTTGCAAGTACAGCAGCCCCGATATCCAGGGTGAACCTAGTCCCATGTTCAAAGCTCCTTATCCCCCTCTCACAGAGAACTACAGAGCCATTACCCTCAAGCAAGATATACTCGGCGCTCTGTAACCACTCATCAACAGTATTCCCAAAACCTCTTTTAAGCAGCACAGGTTTTCCACTCCTACCAACTTCCTTCAGGAGTGGAAAGTTCTGAGAATTTCTAGCACCTATCTGGAGCATGTGGATATGCTCCTTAAACATATTAATATCCCTCGGATCCATGATCTCCGACACTATCGGTATACCCACCTCATCATAAACCCTCCTAAGGATCTTCAGGCCTTTTTCCCCAAGACCCTGAAACGAATATGGGCTGGTTCTGGGCTTAAAAGCCCCTCCTCTAACTATCGAGACACCCAGCTTCTTGAGCTTTCTAGCAATCTCGATCATCTGCTCCTCACTCTCAACAGAGCATGGGCCTGCGGCGATCACAACTTTATTGCTGCCTATCTCAACCCCTTCGACATCTACGACAGTGTCTCTGTTTCTCCACTCCCTGCTTGCTAATGGATACGGCTTCTTAATTCTATATATACCCTCTATAGACGGATCTATGAGGTCCTCAACGTGGTTATCAGGCCACGCAATTATAATGGTCTTTCCATATAGTTTAGTAACTCTATATGAAGCGGATCTCTCTTTTATCTTTTCTATGATTCCAGAGGGGTCATGATGATCTTTTACTGTGATTACCATCATTTATGAACACCTCCAAACATTCCAGCAATCTCCACTAATTTTTGAACACCTGCTTCCCTAGCTTCGGAAGCATATTTATTATGCACCTGGATCTCCCTGACTACTTCTATATTGTGCCTGATTCTCTCAATTATCTCATCGATCTTCTTCATATTATGTGTCATAAACATCCTATATTCGATCCCGTATCTCTTCGAGAGCATATCTATAGCCTCAGATAGCGCTAACATATATAGATGGGGTATAACCTGGACCACAGCCATAGCTCTCTCATGTTCATCATATCCAGCAACTATTGGTACGAGACCAATAGATGACCAGAAAACAACCACTTCCTCAAGCACTTCGCCAGCTGAGTTACCGGGGATCAGAACTATGGTCTCACCATAGGGAAAAGATGTAGGGCCGAAGAGGGGGTGTGTTGATATATAGCTAAACCTGTGTTTTTTAGACGAAAGAACCATTTTCTCATATATTTCAGTCTTAGCTGATAGTATATCCATAACGATCTTATCCCTCATATGGATCGCGAGATCATCAACATATCCACTGGAAAAAGCTTCTCTAGATAGGGCTAGAACAACATAATCCCCTTCTGATATTATATCCTTTGGCTCTCCATAGCTGCATCCTATTATTTCAGCAAGATTTCTAGCCTTGATAGAGTCTCTGCCACCGATCATGACGTGGTGCCCGGCGAGCTTCATTATCTCGCCTAGGATTTTAGCCATAGCTCCGTAGCCTATTAGAGCGATCCTCCTGCTTCTGGTGATCAGCGTTCCTTGGACTGCTAGTGAGTAGCGTATAAGCAGTCTAGCTACTTCTCTTGCCAGATCTTCCGGTATATTCTTCTCCCTAGACAGTTTGATCCACCGATCTTCAACCTCTATCTCTCTCGCTAGATCCCTTATAGGCGCCCCGATCTTTCTTTTAGCTAGCCCTATCTTTTTCGCTATCTCCAACCTTCTATGGATCAGCTGTACTATTTCTTCATCAACCTCGTCTATTTCCTTTCTAAGCTTCTCAACCTCTTCTAGCACTTCTAATCACCTCTGTTGCCGCTTTAACAATAGACTTCTTACCGAGACCAAAGTATTCTATGAGCTCCTCATGGGATTTGGCTGTCCTGCCAAAGGATCTAGCACCGAGGATCTTCATGGGCACTGGGTATCTATCCACAACAACTTCTGCAACTGCCGAGCCCAGGCCCCCATATATGCTATGCTCCTCAATAGTTACTATAGCACCGGTTTTCCTAGCGTATTTCTCTATGATCTCCTCGTCTATAGGCTTAATAGTGGACATATTTATTACAGCAGCACTTATACCTATCCTCTCTAGCTCCTTAGAAGCTTCGAGAGCGCTCCAGAGAACGGCACCAGCTCCTACTATCGCTATGTCACTGCCTTCTCTCAATATAGAGGCTCTCCCAACTCTAAACCCGTCAACGAGATCCTTCGTGATAGGGGGTGAGTAGTCCCTACCAACCCTATAATATAGGGGTCCTCTCTGCTTAAGGACGACTTCTGGAAGGCTTCTCTCGACCTCATAGGCGTCTGCTGGGACTACTACAGTCATGTTTGGGATAGCCCTCATAAGAGCTATATCCTCTAGCGCTTGGTGGCTCGATCCATCAACACTATCGCTATACCCTGCATGGGTTGCTATGAACTTAACATTTAGATTCATTCTGGCAGTTGTGTTTCTTATCTGTTCCCAAGCCCTCATAAGGAACATCGCGAAGGAGACAACCACGGGCTTCATACCGCTTGCTGAAAGACCTGCAGCGAAATTAACCATGTGCTGCTCAGCTATACCAACGTTGAAATATCTCTCGGGGAATCGATCCCTAAAGTAAGACGCCCTAGTAGAGTCTCCAACATCAGCAGTAACCACGACTAGATCTCTATCAAGTTCTCCCAAGCGTGATAAGGTCTTCCCGAGAGCCTCACGCATTGAGGATAGCCCTTCTAACAATATCCACACCCGGCTTCTGGATCTTCGTGTTCTCTATCTCAACAACACCTTTACCCCTAATGGTCTTTGCAAATATAGCCGTTGGCATGTTAGAGGATAAGGCCTCACTTATAGCCCTATCTAGACTAGCTATGCTATGACCATCACAAATCAAGACCTTCCACCCAACTACCCTCCACACATATGGCAGATAGTGCTTCGGCTTAATATCCTCTGTAGAGCCGTCCAGCTGGAAGCCATTGTTATCGATAACTACTACTAGATTATCCAGTTTCCTAGCAGCCGCATGGGTCATAGCCTCCCAAACCTCTCCCTCATCCTGCTCTCCATCTCCCATGACTACATATACCTTCCCACTGCCACCTCGGATCTTGATACCCATGGCTAGTCCTACACCAAAGCTGAGGCCCTGTCCAAGGCTCCCGGTGGACATGTCAACACCTGGTATACTTATTTCAGGATGTCCCTGGAGAATACTGGAGATATCGTGGATCTTCTCGAGTTCTTTAAATGATATAAATCCACTCTCAGCGAGTGCTGCATATAATGTTGGCGCTGCATGGCCCTTGCTCAGTATAAGCCAGTCTCTATTTATGGGATCACTAGATCTCCTTATATATTTAAATATAAGGAGTGACAGTATCTCGACAGAGCTTAGAGAGGATCCCAAGTGGAGCGATTGATCCTTAAGATACATGCTTAGCACATGGCTTCTTATCCTAGAAGCTAGAAGCTCTATATCTACTAAGCTTCCAGGATTCCCCATTGGTATTGGAACTCCATCTCCCCACCAGCCTCGGAATAAGTAAACTATTAACGGGTATATAAGCATTACTTCCTCAATAACAATTACATAATACGCATAATACACAATACCGCTTGTCCCTCGATGATCGTCGATCATTGATGGTTTTCTTTTGTTAGGA
>JAVVGE010000093.1:0-9624 GCA_032249255.1 Desulfurococcales archaeon | reverse complement strand
TAAAGATGAACAGGCATAAGGTTGCATCTATAAACATTAGGAGGAGATACCTGGAGGAAAAGAGGAGAAGGAAGAGGAAAACCAGGATGCGGGGGTTTCCCCACAGCAATGAACCAGAGATCTCTATGAAGGTGGAGCTGTGGGTCGGGGTCACCCCGAGCGGGAGGAGCCCAGTGATATGGATCCCAATGAAATGGGATCCTGAGGGCGATGAAGCCAAGGGAAGAGGGCTTGATATCAAACAATATCAAGCCCAATGAAACCCGAACCCTGTATAGCAGTAATCATTAAACCCATATCGAAGATCGCTATATAGCTAGTCTCGCTATCTATAAACCTGATCTTCGCATCCTTTAAAGCACTACTTGGAAAGCACTGTAATAATTACGGTGTTGGGAAACTAATTGTTCTAACGTGGATCATCTTATCAATAACCATTTTCTAATCATGTGTAAATTGCGGATCTCCATAGACGCCTAGAATATCTCCTACCTTGATATTGCATAGAGGGTAAACCTGCACTTAAGGGCGGGAGGCGTTTCGATCAATATTTAGTAAAATATGAAGGGAGGTTATAACTTAAGGATCCTCTAATTCTCTACTATAAGTTAAGATTTTCAGCTTTTTTATCTTGCCATCAGCCTACGGTCTTTCCAGCACGTTTTTCTTCCCATGTTGGTAGTGGGTAGTAGAGCTTTGCTTCAGCAACCGATGGAGGCCATACCACTACGAATCTTCCCTTTTGCCACTGCCCTAGCACCATTTCATGGGCTGTATCTTTTCCTGTTACTGGGTCGGGTTTGGATAATCCATAGAAGGTCATTATGTTGAGCTTGCTAATGGCTTCTCTAACCTTCGCGGAATCTAGGCTCTGGGCAGCCTCGATAGCCTTGACTAGCATGAGGACCGCGGCAGCCCCTATCGCCGAGTGATAGCTGGGTAGGAGGCCAGGATCTTTGGCAACTTCCCGGAATAGTTTTAAGAACTCCTCTGTAGTGGGTCCGAACCATTCGAGGCCCATTCTTCTAGCAAGATCTGGTGTGTATTTGACCCCTGGCTCCCATTGTGAGGGGCAGAGTATCCCCTCGGCCAATATTTTAAGAGTGTCGTAATAGCTTTGGATACATGGAGCTACGTTAATTGCTATGAATTTGAAATCAAGGCCTAGATCTGCTAGCTGTTTTGTGAGGAGCTGCCCATCTGCATAGTGTGCGCTAACTACTAGCGAGTCTGCTTTAGCACCTGCTAACTCTGTTATGATTGGTGTGAAGTCCTTGATATCCGCTGGATATATCTTCTCATAGACTACCTGCAAGCCCAGCTCCTTAGCCCTGGCAGAAGCCCCCTGCCCGCTAGCCCTGTTAAACTCGTCGTCTTTATATAGAATAGCTATCCTCGCCCCAGGATTTATTTGCTTAAGCGCGTCCAGAGCTGGCCATAGATACTTTGATGCCGGTGTCAACACCGAGGCAACGTATTTGAAACCCTGCTCATTAATATAGTCAGAGGCTCCCCCACTATTCACCATGAGAACCCTGTACTTCTCAGCGACAGGGGCTGCGGCGAATGCCAAGGGCGATGAGTAGGGCGATATTAGGAAGTTCACCTTGTCAACTGTTATGAGCCTCTCCACATAGCTTATAACAAGGTCCTTCTTAGATTCGTCGTCATAGTATTTAAGCTCTAGAGGGATCCTCTTACCATAGAGCTTAACACCTCCATACACCTCATTAACCCACTTAACCGCAGCCATGATACCCAGGAACTGCCTCTTCCCCGCATCGGCCTGGGCCCCTGACAGAGCTATCGCCACACCGACGAGTATCTTATCAGGAACCTGCGCAGGTGCAGGTGTCTGAACCTCTGTTGGAGCTATTGTTGCTGTCTGAACTATCGTTTGAGTTATTGTGACTCTCTGAGGAATAGTCACAGTGATTACTTGAGCTGCTTGCTGGGGTAACGAAGATCTCCCGATCGTCATGCCTCCAAAGAAGGCTGCGACTCCCACCACTATTGCGACTATAGCTACTATAGCTAAGCTCTTAGATACACCTTTAAAACTTAGAGACCCCATAATCTCACCATATAACTAATCCTTAGATAGAATATATATTTTCCTCTAATATATAATTCTAGCAAGACAGATATATGACCCCTCCCCGCCCCTTAAGGGGCGGGGTTTCGAACCTCTGGGTCTCGGGTGTTAGCCCTCTGGAGAGGGATTAATGGCTTAACACCATTATGCGTTACCAAGTAGCTCTCTAGCTTCCTCGCTATCCTTATCCTGTGTCCCAGTCTTCTTGCTATGTTTAGTGCTGCATTTATGTCTGCATTGATCTTCTTCCCAGCCTTCTTGCATTCATATAGCCCTCTATATATCCTCCCATTCTTATGTTTATTTCCACATATCGAGCACTCCCTGCTTGTGTAATCCTCAGGGACTATCTCAACATCAATACCATACTCCATGAATATATTCACGATCCAAAGAACTATCTTCCTGAACCACCAGACGTTAGTATTATACTCATTGCCATTATCCTGTGAAAGCATATATAGATATCCAATGTATAGCTTTCTAACACCTCTATCATAGAGCTCATCCACTAGGAATCTAATCGCTGTTATGTATAGGTGTCTTAGCCTCTCATCCCTCTTATACATTGCTTTAAGGTACTTTTCATGGTATCCCACCCACTTTGAGAACCCAGCATTCCTAAGAAGATCCCTTATAGCTTGATATGTAGCGATTTCTCTTTTCCACCAGTAGTATTCGGATTTGATCTTTCCGCCTTTGATAAGCAGTGCTGATCCATCAGAGATTACTGCAGCGAATAGGTTATTCAGACCCATGTCTATGAATGCCTCCTTATCACCAATAGGATCTCTTTGCTTAATGCTCTTCAGATTTGTGATCCTCTGTTTCTTCTTTTTCCTCTCCTCATCATCGTATATGGGCTTTACATAGCCCTTTGGATTTGATATAGGCGGATCTACACCAACCTCTATTGGTAGGTGTGCAAACCACCTGCCATTAACATATATGATCTCAAGCCTTCCCTGTTTTCCTTCCCACCTAATCCTGCCAACATATCTTATCCTGAGATTAAAGTCTTTGAGTACAAGGTAGCCTTCACCCTCTTTTATAGGCTCCAAGTAGTATCTATCACTTCTAACGAATATATGTATCTCCTTCTCACCTGTAAGCCTGTCCTTCCAATAGCCTGGTGGAGAGACCTTATGATATTCGGAGGTAGCCTACCCTGCTTCTTCAGATCCAGTTGCTTGAAGAATGTGCTCCAAGCCTCATCATTCTTCTGTATAACTGCTTGAGCATTAACACCCAGAGTCTCATTATACCTGTAGTAGTATTTTCCGTTTATCTCATAGTACTTCTTTCTCGTTAGCTCTCTATTGAAGAATGCCTGTCTCTTCTCATAGTTAAGCTCGTTGGATAGCTTGACACATGTCAATCCAATACCCATTAAGTCCTTATGCTCACTCTCAGATGGCAGCAGCCTTAGCCTAACAGTTCTACGGTTTTTCTTCAGCCTCTCCGCTATCTCCTCTCTCAGGGCTTGGAGGGGGTTGGGATGCCCATCCGTGGGTAATGATCGGGGAGTCGTCCCCCCTTGGGTCATCCTTTTAAGCACTTTACCCACAGATGGACACCCCAACCCCTATATCATAGGGAATATTTAAAACTATGTGTAAGAAATCTTACATGGGGTATGTCTTGGACGCTGAAACGCTTTCCCAGAGACTGGCGGAATTCGTTGAAGAGATTAAGCTGAATAGTCTTCCCACAGAGGTGATCTCAAAGATTAAGCTACACCTCCTCGACACCCTAGGGATCATGATTGCAATGTATAGTAACGAGCTTGCAGCTAAAGCTGTTGAGGTCGCTAAGAGACTTGGGGGAAGGCCTGAGAGCACCATAGTGGGATACGGGATCAGAACTGGTGCTGCGAGCGCAGCCCTAGCTAACGCTGTTATGGCCCACGCTGCTGATTACGATGATACCCACCTAGGCTCCCTAGCTCATCTAGGCTGTGTCTCGGTTCCAGCTGCTCTAGCTGTTGGGGAGAGTGTAGGGGCCTATGGCGACACAGTTATTGAGGCTCTTGTAGCTCACTATGAAATAACGTCGAGAATCGGTCTCGCATCACCTGGAATCCTTCATCTAAGAGGTTTTCACCCCACCTCTGTTATAGGGGTGTTTGGAGCCGCAGCCGCTTCCGGAAAGCTCTTGGGCCTCTCGAAGGAGAAGATCCGGGACGCTCTCGGGATAGCTGGTAGCATGGCCTCCGGTATCTTGCAGGGGTTGAAGGAGGGTAGGGAGGTTAAGCCTCTGCACCCAGCCATTGCTGCCCACAACGGGGTTTTAGCTGCCTATATGGCCTATGCGGGTCTTGAAGGCCCTTCAGAGGTTTTCGAAGGCGAGTGGGGGTTCTTCAGAGCCTATATGGGCTGGGACAAGCGGGGCGAGGATGTGAATTTAGATATGATTGTTAAGGATCTCGGCAGGAGATGGGAGCTTATGAATACCTCTACAAAGCCTTATCCCTCTTGCCATGCTTCACACTCCTCCATAGATCTTGCAATATCTATGAGGAATAAGTACTCCATAGAGGTTAACGAAGTCGAAGAGATCTTGATCCACGTGCCGAGAGTCGCTATAGAGCTGATATGCGAACCATGGGAACACAAGATCACGCCAAGAACACCCTATGAAGCTAAATTCAGCGCCCCCTATCTCGTAGTTGTTGCACTTAGAAGGGGATGGGTAGGACTGAGGGACTTCACTAAGGAATCTATAGAGGATCCTGAGGTGCTGAAACACACTAAGAAAATAAGATGCGTTGTGGATCAATCGCTCTGGCTAAGCAGAAACCCCTATGTGATCCCAGCTAGAATGATAATAAAGACTAAGGATGGTAAAACATACGAGGAGGAGATTGTAGAGCATAAGGGAACCCCAGGAAACCCGATGACTATTGAAGATGTGATCAAGAAGTTCGTCAATAATATCACCGCTACTAAGTACGAGAGATCCTCCGAAGATCTTGTTAAAGCTATTATGACCATTGAAAAGCAAGAGGTAGCAGAAATCATGAGAATGCTAGCATAAGTCGCCCCATTGTAGATAACGAAGCTTCCTACTTCAATGCCTCCACAGGCCTTGGGCATTACCCTAAGGTTAGAGAGTAGAGCTCCACAAGCACTTGGAGTAACAAAGGTACTTTAAAGCAAAGATCCACTTTCGCCCAAGAGAGACGATGTTTCCAGAATACTCTAATGTCCCTTTCCAGTGCCTCCTCATTTATCGAGTGTTTTTAAAATGTAGATTAGGCAGTTCTCAGCGCAACTCCCAGACTGCTCATCGCAAGGTTTTACTCTTGTTGACGACTTTATAACCTCTGCGGATCTCTTTCTAATTCTACAGTAAGTCGTGTGGGGCTTTTTTCCCTTTTGAAGGGGCTTGTATACATTGTTCGGTTTAGAGATATTTGAGTGTTAATTGTTATAGGGTTTTAAGTTCTCTAGAAATATAGGGTTAAGGGATCTCTATGTCTGTTTCCGATAGATTTGGGGAGTTGGAGCTAATTAGAAAATCTGTGAGGGCTATAGTGGATAAATATGGCTCGAGGTATTGGTTTGAGAAGGAGGAGAGAAGGGAGTTTCCAACGGAGTTCATAGATGATCTGGGTGCTCATGGTCTTCTCGGGATTAATATTCCCGAGGAGTATGGGGGTGCCGGCTACAGATTGGTGGAGGCTGCTGCCGTCCTCGAGGAGATAGCCTCATCACCTGGGGGGACTGCTGCTTCCAATTCTGTTCATGCTGCGGTGTTTAACAACCATATACTGGTTAAATATGGAAGCGATGCTATAAAGGCTAGGTATCTGCATGAGGTGGCTAGGGGCAGGCTAAGGTTTCTGGTCTATGCTGTGACAGAGCCTCACTCTGGTTTCAACACCCCTAGAATAAGTACCTTTGCAAGGAGGGATGGTGATTACTATGTGATAAGCGGTGTGAAGACCTTCATATCGAGGGTCAGGGCGTCGCATCTAGGGATATTGGCTGCAAGGACAACCCCCCTTGAGAAGGCTCCTAGGAGAACTTATGGAATAACCCTGTTTCTCATAGATCTTAGGCAGGCTCTGAACAAGTATATAAGGATCGAGGAGGTGCCCAATAATCTGAGGAGGTTTATAGATACCAATGTAATGTATATAGAGAACCTCCCAGTCCCGGCTGACCATGTTATAGGTGAGGTGGATAGGGGGTTCTACATACTTATGGAGGAGAGCAGCGTTGAGAGAGCCCTCATGGCAGCACAGTGCGTAGCCTCTGGTAGATGGGTTATTAGAAAGGCTGTTGAATATGCTAAACAGAGGGTCGTGTTCCCCCCAGATCCTATAGCGAGGTACCAGGGAATCCAGTTCCCCTTGGCGGATGCATGGATAAGGCTCGAAGCAGGCGATCTTCTGAAGCAAAAGGCCCTAGAACTACTAGAGAGGGGTGAGGATAAGAAGATCGCTGGGTACTATGCAAATATAGCCAAGTACATAGCCTGTGAAGCCTGCTACCAGGCATCTAGAACGGCTATGTGGACCATGGGCGGCTATGGATACTCAGTGGAGATGGATGTTGAGAGACACTGGAGATCTGCAGAGCTCCAGGCAGGTGTTGGGCAGATATCCCCCCACATGATCCTAAACTTCGTCGCAACAAATATCCTGGGGATGCCTAGATCCTATGGTGAGTAGCGTGGGTCAGGAAAGGTCCTCACAACACATCTCTCCCTGGGGCGAGGAGGGCCCCTACTTCGAGGATTTCGAGGTCGGGATGAGAATCAGATCCCTGCCCTGTAGAACCTTCACCGAGGCTGATAACATAATGTGGCTCTCATTTAGTGGGGATGCAAACCCGATGTATATAGATAGGGAGTATGCCAAACTAGCTGGGCATCCTCAGAACCCCATACACCCGCTCATAGTGCTTAGCCTCACAATAGCCCTCTCGGTTAAAGATACCAGTATGAATACCCTCGCCTTCCTCGGGGCGGAGTACATGAGGATCCACAGGCCCGTGTTCCCAGGAGATACGCTGTGTGTAGAGTCTGAGGTGGTGGCTAAGAGGGAGTCTAGGTCTAGGCCGGAGGCTGGGGTGTTGACATGGATCCATAGATCCTATAACCAGCGTGGCGAGCTAGTGGCGGAGGTTAGGAGAAGCAACCTAGTTTATAAGAAGCAGTACGCGCCTTGGCGCAGATATCTAGAAAAGATAGGTAGGGGGTGAGATATTGCTAGGATATCCAGGCAAGTTCTTCGAGGACTTTGCCAAGGGCGAGAAGATACTGCATAGACTAGGTAGGACTGTGACTTACCAGGATAACCTATACTTCACACACGCTATGATGAATACCGCACCGATCCACTTTGACAAGGAGTATATGGAGCTCACGGAGTTCGGCAAACCCCTGCTAGTAATGACCATGACGCTAGCCATGGTCTATGGAATAACATCCGAGGTTTTTAAAAACGTCTATAGGGAGGTCGAGATACGCGATCTAAGGTTCACAGCCCCTGTTTTCGATGGGGATACACTCCATGTCGAGACCGAGGTTCTTGAGACAAGGGAGATCCCCGGTAGGGATGATGTTGGCTCTGTCATAGTGAGGCACAGGGTTTATAAGAATTGGTTCTCACAGACTGTCTGTGAGTTTGTGAGGGAGGTTCTTGTCTATAAGAGGAACTATTCCCCCATATGGAGGATAGCTGGTCAGGGATCCATGTCCAACCCTGGATCGCCTCGATAGGATGGGGGGACAAGCGGCTTTGATGGACGAGATTAGAAGCAGGCTCAGGAGCGATGATCTGCTTGCAAGGATCGCAGATCCTGAAGACGTAGTTAGAAAGCTAGTCCCGAGAAGGGGCTCAATAGCCTTCGCCGGTATGGCGGGCACCTCATATCCCAAGATTATTCCGAGAGCCTTGGCGGAGTATGCTGAGAGGCTAGGTGAGAAGCTCGATCTCATAGTCTATTCGGCTGGTACCTGCGGTGTTGATCATGAGGAGAGCCTTGCCAGGATAGGGATTAGGAGGAGATATCCATTCGGGGCATCTGCGGAGGTTACTAGGAGACTTGTGAATATGAGATCCTATGAGGTCTCTGATATGTGGCTCTATAAGTATTCCTCGTGGCTCAGGAGAGGCGTTTTTCTTCGTAAGCTTGGTAGGATAGATGTAGCTGTTATCGAGGTAACAGGGTTTCATGGGGATGGCGCTGTGCTCGGGCTCTCCGTCGATGCAGCCCTTGCCCTTGCTGATGTTGCTGAGAAGGTTGTTTTAGAGCTTTCGATCGCTAAGCCCTATCTATATGGGCTCCACGATATATATGTCACGAGGCCCGGGGATGTGATCGGTATTAGAGATGTTCTTGACAGGGTTGGGGATGGTGTGCTTAAGATCCCTAGATCCAAGCTGGCTGCCATAGTTATCAGCGATCTCGAGGATCAGAGGGGGCACTACACAGCTGGAGGGGAGCTCGATATAAGGGTTGTTGAGAACCTGATCGACTTCCTCTCTAAAGAGGTATCGAGCGACCCTAACCTAAGATCAGAGTATTTCACACTACAACCAGCAGCAGGCCCCATAGCCTCGCTACTCGCCGACAAGATCACAGAGCTAGATGTGGATCTAAGGATCTGGGGTGAGGTTGCCTCAGTAAGGTGGGTCAGACATCTAGGAGATAGGGTCAGAGGCCTCTCATCAGCTGTGATCTTCACGCTGCCAGGGGATGAGAAGCTCAGAGATCATCTATATGGGAATATCAATGAGATAAGGAAATACACCGTATTAAGGCCGTATGAGATCACGAATAACCCACAGATAATATCCAGATTCATCCACGTAGTCATTCAACAGGCGATAGAGATCGATATCTATGGACATGCTAATATATCCCACATAGGGGACAGAATCTATGGCGGTGTAGGAGGGTCGGGAGATCATGCAAAACCATCATACCTAACAATAATAGCCCTGCCCTCCATAACCAGTAAAGGCCTACCAAGAATAGTACCGATAACGCCCCACGTAGATATAGCGGAACACGATGTAGATGTGATCGTGACAGACCAGGGATGGGCAGATCTTAGAGGGCTTTCACCAATAGAGAGAGCAAGGGCTATAATAGATAAATGCGCTCACCCCAGCTACAAAGATCTCCTATGGAGATATTTCGACGAAGTAATAGCTAAGAGGGAAGGACACCAGCCAGCGGATCTCATAAAAGCACATGAATTCCTCCAAAACTTTAGCAAAGAAAGATCTTAAGCTCCATAGCTCACAATACTTATATAGAGAAACTCCGCCCTAGATCCTTAAGACCGTTCATTAAAATATATTAGGTGGATAAGCTGAGATTCAAGGCTGCTATATTAGAGAGCTATAATAATCCTCTACTGACCTCCTCCCCGCCCTGGAGGGCGAGAGTTCCCTTCAGGACGGTTCATCGGTTCCCCCATCTATTCGGGGCTACATCTGTCATTTGGGAGGCAGTGAGGGGAGTCAGAGCTCCCCCACGAGGAACTATTTTTAGCTTTCTCAATCCTTT
>JAVVGE010000092.1:0-9674 GCA_032249255.1 Desulfurococcales archaeon | reverse complement strand
CCTCTCCCGCAAGAACCATGGTGCCATGGTGCTTGGTGAGAGATCCTAGGTCTCGGAACCACTGCGGGAATGAAGTGATTCGTAAATAACTCTGACCTCCTTCCTGCCCTAAAGGGGAGGCTTCCCTTTGGGCGGTTCATCGATTCTCCCATCTATTCGGGTTTACATCCGTCATCTGGGGGGCAGACGGGGTGGCCAGAGATCCCCCAGATATTCTCAGGATCTTCAGTGCCTTCTTCCTAGTGTTGAGCTTTCCAACAACGTCTCTATCTGCTTCGAAGCCGCATCTAGGGCATTTTAATCTTCTATATCCATTCTCCTCCAGCTTTGAACCGCATTTTGGGCATTCGCTTGATGTCCCCCTAGGATCTACTATTGCTAGTGGTGATCCGCGCTTCATAGCCTGCCAGTCTATCCACTCCCCAAGCCTTGAATACCCCATTATTATGAGCCTCGTCCTGTGATCCTTGCTCTCGATCCTTCTCAGGGAGTTTATCAGCCCCTTGAGATCCTCTCTAGCAACTGCGTGTCCAAGCTTCTTAGCAAGCTCCACAATCTCCAAGGCTGATTTCCTAGCCCAGTCCTCAAGGATATCCCTAGCCTTCCTATGATAGGATCTTATTCTATTCAGGATCCCCCTTCTCCTCCTCCAAGCAGGATACCTTGGAGAGGAGTATCTCCTCTGGAGGCTCTCGGCAAGGAGTTTCCATCTATGGGCTCTATCAATCTTGGTGTCCCTCTTCTTGTTTATCTTATCATCTCTATAGACTATCTTCCTCTCATTGATGTCTATGGCTATGACATCTCTAGGCTGGTAGGGCTGTGGCTTGGGGATCCTCTTAGAGATCCACAGGATCATCTTATTGTCTCTATACACGAGCCTAGCCTCCCTATTATCATAGTCATCGTATCTCATATCCAAGCCAATGATCTTGAGTTTAACCCCTCCTATGATCTCCACATATCCTTCTTTAACCCTTATCCCGAGCCTTGGTGTAGGAGCATGCTCAGCTTCCTAACCCTAGGCCTCCTACCCCTCCTAGGATTATTCCTCCAGGCATTGGCATTTGCAAGGGCATCCCTGTAGCAGTCAATGGCAACCCTAGATGGGAGACCGAACCCCCTCAGCTCTCTGTATAGAGCGTTATAAACCCCCAATGCTTCTCAGATTTAGGCCCAGGATCCTGTTTATTGCATAGTTGAGAGCTACATTGTATCTCCTGAGGAGCTCTATAGCCCCAGGCTCGGGACTAACCACCATCCCGATCGAGATAGAGGTCATAGAGCCCCCTCCAAAAATAAACAAGAACCTAGAAAGCAAATAAAACCATCCCGCCTTAAAAAGTGAGTCTTTCGGTTGTAAATATAGAAGGAATGCCTCTAGAGCCGTTCACCCGAAAGCCTGGTGCGTGGGGGGTTTGGGTTTGCTATGGGCTCTCTTAGGGCTTCTCAGAGCCTATGCCTAGAGCGCCCTTTTAAGGTGCTCGATTGAGGGGACTTGGAGAGCACTCAACATGTTTTTAAGGAAATTGCTCGCACCTGACGCCCTGCTTTAAGAGCCAGCCATGCATTTCAGGGCTTGGCATTGAAAGGGCCCCCTTTTAACACTCCCCGCTCAAGCCCAGCTAGCGCCAGGGCAATAATCCTTAGAGGAACACCCCTAAGCTGAGCCCCAGCCGCTGCGGGACAATATTTCATAGAACGTAGGTGATATAGGAGTGCTCCTAGGCTCCCACGCATTGAAAAGAGCATCTAGGGCTATAGGTTCCTCCTTAGGTGTGTCCCTAAGGCTGTCACAAGGCAAGCAATAGATTAAATACCTCTAGTTACTTAATCATATTTAATGATGAGGTGATAATCTCTGCTGGATCTAGGTGCGCAGAGCTCTCAGAGAGCTATGATGTTTTAAGCTCTCCTCAGATGGGAGCCCATGGCGTTAAGGGTGATCTACTATAGAATTGAAAGTAGAATTGAAAGGGGAAACGCTTGAAGGAGACAGAATATAGAAGGCTTAGATGCTCTAGATGCGGATTCGAGGCAGATAGAGACGCTATCATTGGGAAGCTGAACATAAGGAAGAGGGCATTGAAAATCCTGGGAATATCTGGGGGATCTCTGGCCATCCCGACTCCCCCAGATGACAGATAAGAACCCAAATAGATGGGGAGCCGATGATCTGCCTGAAAGGGATGATTATCAAAAGAATGACGACCTGAGGGCAGGAGAGGAGGTCAGAACATTCTTAAGGCTTGGCTAGTAATAGCGCTTATAGATCCCCATCCACCTCCTCCTGGCGTTTCTATAATTACCTCATCACCTTCATCTAAATCTATGGTGAATTTGCTAGGCATTATAAGCTCTCTCCCATCCCTTTTCCTAATAACTATTCTCCCTGGTTTCCCAGGCTCTCCTCCGTTGAGGCCCCAAGGGGCTCTCTTTATTCGCTCAGCCATTATTGAGAGCCTTGCTGGTCTTAGCACCCTGAAGGATCTTATGATCCCATCGCCTCCCCTATATCTCCCCCTGCCCCCACTATCTTCTCTAATCCTGTAGGCTGTGTATAGCACTGGATACACTCTCTCCGCAACCTCTATAGGGGTGTTCATGGTGTTGGTCATGTTAACATGTACCCCTGAGACGCCGTGTTTCCCCGGCCTCCCCCCACTCCCGCCTCCTATCGTTTCATAGTATGCCCAGTACCCTGTGGAGGGATCCTCGCCCCCTATCATTACGTTCATCATAGTACCAGATCCTGCTGCTGGAACCCTCTCAGGTATAGCCGTGGAAAGGGCCTTTAGCACTGTGTCGGCTACCCTCTGCGATGTCTCGACGTTTCCACCTGAGACTGGGGCCGGTTTCCTGGGGTTCACTATTGTTCCTTCGGGTGCCGATACCTCAACAATGCTATAGAAACCCTCGTTAACCGGTATGTCGCCCTCTATCAAGCTTCTAATCGGGTATACGACAGCTGCGTATGTAACGCCGTATACTGCATTGTATGGCTTATCAACCTGCTTACTGGTTCCTGTAAAGTCGACTCTTACATCTTCGCCGATCTCCAGCTTAACCCTTATCACAGGATCCTGATCCTCTAGCTCTAGATAGTCCTCAGCCTCGAACACTCCTCTCCTCCACCCAGAGATCTTGCTCATCGCCAGGGCCCTGCCATGGGATATCGCTTTTTCCCAGGCATCCTCAACCGCTTCTAACCCGTACCTCTCCACTAGCTCTGCAACCCTTCTCGACCCAACTATGTTTGCAGCTATCTGCGCCTTCGTATCTCCCTCTGTCACTAGGGGCGTCTTCGTATTTGCTGTTATGATTCTCATGACCTCCTTATCTACAGATCCCTTCTTAACCACCTTTATCGGCGGTATGATCAGGCCCTCCTCATATATGGTTCTAGCAATAGGGTTCATGCTACCTGGCATAGGCCCCCCAACATCTACTTGGTGCGCCTTGTTTATCACATAGCCTATATGAATTCCCCCACGATATATCGGGGCTATTACTGTGACATCGTTCAGGTGCGTGCCCGATATATATGGGTCGTTGAAGATCAGCATGTCCCCCTCTCCAAGATCTTCACCGCTGTTCTCGATCCAACCGATAATATTCCTAACACATACCCTGAAAGAGCCCAGATGCACTGGTATGTGCTCAGCCTGAGCGACGATCCTGCCCTTCTTATCCACTATAGCACAGCTATGATCCATTCTCTCCCTTATATTCGGCGAGAAAGCAGACCTCTTTAATGCTACTCCCATTTCCTCAGCTATATAAACAGTGGCCTTGTAGATCAATTCCCAGGAAGGCATGAGATCGCCTCAGAGCTTCTCAATAATAAGAGAGCCCGCACCCCCTACAAAAGCCTCCCAACAATGTGGAATGACAGTTGTTGAGTCATATTCATCTATGAGAGCCGGCCCTCTAACCCTAGCCCTCTCTGAGAGATCTTCCCTCGCATATGTCGGGGCATCAACCCATGAATCCGCTATATATACCCTTCTATACCCCCTGGGAGAAGGATCCCCATGTTTCTTTGGACTAGGTAGGGTAGGCTTATCTCTCCTGATCACGGCGAAAACCCTTATGGTAACTATCTCCACGGGAAGATCCATCTTAAATCCGTAGAGGGAGGTGTGTCTCTCCTCAAAAGATTTTGAGACCTCCTCAAAACTAGCCGGCCTCCCAGCTGGGATCGTGATCTCCCAGCCCTGCCCCCTATATCTCACATCAGCGTATCTAACGAAATAATCAGCTCTCCCCACTCTCCTTAGGATCGACTCTTCTAGGGATCTATAGGCTTCCTCGAGAGCACCTGGGAATGAGGCCCTAGCTTCGAACCTCCAGTCAGCTAGCAAGAGGCCTAGGGCGCTGAAGACTCCAGGAAAGGGTGGGATCATAACCCTTCTAATCCCTAGCTCCTCAGCAATAGCGACTGCATGCTGTGGACCGGCCCCTCCAAAGGCTACTAAGGCGAACTCGCTTGGATCTAGCCCCCTCTCTATGGTCACCAGTCTTATAGCTCTAGCCGCCTCGAGATCCGCTAGCCTCACCGCCTCAGAAGCTACCTCATATGGATCTCCGAGCTTTGTAAGCCCTCTCAAGGCTCCCTTCCTATCCAGCTTCATATTTCCTCCCAGCAGATATTCCCCGATCCTGCCAAGGACTAGGTTTGCATCTGTTATAGTGGGCTCCTTGCCTCCCCTTCCATAACATATAGGCCCTGGATCGGCTCCAGAGCTTATTGGACCAACTCTCAGAGCCCCTGCCTCGTCTCTCCATATGATTGTGCCGCCGCCGGCAGATACCTCTGCTAGATCTATGAATGGGAATCTCACAGGATATCCCGAGCCCTTTATAATCCTTCCGTAGTGGGCCTCGCCCCCGACCTCGTATTCACTTGTAATCTCTATCTCCCCATTAAGTATTGTTCCAGCTTTTGCCGTGGTTCCGCCTATATCTAGGCTTATAACCTTCTTCTCACCGATTATCTTTGCAAGCTCAGATGCCGCTACAACACCAGCTGCTGGGCCACTCTCTATAATCTGCACAGGCTTCTTCACAGCCTCTTCAGTATCTATGAGTCCCCCGGAGCTAGACATTATATAGAGTTTGGGATCCCCGAAGCGTGATAGCGATGATGCTAGAGACTCTATGTATCTAGAGACTAGGGGCATGAGAACCGCGTTTACAACCGCTGTTGAGGTCCTCTCATACTCCCTAGGCTCTGGTGCAACCTCGTGAGAGGCCACAGCGTATCTGAAATATTCTCTAGCGATTTCCTTAGCTATTCTCTCGTTGGAGGGGTTTATATATGAGTGTAGGAAGGATATTGCGACAGAGATCACGCCTGATCTTCTAAGCCTCTCATAGACCTCTCTAATCTCAACCGGATCCACTCTCTCTATGATCTCTCCTCGGGCCGAGGTCCTCTCCCTCACCTCGAACCTGAGCTCCCTAGGGATCAAAGGTCTGGGCTTTTCAAAGAACTGATCATAGAGCCTAGGCCTATTCTGCCTACCAATCTCGATCACATCTCTAAATCCCTTAGTAGCTATTAGGGCAGCCCTCGGGAGCTCCAAGCTTATCTGACCCCTGAGAGCATTCGTAGCTATGGTAGTGGCGTGGACTACCTCCTCTATCTCGCCCCCTATCTTCATGAGGCCGGATACTATGGTTTCCCCAGGATTTCTGGGGTTAGTGAGCATCTTAAAAGACCCTAGGTTTCCCTTATCATCTATATAAACGAAATCCGTGAATGTACCCCCAACATCGATAGAGACCCTGAGCCCCATAGCCACCAAACTATAATATGTAAGGAGCTATATGGGCTATAATAGGCTATATAGTAAAAGCCGGAGGCGAGCCCCTCATCACAGAAGCCTACCACTAGTCGTCTACCGCCTCACAGCCCTACAGCTCTTGGAACCATATACCCACCGCTAAAATTTTTCTAGATTAAGTCTAATAGGTGTTTGAAACATCAACGCATCTTGATACAAGGTAAGGATATCGAGGAAGATTGAGAGCTATTTGGTAACGCTAATGGTGTTAAACCATTAATCCCTCTCCAGGGGGCTAACACCCGAGACTAGGCAATAGGAAACCCGCCCTTCAAGACGGAGAGGGATCATAGTTCTTAAGGAGTATGTGCATTAAAACACGAATGATTCTAGCAATAATGGAGACTGAAACCCCCTATATTCCGAGGTGGGAGAGGCTAGGCGGCTCAGATCGGTTCTTCCATTTGCCCTGAAATCGATTCTAGCCTCTATGACTATATCTAATGATCTACATCATGTCCAGAGGCATAATTAAGGATATAGAATAGAGTTAGAAACTACAGTATAGGGGTGTCTCTATAGAGGGGAAGGTGGATTTGGGAAGGGTTCTAGAGGAGGAGATTCTTTCTAGGAGGATTCAGGAGATAGGGTTCTCACAGCTTTTAGAGGAAAAGGACAGGATCTCGAGGATATACTCTTGGTGTTCGAGAAGGAGGGAAGAGGATGTGTGTAGAGAGCTGGAAAGGGTATTGGTGAATGCTGTGAGATCTCTTGTAAAGCTGAGGATCTTTAAATCTATCATGGATCTGGATCCTGGTAAATCCTTTGACGCCGAGATCCTGAGCATGGTGGCTAAGATAGCTAGTGTAATATCAGAGGTTTTTAGAAGCGTCCCCATAGACCCATATGGCAGGATTCCAATCAGATCTAAGGTGGATCTTGATGGAGAGGGGTTCAGCTATAGAAAAGGCTACATCTACATGGTTCATCTAGATCGAGCGGTGATCCTCGTAATATCTGGGCTAGCGGATCTTGTAAGCCTGTAATATATTAATTAAAGTAATGGATAATATAGAGCGGATATATGTTGAAGCCTAGCCCCCGGAATATAGCGTAGTTGCTATAGATCTTGAGAAGCGATACGGATCTCTATATGTTCTTAAGAGAATCTCTTTCAAAGTTGAGAAAGGCTCTATATACTGTCTCGTAGGCCCTAACGGAGCTGGCAAGACAACCATGTCCAGGATTCTTGCAACTCTAATCCCGCCAACTCAAGGGGAAGCATATATAGAGGGG
This sequence comes from Desulfurococcales archaeon, assembly GCA_032249255.1. Lineage (GTDB taxonomy): Archaea > Thermoproteota > Thermoprotei_A > Sulfolobales > AG1 > AG1. The sequence goes on along the minus strand of JAVVGE010000092.1, from coordinate 2,589 downwards.
TACAGTGTTCTGAGAGAGCCAGAGGCTGTTAGAAGGATTATATCTTATCTCCCTGAGGAGGCCGGTGCATATAGGAATATATCCGGGATTGAATATCTCGAGATAGTGTCTAAGATATATAGTGATAAGGGGTTCGAGGAGATTCTTGAAAGGGGTATAAAGATTTCTGGATTATCTGAGAAAGATCTTAGAAGACCGATGAAGCAATATTCAAAGGATATGAAGAGAAGGATCCAGGTTACAAGGGCCCTCATGACCCTTCCAAGGGTGGCTATTCTGGATGAGCCGACAGTCGGTTTGGATCCTATTCAGAAGGCAGAGATCAGAGGGATTATAAGGGATTATTCGAAGAGCCACGGCTTAACTGTGCTTCTATCCACGCACGAAATGGCGGAGGCCGAGGATCTATGTGAGAGAATTGCAGTAATACACAGAGGATCAATAGTTTTCGAGGGATATTTAGACGAGATCATCAGGGCTGTCGGGGCTAGAAACCTGGAGGATGCCTTTATAAGACTCATTTCGGGTGGAGAACGTGCTAAGGGCTCTGGTTGAGAAGGAGGTAAAGGATCTGATCAGAGATCCTAGGATCTGGATCCCTGTTTTAATAGGATTCCTAGTTCTCCCCATTATGGGAGTGATACAAAATATCTCGGTATCCTCTCAGATTTCGCAGGGGTATGGAGCCCAGGTATCTGTCCAAGTATTATTACTAGATAGCTATGATGGCTCACGAGATTTCCTCGAGATCCTTAAAAATGTAATGAGAAGTTATAACATGTCTTATATAGATAAAGAGGGCTCGTTCCCGAAGGAGGCAGATGCCCTCGTAATCATAAACGCATCCTCTATAGAAAGCCTTGCTAAGGGGAGAAGGATTGAGGCATTGTGCTTTATAAGACTAGACTTACCAGCTCATTGTCCCCGCAGGATGTGGCAATAAGGATCCAGCAGTCCATAGTTGATGCATCGAGAATCTATATAGCTAGGATAAATAACATAACATCTATACTTCCAACCCTTATTATTCCCTCTCTAATATATTCTATACCATACTTACAGGATAAGAATGCCATCATAGCCTCCTTCGATATTAGCCAGTTTTTTTCTATTGACCTTTATACAGATAATAGTGCCCATGATACTCCTAATGATTTCTGTATTTATAATGCGGTATAGCGCAATCTCAATGGCTATAGAAAACGAGGAGAAGACATTAGAGATTCTCCTTTCTATGCCCATCCCCAGAAGAAACATAGTTCTGGCTAAACTAGCAGCACCAGGAATAATAGGGGCACTATCTCTAGCAGGATTAGGGCTAGGGCTCCTGATATACACGAACCTGCTAGTATCTAGTGTCAGAGTTTACCAAACCCCCGGCACCATAATAGCTTCTAACAGTGCTCAGCAGATTGGTAGCATACCTCGGCAGATCATAGAGAGCTATATGCCTGACATAAAGATCCTTAATATATCCAGTGTTATAGATATATCGCCTCTAAACATAGGTGTAATTACTATATATGCAATAGAGACAATACTCTTAGCAGGTATAGTCGGGACTCTGATTGGGAGTGTAAGTAGTGATGTGAGAATGGCTAACACGATCTCAGGAAGCTTAGCACCTATACTGATAATCCTTTGGTTCGCAGTAATCTTCACAGATCCTTCATATCTTCCTGTGTATGTACTGTTATTTAATCCATTGACCGGGCTGCCATTCTACTCAAGAATAGCCTTCATAGAGAGCTATAGCTCGCCCGATATATACACCTATCTCATAGTCTCAGGTTTAGAGGTAGTGTTTGTAGCTATAGTAGCGGAGAAAGCTCTAAACCTCGAGATGCTGGAAAGGCTTAGAAGAGGTTTAACGATGCTCAGGAGATCAAGGTAGAGGCAAGCCTCTTTCTATAGAGTAGGGATTATGATGCTGATCTGGAGGTTGAGAAACGTTTCCCCGCTAACGGTATTTGATTGTGTTTCCAAATACTTGTATTTCTGCCAGCGGGGTTGGGCCTAGGTATGGGTTCACTAGCTTCACCCACACCTCATGGGCCCTGTCGAGCTCTAACACCACGGCCTCCAATCTGAGTAGAGATATCTCTAGCACGACATCTCTCTTAACAACCCTGTCATCGACATATGCTATCCTCAATACTATCTTCACAACCTTATATCTCCCGTTATTCCCCCTCACCGCAGTGCGGATCACTAGGGGGCTGTAGCTATCGATCCTCTTCATCGAGAATGGATCCACGCTTGAGGAACCCTTCTCAGATACCCTTACAGCATGTATGGGCCTATCCTCGAGAGGCTCTATCAGCTTAGATACACTTCACCGATAATCCTGTGCCTAAGCCTCTCATCCCTATTCTCGGACATCCCCTACTTATCATCACCATCGATATCACCTATAACAACAACAGCATTGTTCTCCCTAGCGAGATCCTCTATGAGGCTAGCAACCTTATAGAGTATACCCTGCTTTCTATCCCCTTCTCTAAGCCTCATTAATTTCTTCTTAACACCCCTCTCCACAGTAGATCTTCTCCTCGAGATCCTCTCCCTCCTAACTGAATAAGCTATAAC
>JAVVGE010000091.1:0-9696 GCA_032249255.1 Desulfurococcales archaeon | reverse complement strand
AGAATGCGTTCCAAGCCTCATCATTCTTATTAACAACCTGACCAGCATTAACACCAAGAACCCCCTTATACCTGTGATAATATTTCTTCTTAATCTCATCCCTTTTCTCTATTGTATCTTTCGATACCGGAGATGTTTTGTTTAGGTTCATTCTATATTTAGGCTTTCTATGAATCTGTTTCTTGGGCTCTATGGCTGAGCATGCTGCTCCAGTAGCTGTTGATGTTATTAGCTCGATCCTCGCTGATCATGTTAGGAGGGTTATTGAGAAGGCTCTTAGGGGTGAGAAGCTTAGCGACTGGGAGGTGGGCTATCTACTAATAGATTCCATCGAGAGGAGGCTATCGGCGAGAATAGATGCTATAGAGAAGAGCCTATCAACAAGGATAGCTACTGTAGAGAAGACCCTGGCAGAGCTGAGAACAGATCTAGATAAAAAGATCTCGGAGGCTAAGAGCGATCTAGATAAAAAGATCACAGAAGTTAAAAACGATCTTGATAAGAAGATCAGCGAGGTAAAGGATGATACTAAGTATCTAAAGTGGAGCCTAGACCAGCTAAGAGACAACGTGATAAATGTATTGGTTAAGGAGCTCATATCAAGAAAGAGCTAGGAGATTAAGAAAAGGCAGATGATCCCTTCCTCGCATCTCTAGGAGGCTTTTTCTCCCTTGGACTGTTGTCTGTTCTCCGTCTGAATGCGTTCTCATCCCTATCAGCATACCCATAATAGGAGCATTACTCTACAGGCCGGAGCCACTGCTTCTACAGAATCATTGGACTTCTACTACCATAGGCCTCCTCTCCACGGGACGAGGCTTTTTAATGTACGAGGAGAGATTAAAGATCGTGAACTTAAAAGAGCAAAAAGATCACAATAGACTTGTTGTATAAGGGACTTAAGCAACATTACGGCGTTGATAAGGCTTATGATTACAAACTGGAAGCCTCGCCCTTTAGGGCTGGATAGGGCTCGGCTTTTAAACCTTCTAGGGAAATATCTGTCACTGTGATAAGTATAGATATGGCTTTGGGGGTCGGGGGTTAATGTCTCAGATGGTCACCACGTGTGGGTGTCTCGATGTTCCTGGAGAGTCCGCTTGTCCCGATGGTTGTTGGGTGTCGCTTGTTTTCTTTTGTTTTAGATTGCTGTGCTTCTTGATCCACAGGGTTTTGATCCTGTGGCATCGGGAGACTTCCCCCCACTCCACCTCCCGGGCGATATGCCCTAGGAGGCTTCTCGGAAGGTCGGTTGAGCCCAGCGGCACTGGGCTCCCATCTAGGGCTATGCCTAGAACCCTGAAGCCCTTCTGGGCAGAGCCCTCATAAAGGGCTTCGGTCTCGGGAGCTCTAAGCATCATAGCATCCCGAGGTCTCTGCACACCAAGATCTAGCAGAGATATCGCCTCATAATCAAAACAATTATGGATTGTATGCTTATAAGCCTAAGCTGGATAACAAACGAACATAAAAGCATTCCCACTACCATGAAAAAAGATACAGCCCAGCCCAATGTTCAACGATGTAGAGCTAATAACCCCCAGCCAGAAGGGTAACACCCAAGACCCTAGCATAAAGAAGATGATCTTCTATAGAATTGAAAGGGGGGTCATATATAACCAGATCAGTTCAAGATTAAAAGCAGATCTTTCTCCATAACTTAAGGATCTTTGATTTAGGGGTATGATCATAGTTTATAAGCCGTGAAGAATTAATAAAAACAGGAGAACAGCTTAAACAGAAAGAAACTAAAAACATATTTAATAAGTGCGTGATCTATTATTGAATTAGGTAGGGTGCATAGATTGTTTCTTACGAGGGAGGAGGAGAGGATCTATTCTGGAGATGCTGGATGGGTTCTTGAGAAGGTCATGAGGGTGGTTGTTAAGGTTGGGGAGGCTCTTGGGGCTGATAGGCTCGTACCTATATCCCATGCCCACGTCTCTGGGGTTGGCTATGCTAACATAGGGGTTGCTGGACTATCTTTTCTTGGGGATCTATATGCCGGTGGGGCCAGATTCTCTGTCTATACGACAGCAAACCCAGGCTCTGTTGATGATGAGAGTGTCTACTACTTCAACTACGGCGAGGAGTTTTTCAGAGGGCAGAGAGAGGTTCTGGAGATCCTCAGGAATATGGGTGTTAAAGGCTTTACATGCACTCCATACTACTATAGAGAGCCGAAGCCCAGTGAGATTCTCGCATGGGCGGAGAGCAATGCTGTGCTTCTGGCAAACAGCGTTTATGGTGCTAGGAGTAATAGAGAGAGTGGGCTGTTAGCCCTTTTTGAGGGGATTTTAGGTAAGGCCTACAGAGCTGGTCTCTTAGTTGAGGAGAATAGAAGACCCCAAGTTGTTGTGAAGGTCATGGCTAGGATCTCGGGGCTCTCGAGCTATGGAGCCCTTGGCCTCACAGTGGGGAGAATAGCTGGCGAGAGGATCCCATATGTGGAGGGGGTTAGATTCACTAGGCATGAGGAGATAAAGGGTTTTCTAGCTGCTGCTGGCTCTAGCGGTGGGATGGGGCTGGTGCTGGTGGAGGGTATCTCGCCCGAGGCCGGCAAGATACTGCGCGATGATCTCAAAGGGGTAGAGAGAGTTTCGATAGATGATAAGGATCTCTCAGGGGCTCTTGATAATATATCGTGTGAAGAGGTTGACGCAGCCCTCATAGGGTGTCCACATGCATCTGCAGAGTTGATTGAAGACCTAGCTAGGTTGATCATCGACAAGGGTGTTAAAGCACATAAGCCTGTCTGGATCTTTACTTCTCATCAAATATACAGGGATCTCTCTAGAAGAGGTCTTGTAGAGGTCCTCGAATCGAGGGGGGTGAAGATATTCTCAGGGATCTGCGGTGTAATATCTCCGTTAAATAGCCTCGGATATAGATGTTTAGCAACACCATCCGCCAAGGCAGCCTTCTACCTTCCCAAGCTAGCAGGGGTTAGATATGTCTACATGGATCTCTCGGACATAGTTTCACGTCTTTTTAAATAGCCTGGCTATGTTTATTAGCTACCTTAGGTAATAATTATACCGGTCACAGAAGTGTCGTAGCATATGCCGAGCTATAGAAGGAGTCCACTAGTATTTCTATTCTCCATAGCCCTCAACTCGATCCAGGCTGGATTGAAGTTAGTAGCCTTCATACTCACAGGATCATTAGCGGTATATGCTGAGATGCTCCACTCAGTGGGTGACACTATAAATAGCCTTGTGCTATATATGGGAGCTCTTCTAGTTAATAGAAAGCCCTCTCCTAAATACCCTTTAGGCTTTGCAAGATTCCCCTATGTAGCTAGCATTATATCTGTCTCCATATTGGTTGGCGCTATAGCTAACAACATCTTTATCAATGCATATGAAGCCCTCCACAGAGGTGTCGGAATATATGGTGAATTGCTGGCTGGGAGCTCATTAATAGGGATCGCGATAGGGATAGACATTGCTATACTAACTGCTGTATATAGAATGAGGCAGATGTGGAGGGATCCAGGGTCTAGGCTGAGACCGATAGCCTTTGCACTCATAATTGAAGACCTATTCTCACTGAGCGGTAATGCAACAGCTCTATCCTCTCTGATCCTCTCAAGTAGATATCCTCATATAGACGCACTCGGCTCGATGATCATAGCATCTGTAATTCTGACCGCGTCGGCATATGTAATATATAAGAATATAGAGGTGCTGGTAGGCAGATCCGCTCCAAAGGATGTCATGCTCAAGGTTCTAAAAACTATATCAAGGTTCGGTGAGGTGGTGGACATAGATGATCTTAGAAGCTATGCGATAACCCCGGACTACATATTTATAGTAGCGACATTGGGGATAGATCCTAGGAAGAGTATGAAGGAGCTCGATATTCTGAGAGAGAGGATTATTAGCGAGATATTAACGATAGATCCTAGGATAAAAAGGGTTGTCGTTGAATTTTCTAGCGAGCCCGTTGATGACAGAGATCGGGAGAGGATATATAAGGAGATAAGTCATATAGATGACTGACCTCTTCGCTTGTTCCTCAATTGTCATTGATTGTCGCTGATTTTCTTTTTGTTTTGGATTGCTGTGTTTTTTGATGCACAGGATTTTTAGCCCTGTGGCATCGGGGGCTTCCACCTCCCCCACAGGGATATGAATATCCCTGTAGTTTCATTGGTGGCTGTGGAGCCCAGCGGCACTAGGCTCTCATCTAGGGCTAGGCTTAAGAACCCGAAGCCCTTCTGGGCAGAGCCCTCATGCAGGGCTTCGGTCTCAGGAGCTCAAGCATCATAGCATCCCGAGGTCTCTGCACACCCAGGTCTAGCAGAGATTATCACCTCATCATAAATACAATTATGAACTGGATACTTATAAGCTTAAGCCCAGACAACAAGCGAATATAAAAGCATTCCCATTACCATGAAAAAGGATACAGCCCCTGGGAGTCGCTATAGCAGGCTATGCTATTGGAATAATAATGCTCCTAAGACCCCAGCTCGCATTAATGGGGATTGGGGACTTCATAGTATCATCAATACCATACATAGTTATAATAATAGCCCTCGCACTAGCCTCGATATTTGGTAGGAAAAGCCTGGGCTCTCATGTATAATCTCCTAGCTTTTTACCGGTTATTAGGCTATTCTATTGCTTGTTCTACTCATATCTAGTGATTTTGCTTTCTGATCTGGTATTTAGCGATCCTATAAGCTTGATTGCTAGTATTAGTGGAGCTGTTACTGTTACTGCTATTGTTGATGTTTCTATGGCGTTTCTATATCCCCCGCTTATTGTTATTATTGTTGGGGGTCCTATGAGCGCTCCTAGATCGAACATTGCTGTGTATATGCTAGAGGCTGCTCCCCTCCTGTGCTCGGGTACTCCTAGTAGTGAGATTATCTGGAGTGAGGGGAATAGGAGGCCCATTCCTGCTCCTGCTATTGTTGCTGATATAATGGCTATAGATCCTTCTGGGTTTGATGCTATGAGCATATATCCTGCTATGCTTGCTATAGATCCCGTGATCGCTGTTGCCCAAGGGTCTGGCTCTCTGACTGCTATTAGGGCTAGTCTCGATGCTAGGCTTGTTATGGCCATTAGTGTGAAGAACATAGCTGTCTCGAATGCTGACAGTCCTCTCACCTCGTGTAGGGCTGGGAGGAAGTAGGAAATCGATTGATAGCCCACTACATAGAAAAATAGAGATGCTGATGCTAGTGTGAATGACGCGCTGAGTAGCCCTCCACCCTTTTCACGGGGCCTTGCATAGATCCTTGGAAGTCTATAAGATACACTAATTCCTGCCGAGGCTATTGAGAACACTATTGCTAGTATGTAGACAAGGCCCCAGGATCCTATGGATAGAGCCACTCCGAAAACCGAGGGCCCCACTATGAACCCAAGACTCCACATCAGACTCCTCCAGAGAATAGCTCTAGAAGCCATCTCGCCCGAGATGCTCGCCGAGTACAGGGATGCTGGTATAAAGAGGGCAACAGATGCTCCATGAATGAGCCTACCCATATAGATTGGCTCTAGACTGCTTGATACCATATATAGCAGGCATGCTATAGATCCTAGAATAGATCCGGATATCATGATGACCTTAGCATACCCCTTATCGCTCAACACACCAACAACCAGCCTGAGGGGTATGGATGTAGCAGCATAGCTACTCGCAAGAAGAGACACGCTAGCCTCGTTAGCACCCAGAGAGACGGCATATCTGGGGAGATATGTAGAAGCGCCGATAAGGGCTATCACATATAACAGAGTAGATATATTGAGAAGCCACTCATTTATAGAGACACCTCCAGGCAGGATCCTAGAACACACACCAAAACCCATAGGGGTACAACCGCTAGGTTATTATAACATATATGGCCTATTAATCTATCCAGAAACTGAGGATAGGAGCATGCTAGAAGCTGGATCGCTATGTCTAGGTGTAGGTGTTGTAGGTGTTCTAAAAATCTCTCCCATCCTAAGGGGCGAGATTTTTTGTCACAGCCATGACTATTTCGAGCAAGCTCCTGCTCTGTTTTTCTTCTTTTTATAGCTGCATCAAACACTATCCAGAATGACGATCAAAAGATGATGACCTGAAGGCGGGAAGAGGTCAGTTCCTGATCTAGTACATTCTCTTCTATGATCTTAGCGATCTTTCTCGCAGCCTCTACGGTTGCCCTGCCTTCATGCAGCTAACCACTATTTTCTTAAACTCGAACCCCCTATTCCCTCCCATCTCTCTTATCACATATATAGCCATCAGAGCCATTATGTTCTATTCCCCTGGGATATAAATATTCTTAGCATATGTTAAGATCCTTGTATACTCTGTGCAAGGCATATATTTTAAACAGCCCCTGCCCTATGCTTTTTAAGGTTTTGCCTTGGGATCTCGATCTCGCCCTAGGGTAGGTGTAATCTTTAGTTATAGACGCATAGCTGTTTATAACTCCAAAAACAATTATATATTGATTTAGATATGTTCTTAAAACCAGGCGTAAAGATCGGTCCAACGGATCGGAAGAAACTCGTCCTAGCCTGGTGGCCATTCTCGATCATAAGCTTCGACAGCTGTCCAGAGAACATGTTCCTAGTAGATCTAGTCGTGGCCTCAGAATCGAGAGACCCGCTCCCCATAGTTCTAACAATGAGGAGATACAGGGATAGATATCGTCTGGAGCCCTCACCCCCCGTTAATGTTCCACTTATTGTTACTAAGGGCGTAGGGCCCTCACAGATACTGGGATCTATATTAAAGATCTACAGAGATTTGAGGGATAGGATACCTGCTAGGGAGGAGATAGATATTAGAAGCCTTAGAAGGATGGTCACACAGATAAGGGGTAAAAGACCCCACACGCTAGAAGAAGCCCTAGCAAACCCTATAACCAGAGGGATACTCTCTGAGATCCTGGAATCTATATGCATTAAAACCGATAATGTGAGGATATCCAGCTATATACCTCTATATATTTTAATTGGAGCTGACATGGTTAAGAAGGAATTCTATATATATATGGAGAGAAAGCTGAGAAGCACCAATCACGAGGTATATGCACTAGAATTAGAAGGAGTTGCCGCAGTGTTAAATAAATATCAGAATCCCGGGATACACGGCGAGGCAATAGGTAGCGACTATATATAATATAAGATGATATTCCATCCTATAGGACGGAATATGTGGGGTTCTTATGAACCAAGATGTCTATCTATGGCTAGAGGATCTAAGCAGTCAAGAGACTCTTAGATGGGCGGAGAAGCAGGATCTAGTAGCTAGGAGAGTTGTCGCTCGCTATGGGGAAAGGCTGTATGCGAGGTTTGTAAAGCTATATGAGGAACCCATATACTACTTCTTCAAGGTGTCTCTTAGGGGGTATTTCTACATGTATAGATCTAGGGATTATAGAGTAGGGATTGTGTATAGGGATGGGGAGACGGAAGACCTAGTTATTTCGAGCAGACTGGGTAGGAAGGCGATCATAACTAATTACTACATAGACGATGGGGGAGAATGTTGGCATACTATTATTCAATAGGGGGAAAGGACGTAGGTAGGCTAAACGTCATGGATATAGAGAGTGGCGAGATCATAGATACTATGGAGGGCTCTATCAGTAAGGTCCTATTTCTTGAAGGAGGTAGATATTACTATGTTAGATTATATAGATCGGGGAAATGCCCAGACGGTGTATCAGCTCCCTGCGCAAGGGTGTTTCTCAGGGACTCTGGCAAGGATGAGACGGTATTCGGCTATGGAGTAGGAACCTCTAACTTTATAACCCTTAAAAGTTCTTCAGACAGATCCAAGGCCCTCATTAATGTCACCTATGGGTGGAGGAGCTCCACACTGTATCTAGGTGATCTCATGAGGCCAAACACATGGGTTAGGATCTATGGGGGCGATCACATGTATCACCCAATAGACTATATAGATGGGTGCCTGGCTGTAAGGGCTTATGATCGCGGGGGCATGGGTAGGATCATATGTGTTAGAGAAGATGTGAGAGAGGTTGTGCCGGAATCCCGCGAGTACATGGATTCAGCAGCCACCCTAGGAGATAAGATCGCCTCCATATATATCGACCCAGATTACTACTTTGAAAAAATATATTTCTATGATTTGAAAGGGAATAGGCTTGGCATCTATGTCCCAGAGTATCCCTCAAGCATATATGTATATGTGGATCAGGCATATAGTGGGGAACTTATAGTAGAGCTAACGTCTTTTGTTCAGAGATACAGGGTAGTCAGGATCTCCTCTAACCTTGAGGCCATGGTGATCAAGGAATCGGGGTTCATAAGAACTTCGTGGTGGAGCATGGATACGCAAGATCTCACGATGGCACTAGGATACATTACTTTATCGTGAGGAAGAAAGACTCTACACAGCATAGAGCTATATTATATGGATACAGAGGGTTTGGAATACCCTTTACAACTGAAAGCCTCGCCCTTCAGGGCGGGGATAGATGTGAATGTTTTTAGCTTTTATCTCTATTTATTTGGGGCTCTATGGCCTCTGGCGATGGGGGTTGCTAACCATCTCGATCGGGGTAATGGTTAGTCCCGAGTCCGGGGCCATAGAGCTCTCAAGAGATACAACATAGCCCTGAACTACGCTATAAACAAGATATTGAGGCTGAATCTAAAGAAAATCGGGGAGGTTCACAACGCTCTATACAGAGAGCTGAGGGAATGGTTCGACCTCCCATCAAGGGTGGCCCTTGACTGCTATAGGGATGCTCTTGCTAATGCTAATGCCTGGAGGAATAATCCTAGGAGGGGTAGGAGACCGAGGATTAAGAGGCTTAGCATGCTTCTACATCAAGGCTTAGGATACAGGGTTAAAGAAGGATATGTGGAGATCATAGGAGGGGGTTAAACTCAAAATCATTGGCTTGGATAGGAGGTATGATAGCTATGAGAATGGGGAGGCTAGGCTAGTCCATAGAGATGATAAGATGATGCCGTGGATATCCAAGAGGATCCCCAAGCCGCAGCCTTACCAGCCTAGAGATGTTATAGCTGTAGATATTAATGAAAAGAAGATAGTGTATGGAGATCACGTGATCAATGAGGAGATAGACACCAAGATCGATGAAGCCCATAGATGGAAAAAGCTTGCAGAGGATCTTCAGAAGAAATACTCATCCACCAGATATCCTGCATGGAGGAGGAGAAGAGGGATCCTGAGAAGAATAAGATCCTATCACAGAAAGGCTAGGAATATACTTGAAGACTGGGCTAGGAAAACATCGCTTAAGATAGTGAAGCTTGCTAAGAGGCTTGGATACGCAGTTGCTAGAGAAGATCTCAAGGGACTCATAGAATCGCTTAGGGATCTGCCCAAAGATCATAGGAAAAAGCTAATCATGATGGGCTATAAGAGACTGGGAAAGTGGATTGATTGGCAGACTAAGAAACAAGGGGTGCCATTAGCAATAGTAAACCCAAATGGGACATCCTCGGAGTGCCCAAAATGCGATTCCAAAGGATTGGAGGAGATAGGCTATAGAAGGCTTAGATGCCCAAGATGCGACTTTGAGGGAGATAGGGACGTTATAGGAAAGCTGAATATCAGGAAGAGGGCTTTGAAAAAGCTAAAGATCAAAGTAATTCCTGGGGGATCTCTGACCACCCCGACTGCCCCAGATGACAGATGTAAACCCGAATAGATGGGGGGAACCGATGATCCGTCCTGAAGGGA
>JAVVGE010000090.1:0-9724 GCA_032249255.1 Desulfurococcales archaeon | reverse complement strand
TTCTCATATATTAGATCCATTATCAACTTGGCCTCATTAATAACCTCGAAATAAGCAACCTCAGGCTGATATCCAAGCTCGACAAGAACCTCAAAGCCCTTTTTGAGAAGTTCTAGGAGACCTCCTACTAAGACTGTTTGCTCTCCAATAAGATCTGTCTCTGTCTCCTCAGCAAACGTGGTCTCTATAACCCCCGCCCTCGTAGCCCCTATTCCCTTAGCTATTGCGAGGGCATATTCGAGGGCCTTCCCACTGTAGTTATTATGAACGGCGACTAGCGCTGGAACCCCCCTCCCTCTTAGAAACTCCTCCCTAACTTTTCTTCCAGGGGCTTTTGGAGCCACCATTATCACGTCCACATCGCTCGGAGGCCTGATCAGGTTGAACCTTATGTTAAAGCCGTGGGCAAAGTCGATGACCATCCCCCTTCTGAGGTTAGGCTCCACTTCGCTTCTCCACACCTCTGGCTGAGCCATATCCGGGATCAGCATCAAAACCACATCAGCCCTTCTCACAGCCTCCCCCACGCTATAGACCTTGAAGCCCTCTCTAGACGCTTCCTCCCAGGATCTCCCTCTTCTAAGCCCTATGATCACGTCTAACCTGCTGTCTCTGAGATTAAGGGCTTGGGCCCTTCCTTGGCTTCCATAGCCTATAACCGCTATCACCTTGCCCACTAGGGGGTCTAAAGATGCGTCCTGATCTCTGTAGATCCTGGCCATTGTATCACCTCAACATTCTCTACATCTAACGAGGCTAATATTTTTTTCTTCACCCACTCGATCTCCAGGTCCTCGCCCCTAATCCTCAGAGCTATCTCAGCCTCTCCATCTGACCCGAATCTTGAGGATACCTCGATCACCTGTATCTTGCCCCTCCTAATAATGTTTATCAGCCTTGCAAGCGAGTCCAGACCCATAGAGGCCCTCACCACTAATAGCCTCTCCATATGAGATCCACCTCCAAGCCCTCTGGAGGAATAGCGTTTGCTAGCCACTCGCCCGGCTTTACCCATGGTAACACTATATCCTTTTCCCTATCTAGCGTGATGTCTATGATCACGGGCTCGTCATTTCTAATATATCTCCTCACAATAGACTCTATCTCTTCATAGGTGGATGGTTTGTAGCCATCTATACCATACGCCTCTCCTATCTTTATGAAATCCGGTATACTGCTAAACTCAGTAGCTATAACTCTCCTCGAGTACATATAGATCTGCCACTGCTTTACAAGCATTAGAGCCCTGTTATCAAATATAACAATTATTATTGGGAGATTATAGTCCCTTATAAGGGATAGGTTGTTCATTGTCATCTGGAAAGAACCATCGCCATCTATGACAGCAACAGGCCTGCTACCAACAGCGATCTTAGCCCCTATAGCTGCTGGCAAGCCGAACCCCATCGTGCCCAGCCCAGCACTGGTTATGAAAGTACCCGGGATATAGACGTCCCAGTGAAGCTCGCACCACATTTGGTGACTCCCGACTCCCGTGGTTACAATAGTGCTGGGGGGCAGGACCCTTCTAAGGACTTTAAGCACCTTCCAGGGAGCGAATGGCCTCATCTCATCAGCCTTTCTAGCTATATGATCCTCATACCTCCTCCTAATATCCCTGAGCCATGCCAGAAAACCCTTCCTCCCATCAACAGGCTTCTGAACCTCTGATGCGAGAACCTCTGGCAATAGTCTCAGCATGCTTCTGAGGGCTTTCTTGGCGTCTGAGACAATTCCTATGGAGGCACTGACATTCTTACCTATCTCGCTGGGATCTATATCTATATGGATCACGGTTTTTAAATTCATCTCCCTGAACCTCCCAACAGTTCTATCACTAAACCTAGTTCCAACGGCCAGCACAACATCGGCGTTGGCGAGCGCAGCATCAGCCTCGAGCCTCCCATGCATCCCCGCAGGCCCCATATATAGGGGATGGTCATTGGGTACACAGTTTTTGCCCGGGAACGTCGAGACTATGGGTGTCCAGAGGATCTCTGCGAGGGAGACGGCCTCATCCCAAGCACCGCTCCAGCATACCCCTCCACCCATTAGCATGACAGGTCTCTCAGCACTAACCAGGATCTTAAGCGCTCTCAATATATCCTCCTTACTGGGGTCCGGCCTAGGCATTCCAAGACCGATCTTAGGTCTCGGGTTTGGATCGTCGATAACCAACCCAAGCTGGACATCCCTAGGAATATCTATGAGCACGGGGCCAGGTCTACCCTCGGTAGACGCTATATAGCCGGTAACAAACGCTCTGACAACATCTTCAGGGGATCTAACCAACATATTGAGCTTTGTTATAGGGAATGTTACTCCAACTATATCCGTTTCTTGGAAACCGTCTCTCCCGAGGATCGAAGTAGCTACCTGACCGCTTATAGCCACAACGGGCGAGCTATCCATATAGGCATTCGCAAGCCCGGTAACAAGGTTGGTAGCCCCTGGGCCACTCGTCACTAGAACAACTCCCGGTCTTCTAGTGATTCTGGCATACGCATCAGCAGCATGTATAGCACCCTGCTCATGCTTAAATAGGAAGTGCTTTATATCCTCAGCATCATAGAGGGCGTCATAGAGAGGCATTATACTCCCGCCAGGTATGCCAAACACATGCCTAACGCCAAGTCTCCTCATAGCATTTACAAGAGCATCTACAGCCCTTACCCTTACCTGATTTCCAAAGGCATCACCCAAAGTTCCATCACAGCCACCTAAAAACCATAGCTTATCAACCTTATAAGCATTATTCACAGCATAATAATAGTTTTAAATAATTCATCTAACCTCCTCTCTCGCCCTCAGGTCTTCATTGATCTTTTATCATCGTCCCTTTCAGACGGATCATCTGTCCCCCTATCTACTTGGGGATACATCTATCATCTAGAGCAGTTGGGGTGGTCAGAACCCCCTGACAGGTTTAGGATCTTTGATGCCCTTTCCTAATGCTCAGCTTCCCAATAACGTCTCTACCTCCTTCAAAACCGCATCTAGGGCATTCCGATAACGTCCCATTAGGATCGACCTTCACATAAGGATCTCCGTGTTTCTTAGCCTCCAGCCGATCCACTTCCCCATCCTCCTATACCCCATTATGATGAGCCTTATCCTGTGATCCTTGCTCTCGATCCTTCTCAGGGAGTTTATCAGCCCGGTGAGATCCTCCCTAGCAACTGCGTATCCGAGCCTCTTAGCCATCATCACGATCTTCAGCGATGCCTTCCTAGCCCAGTCCTTAGGGATATCCCTAGCTTTTCTATGATAGGATCTTATTCTTCTTAGGATCTCTTTCATCCTCCTCCAGGCAGGATATCTTATGAAGGAGTATCTCCTCTGGAGATTCTCTGCTAGGATCTTCCATCTATAGGCTCTATCAGCCTCTGTGTCACTCTCCTCATTTATCACGTGATCTCCATACACTATCTTCCTCTCATTAAAATCAACAGCAACAACATCTCCGGGCTGATAAGGCTCTGACCTTGGTGTCTTCTTTGATATCCACAGGATCATCTTATTATCTCTGTACACTAGCCTTGCCTCCCAGTCCTCGTAATCATCGTATCTCTTATCCCAGCCAATTATACTAAGCCTTATCCCGCCTATGATCTCCACGTAACCGTCTTTGACCCTATAGCTCGATCCTTGGTGTAGTAGCGTGCTTAGCTTCCTAACCCTAGGCTTTTTCCCTTTCTTAGGATTGTTCCTCCAGGCATTGGCATTAGCTAGGACATCCCTGTAGCAGTCAATAGCAATCCTAGATGGGAGACCTAACCACTCTCCCAGCTCTCCGTATAGAGCATTGTGAACCTCAATACTCCTCAGATTCAGCCTCAGGATCCTGTTTATAGCATAGTTGAGAGCTACATTCATTGTATCTACTGAGGAGCTCTATAGCATCTAGCCCGGGACTAACCTTATTCTAATTGAAAGAGTTAGCATCCTTTCACCACCAGAGCTCATAGATCTCCTCAATGATCAAGCCTTTAGAAGCCTAATAAGCTTTCCTACTCATCCCTATCCTGAAGGGGCGAGGCTTCTAGTTGTAAAAAGACCTAGGGGTGAAAGACCGCATGGCTAAATCAGATTTAGGAAGTCACTGGATAGAATAGAAAGGGCGATGCCTAAGCGCTGTACAAACCCATAATGAGACATAATTGTGGGCATCAGCATTTATGGGTCTCGTGAATAGTCAGAAACCCCTTCTCAACGTTCTTAGTCACAGCCGGAAACCTCTTTAGGACAAGATGGTTGTCTTCTATGGGATTCGCTGCCCTTAGAAATATGTTCTAGGTATCCTAGCCTTTTCTAGGATCTCTATGAACTCTTCTAACGATAACCCTGAGAGTTTCTGTGCCATTCTAAGATCGCCCTTCTCTATATAGTAAACTAGAGCAGCCCTTATCCTCGGAGGCTGCTTATTTATAAAATCCCAATCAGCCTCCCTCCTCCTAACCTCCCTACCCTCCTCCTCATATTCTTTTAGGATCTCTTCAAAACGTTTCTCCAATTCCCAGCGCCTCGAGATCTCTACGTGGGAATCTGTGGTGGGTTTCAACCTGGTATCTAGTAAATTCGCTCCTCTCTATTAACCCCCTTTTATATAGCTCGAGCAGAACCTCGAAAGCTCTCCACACACTTAGCCCTCTAAGATATATATATTGAGAGAAATAAGCTCCTCCATTCTCACTAAGCACTATAATCCCGAGCATTTTACCTATGCTTATGCAGAGTGCTTCTGGGTAATCGATGCTCTTTATAGGATATCTCCTTGATTCCCTCATAATCCTTATAGCCTCCTCCCTAATCTCAGGTGTTTCCGTGAAAAGAGCTATTCTATCCCTCGCCATGTTCTCAGTGATCCAGTATATAGTGGACTCGCTCCTGATCTCGCCTAGAACTGTTTCCGGGATATATATTGTATGGAATATCTCAAATATCAGATCTCTTCTAGAATATCTCGCCCAATCGATCAAGAAAGAGGTATCGGCAATAGCCTCGCTAGTTTGTGTTTGGGATCCTAGCCCTGATCCTGAGATCGTTCATCTCCTCCATAGATACCCCGGCTATTCGAGAAGCAACATATAGATCCCCAACTTCGATATAATATATCAGAGCAGCCCTTATCCTCGGAGGCTGCTTATTTATAAAATCCCAATCAGCCTCCCTCCTCCTAACCTCCCTACCCTCCTCAAATATCTTCCTAAGTCTCTCGATGATTGCCTCCTCCATATCCTATATAATAGATAGACATGCAAGCATATATTCATATTACTACCCATTACATACACAGTTTCCACGATACCAAACAACCTATATTGAAGAGAGTATAGCAGTAAGATCAAAGCTAAGGATCTTTTCAAGAGTAGCAGGATGCATCATATATACTAGGTTAAATAATCCATAATCAAAAGTTTGAGAAAAACAATCTAATGTAATTAAATGCCTCGCATTCCATAACCGGGAATATGGGAATTGTTACAACTGAATGCCTCGCCCTTCAGGGTGGGGAGGAGGTCAGAGATGATTAGCTACCATGGCTGCTTAATATATGTAATTTTTATGCCATGCCAACTCTTTCTACGGGCTTTCCAGGGCTTTCTCTAGAGCTCTTCTATATAGGATCCACCCGACTGTAAGGGTTGCTATGCCCACTACTATAGCAGGGATTGAGTATTGAATTGCTTGTATAGGCTCCCACCCGTATACAGCTATATTCCTGACACTATCAACTATTCTTGAGAGAGGGAAAATATCGGCAAATATCTGTATACTGCTTGGGATCAGAAACCTTGGGATTGCTATGCCTCCGAGAAACATTGTTGGAAATGCTATGATGTTTGCGACGGCTACTGCGGCTCCTGAAGTTCTCATAAAAGGTGCTAGGATGAAGCCGATGCCCATAACACCTATGGCTCCTAAGATGAGGAGCAATGCCGTGGCTCCCCAGATGTTCAGAGGAATTTTATAGAGATCCGCTCCCAAAACGATCCCGAGGATTATAATGGTTAGGGAGGTTATAGATATGGAAGTTAGCCCTGCCAGTATCTTTGCCACGAATATCCTGTGGCTTCTAATAGGGCTCGAGAGTATTAGCTGAAGTACACCGCTTCTCCTAGCCTCAACTATAGATCCTATTGATGTAAATAAACCGCTATAGAGGATCATGAAACCCACGGTGCTGAGGGTATAGTAGGTCTTAAGACCTCCTGATGTTGATAGATAGCCTCTTTCCACCTCTTCATAGGAGGAGTTAATAGGTCTTAGCATGAATAATATATACCTAAACGAATCCTCCGGAACCGATCCTCTGATGGTCTCTATGCTACTTTCAATATATATCGAGCCGAATCTATTTATAAACTGATCTAGTGATGCTCTAGCAGCATCCGACGAGCTGAGACCCTTAATATATATTACATTGATAAATGTTTGATTCCAAGTTGTAAGGTTACTCATGAAACCCCGCGGAATAACTATTCCAGCGTCATGCCTTCCCTGGGCTACTGCGTTATTTACATCAGAGTCATAGAGGGTGATTCTATATATGCCTGATCTATTCATGGTATCTATGAAAGCTCTAGAGAGTGCAGACCTATCTAGATCCTGAACCGCTATCGAGAAACTCACACCGGTATCTCTAGAATCCCCAAACACTGCTATAACTATAGATAGATATACAAGAGGGAATATGAGTGCCCAGAAAAGTGTTTGCCTCTCTCTATATAGTGACTTCACATATATATACGTTTCATAGAGATACTGGGAGGCTGGCAAGGCTCAAACCTCCATAGTCTCCCCGGTAACTCTCAGAAAGACCTCTGCAAGACCCTGTCTCCTAACCTCGACCCTTGAGGGTGTGACGCCCTTACTTATATAAGAAGCCACTATGCTTCCCAACCCCTCGCCAGGATCCTCTACCTCGTATAGGGCTACTCTCTTCCCTCTGTCAAAGCCTTGATAACCATCTAGCCTCAGAGGTTCTATACCCTCTGGGAGGTAGATCATTACGAGAGGTCTTGGCGAGAATCTCTCTATAAGCTCCGCGGCTCTCCCTGACACCGCTATCTTCCCCCTATGCATTATCATCACCCTCGTGGAGAATCTCTCCGCCTCATAGTGATTATGTGTTGAATATATTATCGCCCTCTTCCCCGTACTGCTTAGAAAGAGATTCCATAGTTCCTGCAGAGCTGATGGATCAAGGCCGGATCCGGGCTCATCTAGAATTACTACCTCAGGATCGTGAATTATGGCTGAAGCTATTGAGAGCCTCTTAACCATCCCTCCACTATATCTCGAAACAAGCTTGCCAGCATGCTCAGAGAGCCCTAGGGAATCTATCAGCTCCCTAGCTCTCCTCCTCGAATCGCTGATACTGAGTCCCCTGGCCATGCCGATCCACACTAGGTTCTCATAGCCAGTTAGAGATCCCTCAAACACGGTTGCCTGGGGCGAGAAGCCTATATATCTCCTAGCCCTCTCCATCTCACTCCAAGAACCCCATAGATCTAGCTCCCTCACATATATCTTCCCACCTGAAGGTCTTAGCGCACCGCCTATCATCGATAGCAAGGTCGTTTTACCGCTCCCATTAGGCCCCATAATCGCTAGGATCTCCTCGCCAGTATCGAAAGAAATGTTTTCCACAGCGACAAATGATCCAAACCTCTTTGTCACACCGATCACGTTCACTATCCCCATATATATGACCCCACCAAGAGTTCTTTGCAAAGAATATCTAGCTGAGGATATATAAATACATGTGGATCATGTTAAAAGCTTATAAAGCCCAGAGCCATACAATCAAGTGGCAGGATTCAGAGGTGGTGGAGATGGCGCAGCCACAGCCCGTGAATACAGTACTAGTGGGTAAGAAACCGGTTATGAGCTATGTACTAGCTATACTACAGCTAGCGAGCCAGGGTGTGAACGAAGTAGTTGTGAAGGCTAGAGGTAGAGCTATCAGTAGAGCCGTAGATGCGGTAGAGATCGTTAGAAGCAGGTTCCTTAAGGACGGAATAGCTATTGAGAGAATAAACATAGGGAGCGAGGAGCTCCAGAGCAAGGAGGGTAGGAGGGCTAGAGTATCAACTATAGAGATTGTTATCAAGGTAAAGAGATGAGTTTTTTGAGAGGCCTTTGCACCATAGAACCCGACCCCTTCTAAACAGCATCCAAAACTCTTATTTCACCTAACAAACACATCCCTGTCTTCTGACCTCCTCCCCGCCCTAAAGGGCGAGGCTTTCAGTTGTAATGATTATAATCCTCTGAAGGAAGCTATAGCATTTCTATAGTTTCCTGGGCTATGTAAACACTGTGATCGGCTATCCTCTCGAGGTACATGAGTATTAAGAGGTCTAGTGTGGAGCATAGATCCGTTGATTTCGAAGCCCTAGAGAGTGTTTGGAATAGCTTCTCGTCAACCATTTTGTCCATATCTATAACACTTCTAGCTAGGGCCTTATCCCTCTTCAAGAAGGCCTCTATACTCTTCCTAACCATCTCCTTCACGTGGTCAGCGGCCTCCAACGATCCTCTGAGTTCGCATTCCCCACTAGATGGTTCAAGAACTGTGGCCAGGATTGTTGATATATCTAGCGCGTATCTCGCAAATCTATATAATCCATAGGATATCTCTAGAGACGCTATCAATTCCCTGAGATCAGAAGCTGTTGGCTGAAACCTAGCGATTATCTCAATAACACTGCTATGTATCTCTAGCCTTCTTCTCTTAACCTCATCCACCCTCTCCCTAATATCTCCTAGCGACTCCCTGAGTGTCACTACACCTTCAACTATATTTTCCGAGATAGTTGACAGCTCTCTAAGCCTTGCCTCGAGCCTAGCTATATAAGCATCTATAGGTCTCATGACACCAGCCTCCCCGTCACGTACTTTTCGGTCAACTCATTCTCAGGCCTAGTGAAGATCTTTGACGAGAGGCCTACCTCGATAACCCTGCCATCGTAGATAAAAGCAACATAGTCAGAAACCCTCGATGCTTGGAAGGGATTGTGGGTTACAAGGACCACCGTTAGATATTCTTTAAGCTCGGTTATAAGGCTCTCTATCTTTGATGTACCAACAGGATCTAGATTCGATGTCGGCTCATCCATCAGGATAGCTCTGGGCCTCATTGCAAGGGCCCTGGCTATGCATAGCCTCTGCTGCTGCCCTCCAGAGAGCTTACCAGCAGGCATTCTTAGCCTATCCTTAACTTCGTCCCATAGATATGCCCTTTCGAGGGCCCATCTAACTAGTTCGTTGAGTTCCTCCTTATTCCTAACAAGCCTATTGATTCTAGGGCCTAACGCTACATTCTCATATATAGACATATTGGGTATCGGGTTAGGTATTTGAAATACCATGCCGATCATCCTCCTAACGACTGACGGATCTGCAGAGTTGCTATATATATCTAACCCATCTATCAAGACCTTCCCCTCAACCCTGGCCTCAGGATATAGATCTAGAATCCTGTTGATAGCCCTCAGAATAGTAGACTTACCACTCCCAGAGGGCCCCATTATGGTAAACACTGTGTTGCTGGGTATAGATAGATCCACACCCTTTATAACCTCTCTAGGGCCGAACCACACCCTTAGCCCTTGTATCTCTATAGACGCACCCCTCAAGCCCACAGTATCACCCACTACGCGCTATAATTCTTATAACTGTGAAAAGGGCAATCGATATGGATAATAGAATGAAAGCC
>JAVVGE010000089.1:0-10030 GCA_032249255.1 Desulfurococcales archaeon | reverse complement strand
CGCCCCCAGATATGCTTATAGATGCAACATATGATATATCGATCCTCTGCACGCCTGCAGGCTTTAGAAGGGCTAGTGTGTCATTTGAGAGGAGCTGAGGGATCACATCTATTGGCGAGACAACTATGGATCCTGGTAAAGGCTTAACCGGAAGATCTATATATATGATCTCCTCACTAGCCTGGCTCGGGTAAAGAGCTATTGAGACCTCTATAACCCCATCACCACCGACTATGATCAGGATCCTTGAAGATTCCTGGGCATATAGGTTGGCTCCCAAACTAAATATAGCTATTGATAAGACCAGCATTATCAAGATCCTCTTCCTATTAATCCCAGCTAGAGACATATCCTTGCCAAACCGACAGCTATTCATAGCGATCATACCCCTGGTTCTCGAAGAACGAGGTTTGACGTCTCTCAGCGCCATTCTACCACCAGCGGGTTAAGAGAGGCTTATTTATATCTCTTAATCTTCTCTCTTGTTTATGTTATCATCTCCTCCCTCTCGATATCTCCTTTAGCATGTTCTCAAGGGTTTCTAGCATCTTCTTAATATTGTCTGTTATGGCTTTGCTCTTTTCAAGTAACGCTGTTGCCTCCTCAATGTTCCAATTATCTATCGCTTTTGAGGCGTTTGCTATTGTTTTGTTAAGCTCCTCGAATGATCTCTGGATCATATCTATCAAAGATCTGATCTCTGGGTTCGAAACATTACTCGCATTCTTCCTCAGGATCTGGAACCTATTCCACAGAGTACTGGTTTCATCAACAGCCTCGGCAAGCTTTTTTGAGAGTTCCTCCCTGCTTTCATGTGCTTTCTCAACGAGCCTTTTGAGTGTCTCTAGAAGAGCCTGGATATTGTTTATCCTGGCTAGGAGAATGTTGATCATGGCCCTAGCATCTTCACTTCTCCCCATGCTGATTAGCTGCGATATGTTATGAGAGATGTTAGATGCCTCCTGCAGGGCTACCTGTATTCTTGACACTAGCTCTCTGATAGCCGGGTTCGAGATGTTCAAGGCCCTGACCCTCACCTTCTCAAATTCTCTCGATAGCTCTGATAACTTATCGAGAGCCTCTCTATATCTCTCTGTAATGTCCTCTCCTACTTTAGATATCTTCTTGATCAGATCTTCAGTCCTTTTCTCAGCCTCTCTATATTGATTATATGCCTCTTCAAGGGCTTTAAGGGCTGAGCTGAGATTACCTGCCTGGATCATGGATCTAGCGTCTGCAACTAGTTTCGACACGTTAGCCAATATAGTCAGGATCTGCTGAGCGGTTGCATTATCTATAGAGATATTCCTGATCGTGGATACCAGGATCCTGATCTGGCTATCTAGCCTATCTGCGATAGCTCTAAGCCTGTCCGCTTCAGATAGGGCTTTCTCCCTCTCCAATATAGATTTTACCCTACTCACATTGTCTATAGCCTGGTCTATAGCCGCGATAGCTGAGCTACTCGCATTAACAGATATCAAGAGCTCCCTAACCCTTTTCAATACCTCCTCTGCTTTAGAAACCGCCTCAAGATCTTTGCTGGATAGCGTGGGCTTAAAGATCTTCTCCTCGGATATTCTAGACACTATGACCCTGATCTCCTGGGCCCTGAGAATGGCTTCCTTAGCACCTACCCTTTTATCTAGATCCTCGAGATCTTTTAGAGAGACGTTGCCCCTACTAAGCTTACCACTGATCTCCATAGCAACATCGCTGAGGCTAAGATCCCTAGCTCTCTCAAGAAGCTTCTCAGCAGCCCTCAGAGTAGCCCTCTCATAAGCCCCGCTGGCTCGGGGCTCAAGATACAGACCCATGCTGGAAGTGAGATTCTTGAGAAGATCAAGTAGATTGCTATAGAGCCTCTTACACTCATCGCTTGACATAGAAACTATCCTATCATAGCTCAAGTTAGATGCGTCAGACACTCCAGCACTGATCTGCTGTGGTAGAGAAACATTACTAGCAACAGCGATCTGGTATAGCCTAACAAGGGAATCCCTTAACAAAACAGTAGCGTTGACAAACCCGCCAGGGCATTTATACTGCCCCATTACTGCCTGGGTCTCCACCTGTGTCTGAGCAATAGCTAGAGTGCCCGAGAACACCTGAGCGATCGACAGAATCAAAAGCCCCAGAAATATAGATCCTGTGTACTTCACACCACAGATCCCATACCATATGCACACGATTTACACGCACCTCCAATTGAGGCTATCCACATGGATTAAAATAAGGGAAAGCAATGTTCCTGTAGCGGGAAACACTCGGGAAATAGTTCCACCACCCGCTTGTCCCCCGATGGTCATAGACTATCACTGATATTTATTTGTTTTGGATTGCCTTGCTTCTTGATCCACAGGGTTTTTAGCCCTGCGGCATCGGGGGACCTCCACCTCTCCCACAGGGATCTTGGGATCTCTATGGGTTCATGGGTGGCTGTTGAGCTCAGCGGAATGGTGCTCCCATCTAGAGCTATGCCTAGAGCCCCGAAGCCCTTCTGGGCATAGCCCTCATACAGGGCTTCGGTCTCGGGAGCTCTAGGCATCATCGCTCTCTGAGTATATCCATATGCCAAGCCCATAGGGGTATCGCCTCATCATCAATACAATTATGGATTGAGTACTTATAAGCTTAAGCCCAGACAATAAACGAATATATAAGCATTCCTACTACCATGAAAAAGGATATAGCCCTCAACATTTAAAGAGAAAAGTTCTACCTCTAGCTGGGCATAGGATCTCTTTATCATATATTGCTCTCTTCTAACCCTAAAGCTGACAGCTCCCTGCCCTGAAGAGCGAGGATTCTGCATCCACTGGGACTGATTATCATTTTCTAGAGCTCTTCATGGATGTGAGGTCTGCATTTAACATGCATATATAATGCTCTCTTAGTACGTGTGGTTGCTGAGATGCTCTGACCTCTCCCCGCTTTCAGGCTATCATCTTTTGATTGTCATTCCTTTCAGGCGATTCATTATTCTCCCTATCTATTCGGGTTTATATCTATCATTTGGGAGGCAGTCGGGGGGCTGAACCTCCCCCATCTAAAAAACATAACTAGAAAGCTAATAAGCATTAAGAGGCGAGGCTCTCAGTTGTAACAGATCCTTAAGAAGCTTTTATTTGAAAAAGACATTGGTTTACTTATTCTGTGGGCGTTCTATTTGAAATAGGCTTTGACGAAGAAGAAGCTTTCACCATAGTGAACCATTATGCCTTCTAGGTTTGCTACCTTAGCCGCAAAGTTCTTCTGCGTATACAGGAAGATCCAGGGGGCATCTTTCCATATGATCTCTATAGCCTGCCTATATAGTTCTGCTCTCTTCTGAGGATCGGTTTCCACGATAGCTCTCTCAAGAAGCTCATCAACTATAGAATTGTTGTAGTGAGCCGCAGCCAATCCCCTTGGAGGTGCTTGTGATGAGTGGAACTGATTAAATAGTATGAAGTGTGCGTCTGGAGCAGCAGCACCCCATCCTAGTAGTAGTAGGTCGTAGTCTTTCTGGTCTAGGGGCTTTGTTATAGACGCTACGAAACTTGGCCAGTCCATTGTTCTTAGCTCCACCTGCAAACCTATTCTCGAGAGATATGCCTGCACAGCCTCCGCAACCTGCTTATCCTGTAGATATCTCCCAGTTGGGTGTAGGAGTACGAGCTTCCTATCGAATGGGAAGCCAGCCTCTTCGAGGAGCTTCCTAGCCCTCTGAGGATCATACACATAGGGATCCATCCTAGCATATCCAAAGAAGTGAGGAG
Source organism: Desulfurococcales archaeon (assembly GCA_032249255.1). Lineage (GTDB taxonomy): Archaea > Thermoproteota > Thermoprotei_A > Sulfolobales > AG1 > AG1. The sequence continues at coordinate 6,269 of JAVVGE010000089.1, read as the reverse complement.
GTAGTGGAGACACAGAATCTATTCCGAGACCATATAGCACGTTCTTGATAATAGCTTCCTTATCAACCGCATAATTTAGGGCTTGCCTAACCTTGGGATCTTTAAGGGGGCCTTTGGGCAGGATAGCGATAAATATAATCCTGTTGCTTGTAGGTGTTACGACTTCGAATCTATTATCTCCCCTCACCCTGTCGAGATCTGTTGGAGGTAGGTTGAAGGCGAAGTCCACATCTCCTGATAGTAGTGCTGCGATTCTTGTTGATGCCTCTGGTATTATTAGCCATTCAATCCTCTTTATTGCGGGCTTCTGACCCCAGTAGTCATCAAACCTCTCTAGAACTACTTTCCTACCCTTCTCCCAGGAGACGAATTTATAGGGCCCTGTACCAACAACCTCAGTGATAGTCTGATTACCAAACCTCTTAATAACATCAAGACTAGTGGTCATGGGAAAGCTAGCTAGCACGGTGATAAATGGAGCATATGGCCTTGAGAGATATATCTTAACAGTATATCTATCAATAACCTCTGTCCCATTAACCGGGCCGAGCTGAGCTCTCGCAGGAACCCTGACCGTGGGGTCTATCCACCTATCTAGATTCGCTTTCACAACCGTTGCGTTGAACTCAGAGCCGTCGTGGAACTTAATACCCTTTCTAAGGTAGAGTGTATATACAAGACCATCTGGAGAGACCTCCCACCTCTCAGCAAGCCATGGAACGACTTTCTTGCCTTCGTCATCGAACCAGAATAGTGTTTCATAGACATGCCTAAGAATGTTGATAACAGTCCCGGTAGTCTGCCCATGCGGATCTAAGGTGTCTATATCGATCCCAACAGCGACTCTTAGCATGTCCCTCTGCTGCATTGCAGGAGTAGTAATTGTGGGTATGGTCATAATACTGGTGATCTGAGTAGCTTGCATGGTCTGTGTAACCTGCTGCGGCGTTTGGCCCGGCTTCTGAACTATTAGTAAGTAGTAGGCTACACTAGCCACTATCAATATCATAACTAGAAATCCCACGAGAACAATCCTTGAGACGCCTCTATCCATATGAGATACCGCTTAGTATTAGACAGAGCATTCTTATAAATACATACTATGGATCTCTATATCGTCTCTATGAGCCGATCCCTCGTTGAGACGCGCCTCTCTGCGGAGCTCGATCTCTATCTCTTCTTGGGCCGTTTCTTTCTTGAACACTACGGACTTGGATCTCTGAACTATATTTTTTATATATATATATCGATAAGTACTATATCTCAATATTTTAGAAGGGATCTGTTTAGGTCAATTCAACGAGATGGGCTGTGGGTAGGAATCACTCCAAATAGAGGCTAATGACATAGAGGGACACTGGGGGAAGAACCCTTTTTCATGATAGTAGAAATCTTTTTATATTCTTTCATTATCAATTAATGGTTGGAGTGGAGGTTTAGGAACAAAGAGAGGTCCAGGGATAATGGCTAGGAGGAGGAAAAAGAGGGATAAGAAGTGGATGTAGGTTGCAAAGCCAGGAGATAAGATAGTTGCTAGCAGACCGCTGTTATACCCCCAAAGAAGTTATCTAGGAGAGAATTCAGGGCATTGAAAGAGATCCTGAACATATATAGCAAGATGCTTTGGATATGTGCTTCCCCACGCATCCAGGAATATTATTGGGAATTACTATAGGCTTAAGAATGGGAAGTATCGAGAGTTAAGGAATATCTATCCAGATATCCCATCCCACTATATACATGGCTTATGCCAGGATGCTGTTGAAAGGGTTTCCTCTCTAAGGAGGAACAGGGCTAGACAATATGCTGAAGAGATCTTCGATGAGTTGGTTAAGCATCTAGGTCTAGGGAAAAAGGATCTTAGGGGTAGGAGGATCAGGAGATATCTCTGGAAGAAATCTTGGGAGATAGCTCGGGATCAGGTAGATCTTGAGATGATGGAGGGCAAACTAGTGCCTAGGATCAATAGTGTTAGCCTATGGCTAGTTGATGACCACGTGTGGAAACCAGTAAACCCTATAAAGATCAATATAAATGGTTTTGAGAACATTTTCTTCACAAGTGTTGCTATCAATACCCATAGGGGTTGGGTGCACATAGATCTTGAGCCTTCTAAGGAGTTCTACAAGCTTTTGGCCAGGGGTTTTAAGCCAACATCCCACGCAAAGATCAAGCTTGATAGAAAGAATAGGAGAGTGCTTTTCCACCTATCCCTAGAGAAGGAGGTCGAGATCCACAAGCCAGAGAATATTAAGCCTGTCGATGTTAATGAGAACTCTGTAGCAACTCTATACGAGGCATTAGCAATAATCCTAACAGACCTTGCAAAGACAACCCTGGGCTATAGCTATAGGAAGGAGAGTATCCAGAGGAGAAATGGATCCGATAGTAGAGAGGCTAGGAAGGCTATGGAAAAGCTTAGAGAAGGAAAAAAAGAAAAAGGACTATAGGATGAAGACAGCAAACATGATGGTAAGGGGCGCTATGAGGATGAGAGGAGCAATAGTTATTGAGAGAATATCTCACGAGATAATATAAAGGTTATGATCGCTAGGTATAGGAATAAGCAATTAAGGCACAGGATATATCAGAGTGCTCTGAAAGGAGAGCTCAATACGTTAATAGATAAGGCTAGGGAGTATGGTGTGCCGGTATTAATAGTGGATCCCAGGAATACATCTAAGATCTGCCCGATACACAAGGCTGTAATAAAATATGGGGAGAATAGGATAGGGATATGTAGCAAGGAAGGCGAGAGATGGCATAGAGAGGTAGTAGCCTTGATCAATATTTATCTTAAGACCCTCGAAGCCTTGTATGAGGGCTCTGCCCAGAAGGGCTTCGGGGCTCTAGGCATAGCTCTAGATGGGAGCACCATTCCGCTGAGCTCAACAGCCACCCATGAACCCATAGAGATCCCAAGATCCCTGTGGGAGAGGTGGAGGTCTCCTGATGCCGCAGGGCTAAAAACCCTGTGGATCAAGAAGCAAAGCAATCCAAAACAAAAGAATATCAACGATAATCAACAACCATCGGGGGACAAGCGGAAGAACCTCCCGAGGCTTATGAAACCAAGGGAAGGGGGCAGTGCTAGGTCATGAAACCCGGATCCCTATATTATCTGTGGCATATATCTTCCTATGATGTAATCTGGATTCTTCCTCAAGATCTTAACTGCCTCTGGGAGGCTATGTAGGATATCATCGGGGGTTACCCCGTCCTCTCCTAATCGATCTGCTGCGAGATCCCCTGCAAGGCCGTGTACAAGTACACCCATTCGTGTTGCATCTCCTGGGTTTCTAAGGCCTATGCCATACATAGCAGCGATGACCCCTGTGAGTACATCTCCTGTGCCGGCCTTAGCCATCCCCGGGTTGCCTGTCATATTTATATATACATGCCCATCGGGATAGCATATGAGGCTATGTGCTCCTTTCAGAACTATGTGTGAGTTGAGATCTATGCATGCTTTTCTAAGAACCCCTATAGGATCTTCTCTAATAGTCTCGATATCCAGTCCCACGAGTCTGGAGAACTCCCCCATATGGGGTGTCAATATTGTGGGAGTCTTTCGAGCCTTTAGTCTTTCGAGGTTAGATGATATAGCAGTGATCCCGTCTCCGTCTACTATAACTGGTTTCTCGATCGCCTCGATAAGTGCTCTGAGCAGCTCCTGAGTCTCTGGATTGAGGGAGGCTCCTGGGCCGATTGCAACTATATCGATCTCGTATCTCTCCACGATGCCCAATATCTGCTCATAGCTGCTGAGAGCTATGCTACCCTCGAGAGTCTCTTCTAGGGGTATATATACTACTTCGCTGCATTTCGCGGCTATATAGGGGATAACAGATCTGGGGGCTGCGAGTCTCGAATAGCCACCACCAGCCTTTAGAAATGAGTATGAAGCATAGTACGGAGCTCCATAATAATATCTAGCCCCACCAACCACGAGGAACCTTCCGAAAGTGCCCTTATGCCCCCACCTAAGCCTCTCTGGAATAGGGGTCGGGTAGTTGATCTCAGCAACAACGTCTCTGAAAAGGGTTGGGGGATAGGATAGATGGGATACATAGAGCTTGCCACAGTACTGATATCCTGGGTATAGAATATTACCGTATTTCGGAGCTCCCAGGGTCACTGTGATGCTAGATCTAATAGCAACACCCCTCACAAGCCCGTTATTACCGTCTAATCCAGAGGAAATATCTACGCTAGCTACGAAAGCCTTAGATCTATTTATAGCCTCTATAACACCTCTATGGAGACCCCTAACATCACCTTTGAGACCTATGCCTATAAGCCCAACAACTATGATCTCCGCCCACCCCACCAGCTCCTCTAACTTTGATAGGCTCCCCTCATCACCCACTACTATGACCTCGACACCAATTGATCTTATGAGCTCTAGGTTCCTCTTACAGAGATCAGTAGCTTTGAGAGGATCCCCAACCAGAGCCACTTTAACTAGGGCACCGCCAGCATATAGCCTCCTCCCAGCTACCAGGGCATCTCCACCATTATTCCCAGTTCCAGCAACAACTAGGATTCTCCTCCCCCTAATAGATCCAAACTCTCTTAATAGAGCTGAGTATATAGAGGATCCTGCATCCTCCATCAATATGGAGTGATCTATACCATAGACTTCAGAGGCAAGGTCATCAATCCTCCTCATCTCCTCAACCGAGCAGACAGGCATGTGATACAAAAGACCCACCAATTATAGTATAGCGATAGCTGGGATAACAAGGCTACGCCAATAGCAATCTCCAGAAATCCGGAGAGATATATCCATAAACGAGGCAGTTTAAAAGCTATACAACTAAAATCTATTGTTAAGAGCACCCGTACCTCTGGATCCTATCCTAATCCCAATCCTCATAGGAGCTGCCTATAGAGAGACTGGTTACTCGTCCCACCTTGATACCCATGTCTTCCTTGAGGATCTCTATAATCTCTATCATCCTTAAGATACGTATAGCTATGAAGAACCCTCAGCCCTATCGCTATAAAACATCTTGGCGAACCTATTGAGCTCCTAAGGCAATGGCCTCACATATCTGTACTCCTCTTAATACCCATACCTCTCATAGAGATCACACCTATCCCTGTGGCCCTGGAAACCTCCTCTTTCATCATTAACCTCCTCAATATAATGGAGACACAACAGACACCTCTTAATCCCAAGAGCTTTTAGAGCCTCTATAACATCTGTCACGCAGCTATTAGCTGGCTTTCTGGTCTCTCTAATCTTATCCACTATTGCCCTGTAGAATCCAGGGCCTCCCACAAGGCTATTGCCGGTGCATTCATATAATAATATCCACATCTGCATGACATCTCTCTATCTTAGAGAGCGGGGAGAAAGTCGATGATTCATGCTACTAGGTTTTTATTCCCTTCTATGAATCATGCTTAAAGAGGCTATTAAAAGGGTATGGTTTCTATGGAAAGCGAGCCGAGGATTACATATCTATTTGTTGAAGCTGCTCTTGAACTAGTCCCTCAAGAGCTTCTAGGCTCTAGGGACGTGATTGCCAGTGCTAGGAGAAGGAGTGTGGATCCTTCTAAGATGCTTCTTGATATATCTTATCACTATAGATCTATGAGAAGACATCTAGCTAATTGGTATAAGAGGGGTAGACCTGATATCATACATACCTCTCTTCTATTGCTCTCTTCATCACCTCTCTGGTCTCTTGGAATTGTTAACGCTGTCATTGAGACGAGGCATGGTCTTGTTCATGTGAGGAGCGAGGTGAGGATTCCGAGGAACTATAACAGGTTTGTAAGTCTAATGGAGCAGGTTCTGGTCAGGGGCTCGGCTCCTCCGGATAGTGAGAAGCCTCTTATCTATCTAGTGAGGAAAGATCTGCTTGAGTATCTCAGAGAGTTATCGCCTGAGTACTCGGTTCTGCTTGATGAAAAGGGTAGGAGAGAGGATCCTGTTAGTCTTTGTAGGAGAATAGCTTCCTCAAAAAGATCTATTATTCTGGTAGGAGGCTTCCAACGTGGAGATTTCTCCCAGAGGATCCTATCGCTTGGACTAGAGAGGGTCTCAATATATGGTGAGAGCCTCGATACATGGGCAGTAGTGTGTAAGATAAACTCCATCCTAGAGAACCTCCTCGGGATATTCTAGGATTATTAATATAGAGCAAACCTCCCCCTCTAAACCTGCTAGTTTTAAGATATGGACAGATCTCTATAAGAGGATAGGCTGTTACAGGGTAAATTATAAATTTAAATTCTCTGGTTATCTATAAATACTT
>JAVVGE010000088.1:0-10040 GCA_032249255.1 Desulfurococcales archaeon | reverse complement strand
AAGGGAAGAGGGCTTGACACCAAACAATATCAAGCCCAATGAAACCCGAACCCCCTAGCATCGAACGACTAATATCTTAAGCAGGCTGTACTGAGGCTCGCTGTGGAGCACTTTTATCTCCTGTATCCTTCACTATAGAGCTCTATTAGTCCTGCTTAGTTTAGAGAGACAGTATGGGGATGGGGCTGGATCCCCACTTTAGAAAAATAATGCCTTTATGATGGGGACTCTGAAAGCAATATGAGAATAACTGAGCGGGATCAATCTTCCTAGGAGGCTTAGAAAGACCTTGTCTAGGGGAATCACGGTCATGCAGGACCGGCTTATCCTATTGACAGCTTCCCTAAAGAGATAGCGAGATTACCTACTAACCTCTATAGTTAAATTAGCAATAGACAATGATCTCTTAACGTGAGGTATTTATATAGGGAAGACACAGCCCCCTAGCTACAACACATATGCAATAGGAATCGATAGCTTGTCACCACGAATTTAGTAAAGCGTCAGGTAAGTGCACTCTCTCAAGCGTTTCCCCTTTCAATTCTACTTTCAATTCTATGGTAGATCACCCTTAACGCCATGGGCTCCCATCTGAAGAGAGCTCGAACATCATAGCTCTCCGAGGATATCATATAGCCAGCACATCTGAATATAGCTTCATCATCAAATATTATTAAGGATTAGAGGCATTTAAATCTATTGCTTACCTTGTAATAGCCTCATAACAGATTTCACATCTAGAGTTGTTTTGCTAGTCAAGATAGGGACAACTCTAGAACCTCAAAATATGGTGGGGGACTTAGTACTATGATCCTAGAACTTATTAGGTAATTTAGTTTTATATTACATGGTGCTCACCATGAGAGGCACATCAAAGCTTGTCATAGTTGCATTAATACTAGCTATAGCAGTTATAGCAATAGCAATAGCGATCATAACGTTACCACAAGTATCGCAGATATCGACAACACCTATAGAAAAAAGAAAGTTATACGTCAGCCACTGGGGCTTTGGATGGGATTTAATTAATCAACTTGTCATCAAGCCTTTTGAAGAGAAATATAATGTAGAAGTAGTCCTCATAGCCGGGACAACATCAGAGCGCTACACAAAGCTTGTAAAAGGGGTCGAACCTATTCCTGATGTGATATTCCTGCCAGATTATTACGCATATAGAGCAGCTAGGCAAGGTTTATTGATGAAGCTAGACATATCTAAACTTCAAAATTATCAACATATATATGATTTCATAAGAGATCAATTACCTCCATATTTAAAGGATTACGGGATTCCGCATACTATTCAAGATCTAGGAATAGCATATAGGGCAGATCGCCATGCCAAGGTTACTTCATGGAAAGACTTATGGAGAGAAGATTTTAGAAAAGCCATAGCCTGGCCAGCTATGACAGCTACGAGCGGGCCTATGGCTCTTGTAATGACAGCCTTAGCATATACAGGAAATATATATAATGTAGATACAGCCTTTGAAAAGTTAAGAGACCTGAATCCATATATAACAGCCTACTATACAAGATCAGGCGACCCACAACTATATATGGAGAGAGGAGAAGCGGACATTGTCCCTATACTGAGATACAACTGGGCCCCGCTGAAAAATTTAAGTTTAAAAATAGACATAGTATGCCCGCTTGAAGGTTCAGTATATGTCCTCAATGTAATTTCTATAGTTAATGGAAGCAAAAATATTGATCTAGCATATAAATTCATTGATTACTGGATTAGCGAAGATGTACAAAAGAAGCTTATGGATGCACTTATCGATGCACCAATAAACAAGCTTGTAAAAGTACCGCCCGGCCACCCATATGACATCTCCTGCGTCATTCAAAGACCGGTGTATTTAGATCCAAAGTTCTTAGCAGACAATCTTGAGGCGTGGGTTGATAAATGGAGAAAAATAAGTGGGCAATAGCAGCACTTCTCCTCCCAACACTTTCATTCATTTTCTTTTTACTTTTGGGCTCTATTCTATTTACCATAATATCCAGTTTCACCAGTCTCAAAAATAAATTTATCCAGGTAGTTTCCTCAGAATACTTCATTACTTCCTATTTAACAACATTAAAAATAGGATTAGTAGTTGTAATAGCATCTGCTGCTCTAAGTTATCCACTAGCCATCTATTCCCATTTTTATAACCGAAAACTCTCCAGAGTTATGGATATCATGGTATTTATTCCGCTGATGATCAATCCAATCATAAGATCTCTGGGGTGGATGATCATCCTTGGAAAAGAAGGCTTTATTAACTGGCTATTCATAAAATTAAACATTATTAACTCCCCATTAACAATACTATACACAGAAGTAGCTGTGGAAATTGGTTTACTTGAACTGTTTTTCCCCTTTATGTATACTGCTATAGCAAGTAGCATGGAAAATATCCCTTATGAGCTTATAATGAGCGCTAGATCTCTTGGAGCAAACTCTTTAAGAATCTTTAAAGATGTGATCTTTCCTCTATCAATAAATGGTTTCATGACAGGGGCCTCGCTCGTAATGGCGGGATGCGCAGCAGCATTTGTAACACCCTCTATATTGGGTGGAATGAAAGTTAGAACTTTAAGTATTGTCTTAAGAGACTATGTCGATGTAACGCTGGATTGGGACGCTGCTACTATAATTGCAATCTCTATACTTATCACAGTTTTTGGATTCATAGCTGGGATAAATTTGCTGAGAAAAGCTCTTTTGAGATGGTGAAAATGCCTGAGAATATGCTTTCTAGTGTATTAATAGCACTGCTGCTTGGTTTAACTGTCTCGATTATTCTTCTTCCAGTAGCATTACCGCTAGCAGTCTCCTTTAGCTCATCTTATACAATAGCATTTCCCCCCCAAGGATTCACATTGAGGTGGTTTACAAATATTTTTTATTCAGAGAGCCTCATAAACGGGTTTAAGTTCAGCCTAGTTCTCGGCATCTCCGCATCGCTTATAGCTATGATCATAAGTCTCCCAGCAACATACATCTTCTATAGATATAACTTTAAATCTAAGAGTTATCTGGAGAATCTCATGCTATCCCCATCTCTAGTACCCGAAATAGTACTTAGCTTTACACTTCTAGTATACTTTAATGCACTAAAGATCAGCTATTCTTCCTGGCTTCTTCTAGGACATATTTTGATATTAATACCATATGCTACCAGATATACATATGCTAGCCTAGTAAACCTAGATACTTCTATAGAAGATGCTGCTATATCTCTTGGTGCTAATAGACTAAGAGCCTTTTTAGATGTAATAGTTCCTAATATAGCAAAAGGTCTGGCAGCAAGCTTCTTACTCTCATTTATTATCTCTTTTAATGCATTTTCCATATCACTATTCCTAAGCTATGGAGAAACCCTCCCCCTTCCAATCGCTATGTGGAACTATCTCCAGGTTAGGTATGATCCTACAGTCGCTGCCATGTCAACCATTCTAGTTATTTTTACCTTAACACTATCTATAATTGTTAGAAGAATTGTGGAACTAAAAGGTGTTAAGTGATGGGATATTTAATACTAGATAGAATAACATTCTACTATCAAAAAGGCGAATTTATTCTAAGAAATCTTAATTTAAGCGTAAATAGAGGAGAAATTCTAGCGCTACTCGGAGAGAGCGGCTCGGGAAAGACGACTCTTTTGAAAATAATAGCCGGCTTTCTGAGGCCGAAAGAAGGAAGCATCATTATTGATAGTAAAGACATCACTAATTTACCTCCAAACAAAAGAGATATAGGGATCGTATTCCAAAACTATGCCCTCTTCCCACATATGAGCGTTCTCGATAATATTATCTATGGATTAAGAGTCAGAAGAGTTCCAAGAACAGAAGCTTTGAGAGAGGCGAAAGAGCTAATTAATCTATTAAACTTATCCGGCCTAGAAAATAAACGCCCCACACAACTTAGTGGAGGGCAGCAACAGAGGGTAGCTATTGCTAGAGCCCTAATCATAAAGCCAAAGATTTTACTCATGGACGAGCCTATGAGCAATATCGATCCAAAACTTAGGTCAAAGCTTAGAGTGGAAATTAAGAGAATACTAAAAATGTTTGGAATAACAACAATCTATGTAACCCATGATCAGGAAGACGCATTTGAAATTGGCGATAGGATAGCAATACTTCATAAGGGAGTCATTGAAAACATTGATACACCAAAAAACCTATTATACAATCCAAAAACAACTTATGTCGCCAGCTTCATTGGTTATGAAAATATCATACCAATAATAAAAATTAAAGACACACTTGATCTTGATACAGATCAGCACACACATAATACCCATGTCGGAATAAGAGCTAGCTTAATAAAGCTGAGTAAAGAGCCCCTTAATAGTAGCAGCTATATAACGTTAAAAGGCCGTATAGAGCTAATCTCCCATAAAAAAGATAAAATAAGCTACCATGTTTCAACACCGATAGGGGTGCTGGAAGCTCACACACATAACGAATTCAATGAATTTCTCAGAGAAGGTGAAGAAGTTTACGTTAATATCAATAAAAATAATCTAGTTTTTTTGAAATAAAGAGATCTTTATATCATTGAGATCGCTTCAAGAGAAGCCCTATAAGCTATTTTCATACTCTCCAATTGTCTTCGCCTTGTCTCTTCGTCAGCAAAGAAATCAACCACCACCAATAATGAACCAGCAACTATGCCTCTCATACGGGCTATTGTATACAGAGCTCCAGATTCCATATCAGTGGCTATTGTTAGAGCCCTAACTTTATTTTTTATTTCAGCTAAGGCCTTAGCATTCATGCTATACTCCTCTCTCCAAGCATGCAAAACATCTTTATCATGTATAGGACCTAAATGATAACCTATAGATGAAACCCCCATCTCCTCTAATACCCTCACAATAGATTCTCTGAGGATTCCATACATACTTTGAAAACCCTTCACGAAATAAAAGCCGTCTTTAACATATAACCAGTCAATCCTTGAATCAAGCTCTCTATTTCTAAGGTAATCCGGGAAAATATACCTAAGCGAGGGCCCTTCAAGCAGAACTTCAGTCGGTATAACTATATCTCCCGGTCTAATATCCTCTCTATAAGAGCCACAGGTTCCGACCCTGAGTATATTTCTAACCCTATGCTCGATAAGCTCTTCAAAAACAATTGCAGCCGAACCCGCACCCATACCACTTGTTGTTATGAGTACCGGCCTATCCTTATAATACCCCAGATAAGACACAAAACCCCTCTTTGAGGCAATCAACTTATAGTCTCTCAATAGCTTTGCATGTTCGTGAACTCTATCCGGATCGCCATGAACAATTGCATTTAAATTGGAGATAAGCAACTGTTTTTTCTGTATCTCAGCTAGACCTAGATGATCAGCAGCCAATAATGATCGGCCAGCTACTTTTTTATCGGAAGGGTTCATAACTTACCCCGCACAATAAATATGTTTGAGCGAATTAATAAGAATAATTTATTAGTTTCATAGTTGAGTTATTTAAGGGTCTCCTTAATTGATTATTAAACCAAGATACGAAATGGAAGATTTGATCAAAATCGTTAATTCTATTCGACAAAGAGAAAAAGCCGATCTAATTATAGAAAATGCCAATATAGTTGATGTCGTTACAGGCTCTATCGATGAAGGTTTCTTATTAATTAAAGACAAGTACATCATGCTGTTAGGTAGCGGTAAGGCAAATATTAACGCTTCTAACACGATAGACGCTAAAGGTAGATACATCATCCCGGGATTTATAGATTCACATACGCATATAGAAAGTTCCATGATGATCCCCACCCTCTATAGCCTCTACCAGCTAAAAGAAGGGACCACAGCGGCTGTCATAGATCCGCATGAAATAGTTAACATCGCAGGTATTGATGGATTAAAGGCATTCATCGACGATACAGAAAACGCTCCACTACGCTTTCTAGTTCAGGTGCCGCCCTGCATACCAGCATCAGAAGAGAGATTCGAAACTAGCGGGGCCTCAATGCTTTTTAATAATTTGAAGGAAGTGATGGAAGATCTAGACGATAAGGTGGCTGGTCTAGCTGAAGTAATGTGCTACGGAAAGATTCTTGAGGGGGATGAAGACATATTCAGAAAAATATCTTTAATTTATGAAAGGGGTTTTGTAATTGATGGTCATGCTGCTGGATTAAGGGGAGAGGAGCTGCAAGCATTCATAGCCTCAAGGATAATGACAGATCATACTATAAGGAAGGCCGACGAATTGCTAGAGAGACTAAAACTTGGACTTTACATACAAATACAGATCAGACCTCAAGAGACAGACTTCGATGAGATAGTCAAACATCTTAAAAGTATAGACACAAGCAGAGTCATGTGGTGCACGGATGACGCAGAAGCCGATGAGATAGCACGTGGAAGATACTCTATAAGAGCCATTGTGAAATCCGCTATTGAAAATGGATTAGATCCTGTAAAGGCTATAAAGATGGCTACTATAAATGTTGCCCAAGCATATAGGATTGATACCAAGATAGGCATTATCTCCCCTGGAAGATATGCCGACATAATTATTGTTAACTCTCTAGATAAACTAGATATACATACAGTCATATTCAATGGAAAAATAGCTATTCATAACGGTAAAATACTTTTGGAGGCAATAAGCCCCAGCCCATCGCTCCTTAAATTTAAAGGAAATACTATAAAAATAAAGAAAACAGTCAATGCAGAGGCTCTTCTCCCTACAGCCCCCATAGAAAGAGGCTTAATCACTGCCCGTGCGCTGAATGTTAATGGAATTATTGAGATCGTGAAGGTTGAGGTTGATAACCACGTGATCCTAAGCAACCCTGACAAAGATATTGCATGGATAAATATCATTGAGAGGCATGGGAAGACAGGCAATATCTCCAAAGGTTTAATTACAAAGACAGGTATTAAGACAGGGGCATTCGTATCCAGTATTTCACATGACTCACATAACATACTAATTATTAGCGTCGATGTAAAAAGCTCTTTAGCATGTCTGGAAGAAATTACGAAAACAGGTGGAGGCTTATGTTTAGCTGATAATGGGAATATCATGTCACAAGTACCCCTGCCATTCTACGGTTTAATGACTTCAGATCCGGATATAGCTGAAGAGCTGGAGAGATTCAAGGAGAAGCTAACAGAACTCGGATTTAGAGCCCCACTTAAAAGACTCCTAACTCTTACCCTACCGGTAAGGAAAAGCGGATTCGCTATAACAGATAAAGGATTAGTGGATTACAAAGGAAAAGAGATTCTGCCAATTATTATAAATAAATAAATATGCTCTATTCTATAGGGCCAGTCATAGAATAGAGCATATTTATTTATAATAATTGGCTTTGATGAGTGAACACGTCAGCGTAGAAGCATACTCCTAGCTTAGTGATCATAGATGCAGAACTAATAACCCCTACCAGAGGGCTAACACCCCAGACCCCAGCATAGAAACCCCTGGAGAGGGGAGGGGTCATATAGTAATCAAAAGCTATCATAGCTGCAACTATGTATCGTCTCTCCCCTCCGAACATAGATCTATAGAAGTTTTTAGCATCTCCTTATATAGTGGATCTTCTACTTCTGACTCATGGATAGCTATAAGATCTAGGGGAAACCGACCCCTAACCAGTGATCTCAGCACAGCTGCGATTTCAAGGGGATCATCACTATTCTTTATGACCGCTACTACATCGAAATCACTTGAATATCTATGATCGCCTCTCGCCCTAGAACCCACTAATAACATTGATTTTATAACGCCGCTTTTGCAGACTTCCTCTATAAATATTCTGAAGTTCTGCTCCCACTCCTCCACATATTTTCGGAGTTCTCTATAATATTTATCTCTGTAGCCGTTCATGGATCTTCAAGCCTCTTAACCCACTCCACGATCTTCCTACTAGACTCGAGACATCTGTTAGCTCTCTCTCGATTATATCTAATTGCTCTCCTGCCTGGATATCTTGATAATCTGACCTCTCCCCGCCCTGGGGTGGGGGTTCCCTTTGGGCGGTTCATTGTTTGTGGTTTATCGCCTTCATTCTCATTGCTTCATTGCTGGTGGGTTTTCTAACCCACCCCGCTCCGCTCGTCCAGCGATAGACCACGGGCTGGGTCTCCAGCCCATTACCCCTATCCCTCACCACGGAGAGCCCCCCATCCGTGGATCCAAGGGACTCGGGGATATGTAGGATGTTTATTGCACCGTTCAGATCCGCATTGATCGCCTTCCCTGTGCGGGGACACTTAAACAATCCACGCTTGATACGCCCATTTTTGTGGGCATCCCCGCACAGGGAGCATTTCTTAGAGCTATATCCCTCACCAACCTTAACTACTTTAATCCCTAGCTCCTCCCCAATATCCTCGAAACGCTTAATAACATAGCCATAGTTCCAGAAGTTTGTGGTGAGCTTATTGCCATGATTCCTAGATATCTCTTTAGGATAACCTATAACCACTTCACCCACCCCCTTTTCCTTCAGATCACTCATTATCCTCCTAACCATGCTGTTTAGAGCATGCCTCAGAAACCTCCTCCTCTTATCGTATAACAATTTCAATTTCCTACTCCCGCTCTGTTTATGCCTGGCTAGTGTTTTCTGGATAACAGCTATCCTCTTGCTATAGTACTCATACTGGGATAGAACACCGCCGCCCTTGAATATATACCAATCTCCATTCTCAACATAGACTGTAGCTAGATTGACGATCCCTAGATCTACAGAAGCCCTCAATCTACCCTCAACTTTCGCCTCATTTTCAACCTCAACTGGAATGTGGGCATACCAACCCCTCCTAGCATCATCATAGATTATCTCCAACCTACCTTGTTTTCCACGCCATTTTAGCTCCCCTTTAAACTTAAGAGAGAGTTTAAAGTCCTTTAGGTATATTGTTCTTTCACTTTCATTAACTTCATAGCGGTCGTTTCTGATGATTATCATTAGCTTGTATTTTCCATTTTTATCCTTCCAATAGCCTGGAGGTCTTGGCTTGAACCACTTGGGAAGCTTCCCCTCCCTCTTCTCCCTAATTTGAGTGAAGAACGCATTCCAAGCCCCAGCGTTCTTCCTGGCAACCTGTTGTGCACTAGTCTTTAACACATGCTTGTATTTCTCATATACCTCCTTCTCTGTCTTGGCAAAATCAACCCACTCCCCTTTCTTAAACTGCTGCATCCTTAGCCAATTCACTTCATTCCAACATTTAGCTGTAGTAACGCCTAGTTCCTTCAGCTTCTCATGCTCCTCCTTACCCACTACTAGCTCAACCACGTTAGTCCTCTTCACATACTCCACAATACTTTAAAGTACTCATAGATTTAAAAGCTTTACCCCGCCCTAAAGAACGAGGCTTGTTCATGTTGTCAGTAGATCTGCAGCGGTCATCAGAGGCTCATCAGTAGAGATCCCTATTCTCGCTAGGATCTCTAGGAGCTCACTTAGATCATGGGTATATGGGAATGAGCTTGTTAGGGAAAGTATTAGGGATTTGAGGTATATCTCTGCTGCCTGGTGCGCCTCAAAACAGACTAGCCAGTAGTGGCCCTCACTAAGATGTCTGGCAGCGTCTTCGAGGAATACATCTGCTTTCTCGCACCATTCAGGATCGAGTCTATATCTACCCAAAGATCATCATTATATCATTGTGTTGGTGCCTTATAACAAGCACCCAGCTGACAACAGGGGCAGGCCTTGCCTTTCAGGGCGGGGAGATGTCATGCCTATATAACAATCTATATATAACGCAACAAGATATAATCTTCTTCAGAAAATTCAACAAAGTCTCTGTAGAGATTAAAGTAGAGATTAGAGCGTGAATAGATACCTTATTTCACTTCTCTTCTGGAGTATGAGATTATGTGGGAGTACAAGTTACTCTTGGAACTCAAGGATATACTTATTAAAGCTGTAGGGCTGTTGAAGAGGTCTAAAAAAGAGGTTAAAAACAATACTAGAAAGAGCACAGGAGGTAATGGGAAGAAACAACATAGACACCATAAAAATAATATCAAAAGCAGTAACACTCCTAAGAACATATGGCAC
>JAVVGE010000087.1:0-10150 GCA_032249255.1 Desulfurococcales archaeon | reverse complement strand
AATTCAAGAATAAGAACATATATGAGAAGATCAAGCTACACGACGAGATCTTGAATAACAGGGGATTCAAGCTCTCAGAATATCTGAGGATGCTTGTGTCTGAAGAGAAGCTAGAATATGTGAAGCAGATCCCAGAGGGAGTTGCCAGGAAATGCAGGAACCTCTACAATCTTCTGGGCAACGTGTATAAGATGCTCTCAGGAATAGTGCATTCGACAATGCGCACCAGAGGCAAAAGGCTAGAGAGTGGGTCGCTAAACCTGAACGTCCTGACATCATACTGGGATTCAGAGCTAGATTCAGTAATTATGATAAATATTCTAGCAGCAGTCTTCGACGTGATGGTAGCTGTCCACCACACGTGGATGAGGAAGTTCATAGCGAGGGCTAGGGAGGAGTGTAGGGGGTGTGATGTGAAGAGCCCGTGGGGAGATTCAGTGCAGAGATACGTGGCAATCCCAGTCTATAGGTTCATAGGCCCCTCAGAGCACTGCTACGAACTCGAACTTATATACGCTCTCCCTGAGTAGGAATAGGCTTGGGTTCAAAGTTATATAGGGGGCGAAGCCTAAGGAGTATAATATACCTAGAAGGCTTGAAAGAGAAAACACGTTCCCTCAGAATAGATCATATTTGCAATAAGAATTTATATATTGTCTATAGAAAAATACCTCTTGGGATATGTCATGAGTCTACCTCAATTTGAAAGTGATCTTAAAGCTCATATTATAGGTGCTATTTCTGCGATTGAAAAGCGTTATGAAGCGTTAAAGGACTATCTTGGTGGAGCTAATTATGGGCTGGATGTTGTTAAAGATACTCTAGTTAACTTAAGGGATTACCTAGGCAGAGCGGGTACGAGCTTGCAATTCTATATGGCAATGAAGAACAAACCTTTTCTTCCACTTTCAACCCTCATACAGGATGTGATGTCATGCTTAGATGCAGCAGCACTGGGTCTCGAACTAAATATGAATAATCCGAGATTATGGATTGAGTTGGCCCTTGCCTACTGCTCCGTCAGGCTCGAAAATATAGTTCAAATGTTAAGATTAATAAGAACGGCGCTTACATAAGCAAAACCGGAAACTTAAATACATGGGTAGGGTAATCGTAAGGCTCACTATAGCCGAGAGCATCCGTGCTAATATAATTATCATAAAGTCGCTCTTTAGAACGAATTTAGATAATTAACTTTTGTTTTGTAATATTGCTTAAGGTCTGTCTCTTCAAACCCAACACCTTATACGCATTTTTAGCCTTGCTATGTTCGCTTGAAAGTCTTTATGGGTAATTACCTTTTAGATGATTCAGAGATTGATCCTACGATACCGCTTAGCACGACCAGCCCGCCTAGCAGAGCTAAGCCTGTAACCGCGAGTTTTGCTAGAGCTTCAAAGAACTCCTGGCTCCTCCTATTTTCAATCCATTCCCTAAACTGTGGCATTATTGCTGAGAGTTTTGTTCCAAGTTCCTCTAGGTTAAATGGATCGAATTCTATCACCAGTACTTGCCTTAGGCTTGCTAGGTACCCGGGTAGACATCCCAAGTGCACTCTCTTATCCTTTAATATTAGAAGGGGTTTTCCAACACCATATGCTATACCAGTCTCTCCATGAAGCCACTCTAGAGTCTTCCATAACCCTGTTAGGGCATCTAGAAATCTTGGTGTAGCAATAGCTATTAGCGCGTCAGCCCTCATAATCTCATCTCTAACCCTCATGGGAACTTGCTCTTCAGGCACTATAATCTCCACTCCTACAGTAACAGTTTCAAATCCCCATTCTTTGACCTTCTCTACTATATAATCCCCGATAATTCTATCCTCGCCACGTATACCTCGAGATATAAAGACCCGATAAAGAGGTCTTGGATAGATGTTTATGAAATACCATCCATGCTTATAGTAATTGAGGTCTATCCAAGTACCATTAATATACTCATAGATATAGTACCTTATTGTAAACAATCTCCTCCCTACAACATTTGAAGGTATTTGAATTCTGGCAGAACCCACATACACGTTACGCCTAGGTTGTATAATGCCGCTCACAGTACTCCCAAGCGAGTACACGCCAAAATCAAATTCCAATAAAATATCAGATATGTAGAGTGGTGTGTCCCCTAAGTTCTCAAACCAGAAGCTAACCAATGCTACTTCCCCTGGTGCGTAGTTCGGTCTATCAAAATTCCACCTTAAAATCCAACTTCCCATTACGGTTACTTCTATTGTAAAGAGGTAGAAGACGTTAATAAACTTAAAGTTCAAACTTGTATGCTATGCGACCACAACTATGTGTAGGCAATTAGAATAACCCTAAACTCTAACTTATAACATACTACCATGAAACTTTCAAGTACTCTAGTCCATGTCTATGTTTCTCCTAATTAGACTAGGCATAATTATTAGCTGTCTCTCTTGATAAGCTCTCCAGACTTCTGCCAGGTCTTTTGAGGTAGCGGAGTGCGTAGTAGTCTGATACATCCTAGAGCATCTTAGAGCGTATAGCCTCCTTCTATTGTTAGCAATAAAGTTTAGGGAGCTACAGTCTATCCCGTTGCTATTAATCTTAGCTATAGCTCTCCTAATACCTTCTACGAAGTCGCCTGAGTTCTCAGCCCCCAGGCTATCAGGTGGAAGAGTGCCTCACCCTGTCGATGGTGCCGTTATAGGCAAAGACGTAGCCCTTATATAGCCATGGATGTGTATTGGATGTGTATTCTCTAGCTTAAGCCCTCTGTGTGTGGCACGTCTAACATGGGACACTATGATATACCCATGAACACTCTTAGCAAGAGCCCTAGCGGTTTTGAGATATGTAGAGGGTCCAGGCTCCTTATATAAATTCCATTTACTATCATCAAACCATGCAACACCCCAACCATCTGAATGTTTTTCGGAGAGCTCCTTTAATCTTCGGAAGCTGAATTCTGCATCAAAAGGTGCTTAGAGTACAACATAGTTGCATCAACAAGAACTATGACCTTAGCTGGAGCAAGCCGGATAACATATATTGATCATAGCAGTTATATCTATAGCGATCCTTATGCTCTGGCTCCTGAAACGACTTTGTTCACAAATAGGATCATCAACCCTTCTTAGTTACAATGCCTCTTATGCTTAGCTTGCTGACTCTGCCTCCTCTCATCACTTTAAGGATGCACTGAGGAGCCCTAGATGGAGCTCTTAGCTGTCCCCCAACCCTTTCCCCTGCACGCCCAGACCTATCAGGGAGCGCCCTGGAGGTATTCCTTAAAATAATTATTAAAGAATGTTGGAAAACAAGCAGTCTTCTAGATGTTTCTAGCTTATCTTGAAAGAAGGGATATTATGTAACCTATTATAGTCCCCATAAGGAAAGCGTATGTTTCTCCTCCAAGCTTACCATACCATGTTAGTACTGTTGATGATAGCACTACAAACCCTACTATAGCATACGCTGGTATGGTTGTTCTAGAAATTTTCCTTAAGTAATAATCCTTTAGGGTGTTTACAAAATCCCTGCCGAGAGCTTTAAGTATTTTTTAACTGTCTCTTTTTGAACTTCTATCTCCTTTAACCTGACTTCAGATCATGTCTTGGGATCTATGTTTGGGGGAACTGTTAGCACAGCCTGAGGTACGTTGCGTTGCTAGTTTGAACTCGTACTATCCACCTCCAGGTTTAAACCATTTGGTGAGAGGTATGTGTGAGGATGAATCTTTATTCTCTCTATTCTCCTTTATTTCAACCTCGACCCCGGGTCTCACCTCCCTCCCAGCACCCTTAACTCTCCTCTCCATCATCTCCCACGCTGAACTTCAAAGCTCATCCACATTAACAGGCATCTCTAATATCTCAGCCACCTTACTATCTATTTCTCTAAATGCTTGTCTAAGCTTCTTAAACATCCCAAGCTTAACCCCTTCTTCAGCCTCCCCCTCCTCTTCTGATTGAATAGAGTTTATGCTTGTGCCAACAAGTTGTCTAGCTCTAGATTCAAGTTCTTCAAACAATCTCGCTAACTCCTCAACATATCCTCTATTTATGGATTTAATGTTTATTATTGGCATCCTCTCAATAATGTTAACTTCAAGCCCTAAAGGTCCTTTAGCGATATACCTAGCATTCTGCTCAAGCCACAGCCAGTTAAATGTGGAGTTAAGATATGCTAGAAGAGCCTTAACCTCAACCTCGTTAAGCTCAATGTTAAGTTAAATAGCTACCAGATTCATGTCGCCCACAAACTCTTTAAGGACTTGAAGGGAGGAGGATTTGTTATAGTTTTCATGCCCTGCAGAAAAGGGAGGAGGAATGCTAGAGAAGCTCTCTAGGTATTAAGCCTAGTCCTGTTTATTATATAGGCTAGAAGGCTATAGAGAAAAATATAATATTGTTGTGATAATACTAGGCTCTTGACATACATACAAACCATAATCTTTAAATTCTCAGTATTATAACTCTTAAAGGTACTGTGTTTATGGTCAATTTAAGAAGTAAAGTTTCGGAGATCCAAAGGCATTGGCTCAATTTAGCAAAGGATCCTCTTGCTGCACCTACGATTAGGACTATCCTTGATTATCTCATTGAGCTTATGTATATCGAGTCTGGTCAATTTGTTTTGGAGTTTCTTCAGAATGCTGAAGACGCCTTGATGGAGGCTGGTAGGAGAGGATACTTCAAGGTCGAGCTCTACAAAGATAGAATTGTTGTAATCAATAATGGTAAGCCATTTGATGAGAGGGATCTCGAAAGCTTATGTGCTATTGCAAGTAGGAAAAAGCCTGCACTTGGATATAAGGGGTTCATAGGGATTGGGTGGAAGTCAGTATACAAAGTCTCTAACCATATAGAGATATGTTCAGCTAGAACATGTTTTGAGTTCAATGAGGAGTTCTGGAAAAGACCTGAGGCGCGAGAGATTTTGAAGAATTATGATTTGAAGTCGGAAGAGGTTCTATGGCAAGTAACACCAGTGCTAATTGAACCAACAGAGGTCTTACCGCGTGACGAAACACTCTTCACTGTATACCTCAAGGACATGTCTCTATATAGTGAAATTGCTAGAACACTTGATGAATTAAGACCCTTAATATTTCTGTTTCTAGACTATGTAAATAAGGTCATAATAAATGATTATGTTAGAAATAAGTATAAGAGAATAGAATGGATCGTAGACAGAGAGGAGGTGTTTAATTGTGTAAAGGTAAAGGTCGTAAGGGTTTATGTTGTTGAGAATGGGGATACTAAGTGGAGTGACTTCCTAGTATTTAAGAAGGAGTTTGAGGTTCCCGAAGATGTTGGTAAGGATCCTGTAACTATAAAGGCTAAGAGAGGCGATGTTGTAAAGAGAGAGGTAGCAATTGCCTTCAAGTTAGATCCCGCTACAAACGATTTGAAGCCCATTGAAGAGGCCAAGTTCTGGGGGATATACTCATTCTTACCACTAACAGAGGTTAGAACAGGCCTTAAGTTCCTTATTCAAGCAGACTTCATTGTTCATCCAGGTAGGAGGTACATAAATGTTGAGGCTAAGTGGAATCACTGGATGATGCAATGCCTAGCTAAGCTTTTGAAGGCAGCTATTGATTATGTCGGGAAGAAGTTTAAGAAATCATACCTAGTAGTCTTTGACTATACACCTATATACGATGAAGTCTGGTACAAGCTTATAGAGCCATATATAGTTAAGACGATAAATGATACTCTTAAGGATCCTATAGTTCTTTGCTATAAAGGGGACGAGGTTAAGTTGGGTCAAGTGGTGAAAGCTTCTGAAGAAATTGGCGAGCTCATTAGGTACGGACTTCTCGATGAGGAAGACCTCAGGTATGTCTATGGTGCTGAGAAGCACATTCTGGATCCAGAGTTCAAATTGCGTGAAGTAGATGTGAAGAATGTACCTAGGTTAACCCTAGTAGACCTCCTTAATGAGAACCTAGCCAGGGTTATGATGAGCAGGGGTCTGGAGAAGGCCATAACATTTCTGAGTAAAGTCTATGAATTAGCTTATAGAAAAAGTATTTGGATACCACCTGATAGGCGCTTCATCGTGACATCCTCTGGAGAACTAAGGCTTGCTAGTAATGTATATATTCCTAGGATACCGCAACACATTATTGAGATTAGCAAGGATTTTCCTGAGGTAAAGTCATATCTTAGATCCTTAGACTTTGTTCATGAAGAGATGATTAAACTTGTTGGTGAAGACATCCTAAAGTGGCTTGGTGTGAAAGAGATTAGTTTGAGGGAGATTGCGGAGAATATCATCTTAAAACAGATAAGTGTAGAAAACCCGCCACCAGATAAGGATAGGTTGCTTGTTGCCACACTTCTATGCAAGCAGGCAGGTCTTATTGTTTCAAAACCGATATGGGTATTAACAATGGATAAAGATGTCGAAGAGTCAAATAATGTTTGGAGTCCAGAGCTCTTTGCAGGTTTTGAGGATGTTGCAAGTCTTTTAAATATTAAGCTACTTGATATTGATGCTTACACAAAGTATGATGGTGATGTTAAAGGTTGGGGAAGATTCTTTGAGGAGGTTGTGAGAGGCTATGTGTTATATAAATGTTATTATTACTCTAGTCAATGTCATCTGCATGAATATGTTTGGAACCTTATCAATAAGATTAGAGAGATTTTAGAGAAGGCTTCTACTGATAGCAATATAAAGCTTGTTAGATTTCTACATAGATTGTGGAGACATTCACTTTCAGCTCAATGGAACAAAATTAGGGTAAAGCTTATTACAGATGAAGATAGCTTTGCATGCTCGGATCAGTTACTGTTGCACGATGACTATGGCGCTAGTGAACAGTGGTTTAAGTGGAAAGCTATGGGTTTTCCTATGCTTTTCGT
Organism: Desulfurococcales archaeon; assembly: GCA_032249255.1. GTDB lineage: Archaea > Thermoproteota > Thermoprotei_A > Sulfolobales > AG1 > AG1. Next base: position 3,309 of record JAVVGE010000087.1, on the reverse strand, counting down.
AAGCTCGAAATATCTTGAGAAGTCTGAGGATACGACCTATTGGAGTAAATTCTTGGTAGAGGTTCTAGGTGTCAGGAATAGTGTTGGTAGTGAGGTTGTTGAGAGATTTGCTGAGTGGTTTGTTGAAAGGAAGCTTAGTGAGAAAGGATATAGGATTGTGAGTAGTAAGGGTGGTGAGTGCGACTTTAATGTTGACATAGGTGGGGAGGTAATGTGTGTAGAGGTTAAGGGGCGGAGTAAAAGTATTGATAAATTAGAAGTTGAGTTAACAGAGAATGAAACAGCTCTTGCACAGGAGCTGAAGGATAAGTACTTGCTTGTAGTAGTTGAAAGCATACCTAATAACCCAAGGGCGTGGATTTTAAAGAATCCAGCAAAACTAATTACCAAGATCAAGATTCATGGTGAAGATATTAGGAGGCATGGTGAGATATTATAGTGAACAAGCAGAAAGCCGCCGATGCGGAATATTCCTACTCCTGGAGCGCAGCTGGTAATTCCTAGAGAATCCTCGGGGGTCAAAATCCTTCTCCCCATAAATTTTCGGTAGCAAAGAAGTGGAAACAAGATCTATCTTCAACAGCTACATCCACACAAAAGGGGCCTTCTGGGGTCGCAGGGTGGGGCCCTTTTGTGTGCGATCATTCTAGGGATCTTCCCAATCCACTCGGGGATCGCAAGATCTTTTGATGATGTTTATTGCAAAACAGCTCCTTCCCTCCCAATGTTCCGTGTTTTTCGGTGTCTTTCAATGCCTTTACGAGTATTTCTCCCACTGCGCGGATCGCCCAGCATCCGATCATCTTTCCTCTTTTAGGGGAGTATAGGGACATTTTATGGTCCACTAGTTGCAGCTATATTGTGGACGTTCATAGATTTCTGGCTCTCGCTCTTTGCAGCCCAATATAGAATTATAATATTGTCCATCGCGGCTATCGTTGTTCTCATATATCTGCGAAGCGGTATAGGAGGGCTGATAGATCTTATAGGCACTAAGTTGATAGGAGTGGAGACACATAGCAGCAGGCGGAAAACATCTGAGGAGATCCACTATAGGCATTGATGCTGCGATAGAGTGCTTTCCGGAAGGCTAGGCAGTATATCTAATCCCCTCTACCTATGAGCTGTTGCCTCTGGGTTTTGATCTTTAACGCTCATCCCGCATTTAGAGATGCTTCTATATATTATATAGTCAAAGGCTATCCTTGCAGCAATTGTAGATGTTATATTGCTTATGTCGTAGGGGGGGTTAACCTCGACGATATCGATTCCCTTTGAACATGGTGCGAATTCCCTTATAAATGCTAGCAGTTCCCATGGCGCTAGTCCTCCGGGCTCGTTGGCCCCGCTTCCAGGTGCGAATGAAGGATCTAACACGTCTATATCGATAGTTATGTAGATACTGCCTATGCCATCGAGGTTCCTGAGAACGCTGTTCACGATCTCCCTAAGCCCTCGCACATGTATAACGCTTGGTGTTATCTGCATGATATCATATCTCCTGACATCGCTATAGTGAAAGGGATAGTTATAGCCTCTGACCCCTATCTGGACTAACCTCTTCACCCTCTCTAGCTCTAAAGCCCTCCTGATCCCGCTGCTATGTGAATACCTGCCTTGATACGGATTCTCATCTACAAGGTCTAGGTGTGCGTCGAACTGAATGATCCCTATATAATCCTCAACACTATCGTGAAGGGCTTTTACGCTGGGGTATGTTATTGAGTGATCCCCACCCAACACCATGGGTGTGTATCCTTTAAGCAGATATCCCTTTATAACATTATAGGCGTTGTCAAAGGTTCTCAACACATCGTGGGCGTAGATCTCGAGGTCTCCCATATCCTCTATATGTACCTCTGAGAGATCTATAACCTCACCCTCCTCAACAGCAAATATCTTCCCATCCACTATGCGCCTCAGAAACCAGCCCAGGGCCTCCCTTATGGCCTTTGGAGCATATCTAGAGCCGGGCCTTCCCAGAGATGCGCCGAAGTCCCATGGAAAGCCGATAACTGCATACCTACCCCTGGCCTGTATCATATAGGAGCCTCAAATACTATTTCATCACAGCCAAATTAGTTAACAACCTAGCTAGCCAAGAACGGCTATGGAGTTAAAGGGTGGTGAACCGGTTAGGGCTGTGAGCTTATTTGTATTGTCTATAAAAGTTCATAGGATTAATTTATTAATTAGCTGGTATAGTATATCTTGGGCTCTAATGAAGGTGCTAGCTATAGCGCGACTGATTATATACGTTACTATGGTTGTCATTGGGATCGCCATAGGATATGCTATGGGAGCATCCACAGCTCCATCACCTAAAGCTCTAACCATAACAATGCCGGGAGCCACGTCCACAGTAACTGTGAGGGAGGTGGCTGCAAAAACGCTCACAATAACCGCAAGTCCAGCCCCACTAGGGATTAGGGGGGAGATCCTACTGGGAGCCCTGCTACCAATAACTGGAGAGCTATCTGTTCTGAGTACTCGAAGCAGGGTTGCTGTTGAGATTGCTATATATGATCTGAATAGCTATGTGAAGGCCCTCGGACTCCCAATAACGTTTAGGCTTCTTGTGGAGGATAGCGCTACAGATCCTACAACAGCCCTTAACAAGCTCCAGTCACTATATGCTAGAGGTGTCAGAGCTGTTGTAGGCCCTATGGCGAGTGCTGAGGTTAGGAATGTGAAGAGCTATGCAGACGGGAATAAGATCGTTATGTGCAGCCCGTCCTCAACAGCGCCTGACCTCGCAGTACCCGACTACATATTCAGGGATATTCCAAACGATAGGTATCAGGGAAGAGCTATTGCAAGGCTCATGTACGACTACGGAATACGATATGTGTATATATTATATAGAAATGATGCGTGGGGTAAGGGGCTTGCAGACGCTACAGAAGCTAGGTTCAAGGAGATAGGGGGCACAGTACTTGCAAATGCCGGCTATGATCCTAAGAAGAGCGATTTCACACCCTATTTAGGCGCTGCGGCATCTACAATCAGAGATGCGATAGGCAAATATGGGGCATCGAAAGTAGGGGTTCTGCTATTAAGCTTCGAGGAGGGGGGAGCTATAACAGCACAGGCAAGCGGATACCCAGAGCTTATGAGCGTGACATGGTTTGGAAGCGATGGCACCGCGCTGAACTCAAAGATCCTTGAGCAGGCTGGGGCCCAGCTAGCTAAGGTTAAGCACCTAACAACGATGTACTCGCCCACAGCGAGTCCTAAGCTCCTGGACTTCGTCGATAAGTTTAGGAGCAGGGCAGGCGAGTATCCCGACGCTTTCTCTGTGAACGCTTA
>JAVVGE010000086.1:0-10553 GCA_032249255.1 Desulfurococcales archaeon | reverse complement strand
ATAGCATTATACTCATTGCCATTATCCTGTGAAAGCATATATGAATAGCCTATATATAGCTTCCTAACTCCTCTATCATAGAGCTCATCAGCTAGAAATCTGATCGCTGTTATATATAGATGCCTGAGCCTCCCACTCCTCTTATACATAGCATCTAGATATTTCTCGTGTTAGTAGATCCATGTTGATATGCCAAGCCTCCTCAGCAAATCCCTAATAGATTGATAGGCTGCTATCTCCTTCTTTCACCAATAATACTCAAACTTGATTGTTCCTCCTTTGATAAGAATCGCCGATCCATCAGAGATCACCACAGCGAATAGATTGCTAAGACCCATATCCATGAAAGCCTCCTTATCACCAATAGGATCCCTCTGCCTAATACTCCTCGGATTTATGATCCTCCTCTTTTTCTTTTTCTTCTCCTCATCATCGTATATGGGTTTTATATAGCCTTCCTTATTTGATCTAGCTGGCTTCTCAACAACCTCTATTGGTACGTATGCTTGCCACCTACCAGCCTCATATATGATCTCAAGCCTCTTCTGCTTACCATCCCACCTAATCCTACCAACATATCTACTCTTAGATCGAAGTCCTCGAGGACTAGATAGCCCTCACACTCATTAACAGCTCAAGATGATATCTATAATTCCTAATCAATATATATCCTCTTCTCACCTGTATCACTATCCTTCCAATAGCCTGGTGGTGATAGCTTTTTAATGAAAGGAGGTAGCTTTCCTCGCTTCCTCAGATCCAGTAGCTTAAATAATAAGTTCCAAGCCTCATCATTCTTATTAATAACATGGCCAGCATTAACACTCAGCATCTCCCTATACCTATGATAATATCTCTTGTTAATCTCATCCCCCTTCCCAGGCGATAGCTCTCCATTGAAGAATGCATGCCTCTTCTCATAGTTAAGCTCGTTCCACAGTCTAGCACATGCCAAGCCTATATCGAATAGCACTTCTTCCTCATATCTATTGGGGAATAGAGCTACTCTTTAGGTTCTCCACCTACTCCTCTTCCTCATATCTATCTCTTTTTTGAAGGCTTCCAGGGGGCCGGGGTCTTTGGCGGGCACGCCTCGGGGATTCCCCCCGCCGGACATTCTATCAGCATATCTGCCCACCGAGACCCGACCCCCACTAAATAACACGATGAAAATCCTATAAAACCTCACCCGCCCTAAAGGGACGAGGCTTGCTCTGTTGTCAAGATTCAATGCCTATTTCTCTTGTTAGAATACCTATTCCCTATCCGGCTAAGGTGTTTCTCCTGCCTACATTACTATGTAGCTCTTCTAGTGTTAGAGGAGATTTATGCTGCACACATAGTCTTGTATATCTTCGATATATATCACCTGCCACATTCAATTTCTTCTCTATAGATCTCATCATAGCTTCAGGTCCTGCTGTGCTCTGCGTCTCATATACCTAGCTATTAATGATTCAGTTAGCACCTTCTCCCTTAACCCTCTTTCATAGAACCACCAACTTTTAAAGCATTTTCCGGGCATATTCTCTCACATATGCTAAATCCTATGCATTCCATGGTACCCAGGATTAGCTTTTTGGTATATTATCCTCTCTTATTGATGAGGCGTTGATAGAACATATCTTGGCACGCACCTCATAATGTGCAAAGATCCTTTTCACATTAAGATAACCAGTTCCTGGGAAGCTCAAGGACGTTTTCCACAATTCTCTAGAACCTTTATAGCATATCCTCTGGCTATTACAGCTAAAAGCCTCGCTATCCTTGGATAGAGGGCTTTTCTTAATTATAATATTTTGATTGATCCTCAAGACTTTTAGCAATCTCTCCAATAATGTAAACTATAGGTGTGAACCCGCGATAAATCAGCCTGAAGGTGGCTAGAGGGAGTGATCTCGGCATCTGGAGCACGATGATAGGGTTATCTTTTCTGCTTAGTCCTAAAGATAGTTCTTTATACCAGTCCATATTCCGTTTCCTTGATTATTAAATAAGGCTCTCTCGAGCTTTTCTAATGGCTGCTATAAATATTACAATAGATCTTGAGGTTAGTTGTGGCGAGCGTATAGCTTCGGTAAGAGTAGTTGTGCAGAGAGTTAGGAATGTTATGAAAAAGGTATATAATAATGAATAGAGGGCAAACCTCGCCCTTAAAAGCGAGGAGCCGTCAGCCTAAAAAGGTTCCACCTCTATTTAATATCATAACATTATCATTATTAGTTGGGTAGCCACATATCTCTAGATTTTTAAGTAGTGTGCATAGAGATCACATATGGTATGTGTTATGTACGTTGAATATAGTGGCAAGTTCTATAGGCCTCTTCACCCTAGACCCACAGTGGTTCTAGGGGTTCTATGTATGGATGGAAGAGTCAATCTCATGCCGGCTAGCTGGAATATGCCTGTTAGTGAAGAGCCCCCTACGGTGGCTGTTGCGGTGGATAGAACTACCTATACTTATGAGTGTCTTGAGTATCATGGAGAAGCCACGATCAACGTGCCTAGCGATGCGCAGCTACAGCTTGTTTATGATCTAGGGTCTGTTTCTGGCCGTACAGTAGATAAGATCAAGAGGTTCTCTGTGGAACTTATCCCGAGCGTTAAGATCAAGCCCCCAGGTCTCCAAGGATCTATAGCGATTCTAGAGGGTAGGGTGTATTCAAAATATCATGTGGGTGAGGTCATGCTATATATATTTGAGATCCTCTTAACCAGGATCTTAGAAGGCTTTGTTGATGAATATAGCATTGTATTCGATAAAACAAATATACTGCTTCACAGTGCTGGAAGAGTCTTTCACAGGGTCAACCCTGCAAAACTTTTCGCTAAGAAGAGATTTACAACTGGAAGCCTCGCCCTTTAGGGCGGGGATAAGTAGGAAGGTTTATTATGATTATAAATGCTTATTCGTTTTGAAGGAGCTCTATGATCTCTGGCGATGAGGAGGTTCTAACTCTCTCGATAGGTGTGGAGGTTAGTCCCAAGCCAGAGGCTATGGAGCTTTTCAGGAGATATAATATAGCCCTTAACTACGCTATAAACAGGATCCTGAGCCTAAATCTGAGGAGCGTTGGGGGAGGTTCATAACGCTCTATACAGAGAGCTCAGAGAGTAGTTTAGGTTTCCGTATAGGGTTGCTCTGGTCTGCTGTAGAGATGTCCTCGCTAATGCTAAGGCTTGGAGGAATAATCCTAGAAGGGGAGAAGGCCGAGTGTTAGGAAGCTGAGTGTGCTCTTATACCAAAGGATAGGATATAGGGTCAAAAATGGATATGTGAGATCATAGGCGGGGTTAGGCTGAGGATAGTTGGCTGGGACAGGAGATATGGTGAGTACGAGAATAGGGAGGCAAGACTTGTCTATAGAGGGGAAAATGACCCTATAAATATCTAAGAAGATCCCTAGGCCCAAGCCAAAGCTATATCAGCCTAAGGATATCATAGCTATTGATGTTAATGAGAGAAAGATTGTCTACGGAGATCACGTGATGAACGAAGAGAAAGACGCAGCTGTTAATAGAGCCCATAGATGGAAACTCCTTGCCGAAAGCCTTCAGAAGAGATATTCCTCGCAAGGTATCCTACCTAGAGGAGGAGAAAAGGGATCCTTGATAGGATTAGATCTTTCATAGAAAGGCTAGGAATATATAGGAGGGCTGGGCTAGGAAGAAGTCTCTTGAGATAGTGACGCTTACTAAGGAGCTTTGATATGCAGTCGCTAGAGAGGATCTCACGGGGCTAATAAACTCCCTGAGGAGGATCAAGAGCAAGGATCACAGGACAAAGCTCATAATAATGGGATATTCAAGGCTTGGGGAGTGGATAGACTGGCAGGCTATGAAGCACGGATCACCACTAGCAATAGTAGATCCTAGGGGGACATCCTTAGAATGCCCAAAATGCGATACAAAGCTAGAGGAGAATGGATATAGAAGACTTAAATGCTCTAGATGCGGTTTCGAAGCAGATAGAGACGTTGTTGGAAAGCTCAACATTAGGAAGAGAGCATTGAAAATCCTGGGAATATACGGGGGAGCTCTGACCACCCCCACTGTCCCCCAGATAACACATGCAAACCCGAACAGATAGGGGAACCAATGATCCGCCTGAAAGGAATGACGATCAATGACGATCTGAGGGTAAGAGAGGAGGTCGGTTGAATCTGAAGAAAGAGCCTGATCTAAGTTGAATGATGAGAAATAGCTTTTCAACCCTCAGCATCTCTGCTTGGATATTCAATATCCCAGGTAGCTATGAGTTTTATTGGCGATATAGTATGCTCTTCAGAAGGGTTAGGCCGGATGATCTCCACTATATATACTCATGGTTAGATACAGAGGACTATCTGAGACAAGGGGTGCTGGAGAGTGCTCTTTCACTAGGTCTTCTATATGGTGTTGAGATCGATGGTAAGATCAATGGCATCTCGATCCTATATCCTGTTAATGAGCTAGCTTGGCTTATGGGTGCGAGGGTCAGGAGGGAATATAGGGGTAAAGGCGTTGGTGGATATATGACAAAGAGTCTTCTCAATGAGGCTAGGAAAAGAGGTTATAGAGCTGCAGCGCTTCTAACCTCGAGAAATAATCTGCCAGTACATAGGATATGTACTTCTCTGGGGATGGAGAAGGTTATAGAGCTCCTCTCAGCATCGATACCAATGATATCTTTTCCCGATGTTGTTAAGATCAACAGGCTGAAATATCTAAATCCAAGTGATTATGAGAAACTCTTCAAAGAAATAAAGAGTCTCTACCCTCTCCTTCCACTAACACCTTCGGGGCTTATATGGGCGCCTACGGAATATGCATTCAATCATATATATAGGGAGGCTTCTATATGCTTAACTAGAGAATTTAGCATAGCTCTAATCTATGCTGGATGCTCTTGGAATACTGAGAATAGTTGCAGATCCACGTTAGGCGGGATCCTGATAAATAATAAAAACATAGATCTTATTACCAGCTCCTTAGCATGCTTATCAGAATACGCTTCTATCGAGGGGATCTATGATAAAATACTTTGGGCCAGAGACTCAGAAGATCTTGTGGTGAAGATCTCGCCCTTTGCCAGATGGATCTGGAGATCATATATATACTACATAGATCTTACTAGATAATGTAGACGATTTACACAGATACTGTGCTTTAGATTTAATTATGAAGGCTTTGATATTAGGGTTAAGCAAACCTGGCCTTTCAAGGCGGGGTATGAGTCTGGAGCATTGTGCTTTTAAACCTCTAGTTGTAGTTTGTTGGGGATTGGGGTGCCCTACGTGGGTGAACGTGCTAAGAGGATGACCCAAGGGGGACGATTCCCCGATCCTTACTCACGGATAGGCGCCCCCGACCTCTCCAAGCCCTAAGAGAAGAGATTGAGGAGAGGCTTAGTGAAAACTGGAGAGATGTTAGGCTGAGGCTACTGCCATCAGAGAGCGAGCATGAGGGTTTGATGGGTATTGGATTGACATGTGCTAGGTTTTTCAACGAGCTTAATTATGAGAAGAGGCGGGCATTCTTCAAGGGTAAGCCAACAAAAAAGGAACTATGAGATAGACAAGAAGAACTACTACAAGTATAATGATGTTCTGGGTGTTAATACTCAAGCCGTTATACAGAAGAATGATGAGGCTTAGAGCACATTCTTCAAGCAAGTGGATCTGAAGAAACAGGGTAGGCTACCTCCGTATATCAAGTAAGGATACTACCTAGAACCGAACCTATAGATGAGAATAGGGGTTGGTATTGATGGATTTTGGTCTGAGGATAAGATATGTTGGTAGGATTAGGTGGGAGGGTAAGCAGGAGAGGCTTGAGATCATATATAAGGCTGGTAGGCGGTTCGCCCTCATACCAATAGAGGTTGGAAGAGAGCCACCTAAGTCTAACTGGAGGGGGCTATGTCAAGCCTAACTACAGGGATAAGAAGGGTAGGATCGTTAATCCTAGATCTATCAGACAGAGAGACCCTATAGCGGATAAGGAGGCATTTATAGACATGGGTTTGAATAACTTATTCGCTGTAGTAATCTCGGATGGATCAGCATTGCTTACCAAAGGCGGGTCTATCAAGTCTGAGTGCTATTGATTGATGAGGGAGATAGCTACATACTAAGCTATAAGAGATCTTCTTAGGAATGCTGGGTTCTCAACATGGAAAGAGTATCATGAGAGGTACCTTGAAGCAATGTATAAGAGGGATGAAAGGCTCAGACACCTCTATATGACATTGATCAGGTCTCTAGCGGACGAGCTATATAGAAAAGGAGTTAGGAAGCTATACATAGGCTACCCCATAACGCTTTCACAGGATAATGGCAATGAGTATAATACGAATATATAGTAGTATAGGAAGATAGTTCTTTAGATAGTGGATATATCCATGGAGTATGGTATTGATGTTGAGATAGTCCCTGAGGATTACACAAGCAAGGAATGCTCAATATGCTGTGCAAGGCATAAAAAAACGGAAGAATATATAGAGGGCTGTATATCTGTAGGAAAACTGGGAATAAGATCAATGAAGATATAAATGCTGCGCTAAACATAACGAGAAGGCTGGGACACAGGATAAAAGTGATAAGAAAGATTAAGAGCTACTTGGTAACACATGATGGTGTTAAGCCATTAATCCCTCACCTGGGGACTAACACCCGAGACCCCAGCATAGAAACCCCGCCCCTTTAGGGCGGGGAGAAGTCATACTCATTATTTCTCTAGGGTTAAGAGTTTATGGAAACTGGGTTCTTATTCTATAACATATCCTCGGGCCAAATACATAAGGAAATAAAAGAAATAGAAATATATGTCTTAAAATCTAGAGTTAGGGTTATGATATATTACGAGGATCTATGTTGCCTTACCACTCGTTTTAAGTCTCTCTAGAACTCTTTCAATCTCGTCGTAGTCAGGTTCCACTCTGGGGTCTTCTGAGACCCATTTATACATAACAATTCCCTTAGGATCTATTATAAATACAGCTCTCTTAGCTAGTTTCTTGAGTCCCAGACCCAGAAGATCTGGTAGGACCACATTGTATTTCTCTATAACCTCTCTATTGAAGTCGCTTAGAAGTGTGAAGTTGAGCATGTTTGCTTCCTTAAAAGCCTTCTGTGCGAATGGGCTGTCAACACTAATCCCGATCACCTCTGCATCGAGACTATTTAGCCTCGCCATCTTATCTCTAAATGTACACATCTCCTTGGTACACACTGAGGTGAATGCTCCTGGGAAGAATGCTAAGATAACGTATCTTCCCTTTGCGAGGAACTCTGAGAGGCTTCTCTTCTTTAGATCTGTGTCTAGGAGCTGGAAATCAGGTGCTTTCTCACCAACATTAACCATGCTCTCACCAGGTGGTATTCATATCGGCGCTTATATCTTAATTGCTAATAAGCTACTAACATTAATATCCATAGGCGGTTAGATTGACTGTCGAGGGTCGGCAGACCCCTGTCCTGAAACTTGACAGTGGGATCTATATGCTGGTTTCGCAGAAAGAGAATAGAGTTATCCATAGGCTGGAGGCTGTGTTGAGGATAGAGCATAGGGGTAGGGGGACTCCCTCGAGGCTTGACGTGTTGGAGGCTGCGTCAAAGCTCCTTAACGTTGATAAGGGCCTCATAGTAGTTAGGAGGATCGAGACTGAGTATGGTAAGGATACCTCTAGAGCCTGGATACACGCATATAGAGATCCAGAGACGCTTAATAGGTTTGAACCGAAGCATCTCTTACAGAGGTCTGAGAAGAAGGGTGGGAGTCAGTGAGCAAGGAGAAGGGTAAGAGATCTAGATCAGCGCTATATATAATAGACCCTTCGAGAAAAACTATCAAGCCAAAGAATAAGCAGTGCCCCAGATGCGGTTCAATGATGGGCTATTACAAGCCTGGTGGCGAGAGATGGTACTGCGGAAAATGCCACTATACAGAGTTCACTAAGTAGATAGCAAAACCGAGGTAGCTATAGAACACCAACGGTATTCCCTATACCAGCGACTAGAATAACATCGCCTTCCCTCGTCTTCTCCCTAATGATCTTTTTAACCGTTTCAGCTGCCTTAACAACCCCCTCATAGATCTCCTTAGTCATGTGGGTAATAGCTTCTTCAGAGCTCATCTTCACAATCACAGCATCTAGAGGCACGTTACACTTGATAGCAGCTCTCTCGATAGCTATCTTCTCAGGACCCGGATCCCCGATCGCAGCTCCAGTCCCCTCCGCAACATCGCCACTCTTCTCCCCCTCGAGCTTTAGAGCGGCATCAACAGTTATTATCCTCGAGATATTGCACCCAAGCTGATCTACGAGCTTGGTCACAGCCTCCCCAGGTCTTCCAACAGTGCCTCCGGGACCCTCTGCCTTTACTAGATAGACCTTCCTATCTTCGATATCTGCTACGCTGTAGACTGTTTCCTCGGCTATGGATATTCTTTCGGCGTTGGGGGCTAGAAGGGAAACCACCATAGGCCCCGCCGAATCTCCTACTGGTATGCCTAGTTTGAAAGGCTCTACAGCCTTTTTATAGGCCTCTAGCTCCTTTATAAGCCCTGGAAGTAGGATTACTAGCTGTGTTAGCAATATCCAGTTCTGGGTCTTCTTACCGAGTAGATAGAAGTGTCTAACAACTCTATAGACTAGGTTAAAGACCCAGTTTATCTCGAGTATAACTGCTATATTATCCCTCTTAATCCTATCTATATTCTGCAAGATCGAAGATGCATAGCTCTTTATCTTCTCATCCCTCACCCTTATTAAGTGGCCCAGCCTCTTTATGATGTCTGTAGGCTCTATCGATACAGGCTCTATCAGGAAGTTGTTGTTTATGAAACCATCTATGAGAACCCCGGGGTCCTTGACGCCTATCTCCTTGAGAAATTCCTCAGAAGCCTTTCTGGTCTCTTGAGCCATACTCTCAATCTGGGATAGTCTGAACCTTATGATTCTATCCCACCTATAGATCCTAATCCTATCTGGGAGATCTGTGAACAGGAGCATGAACCAGAGTATATTTATTATTATCCAGAATATGAGGAAAACAGAAGTATCACCAGCAGGGGCCCCAGTAACCTGCATATTATACACTATATGCACCAAAATGAGAATCGCTAGGGGAAACTTAAACACTTAATAATAGTATATGACACCCTCCCAGCCCTAAAGAGCGGGGTTTCCTATTGACTGGTCTTGGGTGTTAGCCCTTTGCCAAGGGATTAATGGCATAGCACCATCATGTGTTACCAAACAGCTCTCAATCTTCCTAGCTATTTGCTATTTCTATTCTGTAGCCCAGCTTTCTTGCTATGTTTAGCGCTGCATTTATGTCTGCACTTATTTTCTTCTCAGTCTTTCTACATTACGTATTGCCCTCTATGTATCCTTACCGTTCTTATGCTTTGCACCGAATATTGAGCATATCTGGCTAGTATATATTTCGGGAGCTATATCAACGTCTATGCCGCACTCCATGAATATATCAGCTATCCACAGTACTATCTTCTTAAATCACCATATCACGTTATATTCATTATCATTTTCTTGGCTAAGCATGTGTGAATAGCCAATATATAGCTTCCTAACTCCTCTGCTATATAGCTCATCAGCTAGAAACCTGATCGCTGTTATATATAGATGCCTAAGCCTCCCACTCCTCTTATACATAGCATCTAGATATTTCTCATGATAGTAGATCCATATTGATATCCCAAGCCTCCCAAGCAGATCTCTAATAGACTGGTATGTCGAGATCTCCCTCTTCCACTAGTAATACTCAGACTTGATAGATCCACCTTTAACTAACAAAGCAGAACCATTTGTGGTTACTATGGCGAATAGGCTGTTAAGACCTATGTCTATGAAAGCCTCCTTATCATCAATAGGATTCCTCTGCCTAATACTCCTCGGATTTATGATCCTCCTCTTTTTCTTTTTCTTCTTCGCATCATCGTATATGGGTTTTATATAGCCTTTTGGATTTGATTTAGGCGGATTCATGCTAACCTCTATTGGTACAAGTGCAAACCATCTCCTAGCCTCATAAACGATCTCTAGTTTTCCCCTGCTTACCATCCCACCTAATCCTACCAACATATCTACTCTTAGATCGAAGTCCTCGAGGACTAGATAGCCCTCACACTCATTAACAGCTCAAGATGATATCTATAATTCCTAATAAATATTTATGAATCTTCTTCTCCCCAGTATCCCTATCCTTCCAACAATCTGCAAGGGATAGCTTCTTAATGAATAGCAGAAGCTTTCCCCTGCTTCGACCACGACCCAGTCTTCATACTAGATAGCTATAACGAGACCCTTGCTTGCCCTGGATATAAAATGAAAAACCAAGTCAGCCATAGAGCTAGAGGTCTGACCTCTGCTTGTCCCCCGATGGTTATTGATTATCGCTGATTTTCTTTTTGCTTTGGATTGCTGTGTTTTTGATCCACGGGTTTTTAGCCCTGTGGCATCGGGGACCTCCACCTCCCCCAAAGAGACCTAGGGATCCCTATGGGTTCATAGGTGGCTGTTGAGCCCAGCGGCACCGGGCTCCCATCTA
>JAVVGE010000085.1:0-10645 GCA_032249255.1 Desulfurococcales archaeon | reverse complement strand
CCCTATGGGTTCTAAGCATTATACTCATTATACTCATTCTCGAGCCCCAATCCTGATCATCCGAGTAGACTATCTTGACCCTCCTAACCTCTGGCTTCCCTATGTAAGCTCTACCCTTCTTCAAAAGCTCTCTAAAAGACTTAGCCCTCCTAGCAGCATCTCTATAAGAGCCTTTAATAACCCTTGTTGGCATCCAAGGATACTGATCCCTATACCTCTTGTAGAAGACTCCTATGCAACGTCTTCTGAGAAGCATTATGCTTCAGAGTGTACTTAACCATCTCACTAATCACAACCTTTAGCCAATCTGCAATCTCCCCATAGCTGATCTAGCGGGCTTGTTAGCATAGCACTCCAACACAATAGCCCTATGTAGAATCTTGAACAGATATTCCAACGCGAACCAACACCTTCCTACACTCCCTGGGCCTCCTACCATATATCTTCAATGCTAACGATGCCACTACCTCTGCGATGTCCTCTACAATTTATAGATATTAAATATTTATAGATATTTAAATCTATCGTCAAGTTGGCTATTACCTGTTTCTCGGGATCGGAGAGGGTTTTCCTAAGCTTCTAGGCCTATCTAGATATACCTGGAGTTTCTAGATATGGATTGATAATCCATATATACCTTCTAGCCTACTCTATAGAGGTGATTATATAGTCAAGAGGATTGTTTCGACAGAGCCTGGTTCTACCGAGATTATTGCGTATCTAGACCAAGGTGTTGAGAGGATTGTTGGAGTTAGTGATAAATGTGATTATCCAGCTGAGGTGATATCTAAGCCTAAGGTCATTAAGAGTCTTTTGAAAATTAGCGAAGATCTCTCATCAGAGGAGATAGATAGGATCTACAAGGAATATATCGCAAAGGGGAATCCTCTGTACGAGGTTGACTGGAACTTGATAGAGGAGCTAGATCCAGACCTGATAGTGGGTCAAACTATATGCAGTATATGCGCCTTTCCTCTCACATCTTCTCTGAATACCCCTAAACTCTCTATCGAGAAGCCTATCAAGAGGTATAGGAGATTCGGTACGAGAATTATAACCACATATAGTCCAAGGACTTTCATGGGTATAGCCAGGGAGGCCCATATTATCTCTAGAATCATCGGAAGGGAAAAGAAGAGCTTAGAACTCCTAGATACCTTCGAGAGGATGTTAGAAGAACTAAGAGGAACTGGAAGAGGACTTAAAACAGCTGTTATAGAGTGGCTAAGACCCATATATGCTGCGGGTCTATGGATAAGCGATTTGGTTGAGGCATCCGGCTCAAAGCACATTATAGAGGCTGGGATCGAGGGTAGGAGGATCGAGTGGGAAGAAATAAGGACTTTTAATCCCGATGTATTGATAATATCTCCATGCGGCTTCACCATATGGAGAACCCTCAGGGAAATAGATCTTCTGAAGAGCATGTCCGGGTGGAGAGATATTAGAGCAGCTAAGCTTGGGAATATATATGTGGTTGACTCAGCATACACGTCTAGACCAGGTCCTAGGGTGGCTAGATTTGCTAGATTCCTCATAGATATATACACAGGCAGTGAACCGGGTAAGGAGGTTGCTATAAAGCTCAGTTAAGGAGCTAGATAAGGAATAAAAAATTTTTTTATATAGCTATGAAAACGGTTTAATACCGCTAGGAGTTACACAGATCGCTGGTGATAGGCCTCTGCTAAGTATCTCTGCTATCGGTAGTGTGTAGGCTATTATAACCAGAATCACTGCTATTATAACCCATAGCAAGAACCTGTCCAGCAGTGTAGCTCTATCATTAGATCCGTTAGATCCTAGAAGGGGCGCTCCATCTAGCTTCGAAGCTGGTCTACCCAGTATAGGTGTCAGCAATATGTTTGACATGAAGAGCACACCGGAGATCCAGAAGATCAGGCCGCCAATCATACCTATCTGGAGGAGAGGCCCCCATATATATGGTGATAGGCCGCCATAGCTATGGTCATATACCCTCCTCGGGGCACCCTCTATACCAGCTACGTGGTAGGCTACAGAGAATATCACTAGCCCTACGAACCAGAGATATGGCTGGGCCCTAGCGACCGAGATACTGGCTATGCTCCTCC
This sequence comes from Desulfurococcales archaeon, assembly GCA_032249255.1. Taxonomy (GTDB): domain Archaea; phylum Thermoproteota; class Thermoprotei_A; order Sulfolobales; family AG1; genus AG1. The sequence continues at coordinate 8,552 of JAVVGE010000085.1, read as the reverse complement.
CAAGAAGCATAGGAGCAATTAGATATGAGACGCCAATGAAGGTTAGTGTAACCGCGCCACCCACAGTTGTGTGGAAGTGACCTACTATCCATGTCGTGTTGTGGACTACATTATTAAGGTTCAGACTAGCGTTAACGATACCTCCGACACCTCCGAGGCCCAGCAATATGAATGCCAATGTCATGCTGGAGAAAGCTGGGTCTTTCCAAGGCAGCTTAGAGACCCATCCAACAGGGCCATCACCTCCCCTAGAAGCCCCAGCACGTGCTAGTGTCATGATCACGTTGAACGCTGTTAGAAAGCTTCCAAGGCTTACTGCAAATGTAAGAGCTGTATGTAGATATTTAAATGAGACGCTGAGACCCGGATCTGCGAACTGGTGATGAAGACCCACAGGTGTAGATGTTAGAATAAAGATAACCAGGGCTAGCTTTGCACCCTTCACTGAGTATAGCTCTGTATTTAGTATCCTCGGTATTAGTGCATACCAAGCAGTGATTGCTGGCACAAGCCAGAAGTAGACTAGGGGATGTCCGAAGTACCAGAATAGTGTTCTATCAAGTAGCACGTCAACCCTTTTGCCGAATAGGGACATGGGTATCAGATCATATAGAACCTCTATCGCTAGGCCTGGAGTAGCCTCTAGCCATATTATTAAAGTTGCTAGGACCCCGAAAGTGCCTAGGGGTATGGCGACGCCCCTGTTCTCTCTCCTCCACCTAATAAACGTATCGAATACTGCTGCGGCGAATACCCAGGATCCTATTAACACTAATGCTAACCCTATATAGAATGCTGGGTGCGCGGTTAGAGGAGGGTAGAAGGTGTATAGTACCGCTCCCATAGAGGGGTCTCCTACTAGGTATCCTGCAACAATCGGGTATGCAGCGACTGCTGTACCCAGTATAGCTAGTACTGCTGATACCGCTAGGAGGGATCTTCTGAAGGGCTTCCCAAGCTCTGATGATACCACGAACACTGCTAATCCAAGTATGAAGAAGGCCGTCCATAGGATCGCTAATAACACCCCGTGCCCCGTAAGCACAGTGTAGTACTGGCTCTCATCTACAAGCCTAGGTGCTCCTGGCGTTCTACTCACTAGTTGTAGAAGTCCGAAAAGCCCTCCGAGGGCAAGTACTATATATGAGAAGATTATCGATACCCTTATAAAGGTTCTCTCGCTAATCAAGTTCTCACCTCTTTATAACTATCTCCATATACATCGATGAGTGCCCGATGCCACAGTACTCATTACAGATCACGAGAAGTGTTCCATTAACACTTTGCGGAGGCCTCCAAATAACTTTCGCTATATATCCTGGAAATACCATCACGTTAACATTGGTACCAACTATCTGGAAACCATGTATAACATCAACGCTATAGATCCTCAGAATAACCTCCTTCGGATTGCTCAGCTCAACTCTCGCCGGTCTAAAGCCCCATTGGAAAGCCTGTATATCTACCTGATATCTACCATCACCCAGATCCTTGACCCCAGGCTGGAAAAGCCCCACCGCCTTCTCAAGAGGGAGTACAGTGACTTCTGAGGCTACTGAATACCCTGTCCTCAGTGCGTATGCTATAGATCCTAGGAATACAGCTAGAACTATGACTGTGGAGATTATCCATACAACCTCTCTCTTGCCCCGAGGATCCATGGTTCTCACCCCACAGGTCCTCTGATCATGAAGATCACGTATACTGTGAACCACACAGCAATAACTATCCCTAGAAACGTGTATAGTAGTATTAGAGCGCCTCTATATACTCTCTCCTCAGCCCTTTCTCTCTTACTCACCTATATCTCCCGTGGAGAGACTAAAGCATATTAATTAATAAGGTCCTAGGCTAACAGTAATTAGCGCCTAGATATAAATGGCAACTATGCTACTTTATATTACTTATTATTAATAGCTCTAAAGATTTAGAGGAGATGATGCCTGATAAGCTTTTTAATAGCCTTTTTAATGATTGTATATGCTGTGGGCTTAGCAATACCGAGATCTCTGCTCAGATCCCCTAGATCCGCCCTTCTAGGTGTATCAAAGAATCCTTTCACAAGCCCCATAATGAGTGCCTCCTCCTGCCTCCGAGTTAAGAAGTCGCCCTCCTTCACCTTCCTCCACCTCGCATACACCAACTTTATACCGCTTGATTTCATATTCGAGAGTATCTTGGCTATCTCATTACGATCCTCACATGCAATCCTCATCTTGATATAGCCTGCGTCAATCTTTGTGTATAGTATATGGGCATCTCTTAAACCAGCTAATCTACATGGACAGGCTCTAGATCTTATAAAGACTAGCATGGTCCCGTCTCTAAGCCTATATGTAACACCGAGAGATGCTCCACTACTCCTGAGCTTAAGAGGATCTATAGATCCTCCTACCCTGATCAAAACCCTAGAGCCGTTCTCCCCCCAAGGTCTACAACTGAGAATCCTAACATCCCCATCTACGGAGGACCTCCATGGACAGGGTATCTTGAAAATAACTTCCAGAATATACAATCTCTCATGCCCAGACACACAATAATTCGGATGGAAATAAGTGCTGCTATAATATGCTATATAGCTATATATCATTGCATATATATTTATAACTAATCCGCCTCTTAGGACAAGGGTATCTATATATTTCTATATATTATTATATTATATTTATATTATTGTTGCATGTACTGCTAAAGAATATAAAGTAGACATGGATGAGTCTCTAGATATTGTTTAGAGATCTAGAGATCATGGAGGCTGATGCCCCAGCCTGTCCATATCGGAGCGCCTCGATGTCCTTAAGAGGTTAGCCTCAGGGTATAGCCCCTACCAGAAGGATAAAGTCCAGGACCTCAGCGTATGAAAAAATTATCTATAATAAGATATTATAAGGTGTTATGGGCATGAAAGCTAATATACCACTAATATTACTATATGTTAAGGAGTTGGAAAGAGATTATGAGGTGAATATTATGAGCTACAAGATCTCTGAGGAGGAAATAAGAAAAGCCTTAGATCTTGAGGCCAAGGCTAAGAAAGATCCTAAAAAGAGATGGGTTGAAAGGATGATTAAAAGTGCCAAGCAGTATCACAAGATCTGCCCATATTACGATAAGAAGACCGTAGCCTGCTTTCTAAGGCTTGGGGAGAAGTGTGATAGGGATGGGAGGTTCGAGGCATGCCCTGTTTTCATAGAGTTTCTTGAGAGAAAATACGACGAGATCACGAAGTCCGGTAAGCCTCTCCCCGTTGACTTTCTAGACCCACTCATAACATATGGTTAATATTATAGTGATTAGAGAGTAATTAAAGAGTAGGGAGGCTATTGGAAAAATTACTCGAGGTGTTGGAAGCCCTTAAGAACATGCCTAGGACAGGTTGGGTTCAAAGAGGCGTGCCACCGGCTTTAGCAGAAGTGGTTGCTTCACATATATACGAGGCCTCTATTATATGCTTAGAGATAGGATATAGATTGGCTGGTCTCAGTGTAATAGGCTATGAAGATGTAATGAGATCTGTAGCTATGGTGCTTGTGCACGATATTGGTGAGGGGGTTATCGGGGACCTCAATAGATATATATCAAAAGAGCTTGGAAAGATCAAGGAGGAGATCGAGGAAAGGGCTGTGAGAGCCATAGGATCTGAGACCATCTATAATCTATACAAGGAGTATAGGAATGGGGATTCCAAGGCCTCTAGGCTGGCCCATATATGTGATAGACTCTCAACTTACATACAGGCTAAGAGATACCTGGCCCTAGGGTATAAGGTAGATGAAATAGCTAAGAGCTCTATCGATGAGGCAAGGAACCTCTTAAAGGACGTATGTAGAGGCGACATCGAATGCCTAAGGATAGCCATGCTAGATTAAATAATAAATGCGGATTAGATAACTAGATCAAGATCTATATAAAGAAGCTAATAGAAGCTATGTAGAGTAGCTAGATCCTCTGTCATAGCACCCAACAAAAACTATGCTCTGAGACCTTATCTAGTCCCGAGGATATTCAGCTTAGGGGACCTAGAGTTGTTATCTGAAAAGCCAACGGTATCTGGTAAGCAGTATCATTTATTAATTGGCGAAGGAGACGTTGCCAGGTATGTACTTCTCCCCGGTGATCCAGAGAGGGTGCCTAGAATAGCTAGGACGTGGGATAAATACTGGCATGTTGCGACTCACAGAGAGTATGTGACGTACACAGGTGAATATAAGGGTACCAGGATCTCGTCCACCTCAACCGGGATCGGGGGTCCCTCAACGGCTATAGCTATAGAGGAACTGCTTAGGGTCGGGGCAGACACGTTTATAAGGGTTGGGACTACTGGATCTCTTAAAAGGGATGTGGGGATAGGGGATCTTGTGATCTCTGCTGCAGCGGTAAGGCTCGACGGCGCGAGTAGGGCATATATATTCCCAGAGTATCCTGCGGTCGCTAGCTATGAGGTGGTTCTAGCTCTAATAGAGGCTGCAGAGACCCTTGGAGCTAGATATGTTGTTGGAATAACAGCTAGCACGGATAGCTTCTATGTTGGTCAGGGGAGACCTGGCTATAGGGATTATATGCCTCCTTGGTCTAGGGACCTTGTGAAGATTCTGAGAGATGCCAATGTGATTAATTTTGAGATGGAGGCTGCGACAATATTTACATTGAGCAATATATATGGGGCCAGGGCTGGCGCCATCTGCTCGGTTATAGCTAATAGAGAGACGGGCGAGTTCGTGCCAGATGCTGGTGTGGATCTCATGATAAGGGTTGCAAATGAGGCTGTGAGGATCTTGGGTGAGTGGGATCAGATGAAAGAGAGGAGCGGTAAGAGATACTTCTACCCATCCATAGTGAGGAGATAGGAATGAGGATCCTCATAGAGGATGTCTCCATACTCACTATGTCTACAAAGCATGAGAACCTAATAAGTAGGGGATATATATACATAGATAGCGGCTTGATCAGGGGGGTTGGTAGGGGAGACCCGCCAGAGGATCTCGACAACCCGGACATAGTGATAGGGGGTAGGGGTAAGCTTGCCATTCCAGGCCTTATAGTCCTTTTCTCGAGACTTGCTGGCTATCCATTCAGAATCATCCTAGATAGGGAATCTACTAAGGTTAAGGAGATGATTAATAGTATGAGCAACAGCGATCTACAACTTATATCTACACTCTCTCTCGCAGCCATGGCTATGAGAGGTATAACAACTGTTTTATCGGTAGATAGGCGGGTAGAGCCTGTTGTAAAGGCTGCAGAAACTACTGGGCTAAGGATCATAGCTGCTCCATGCCTAAATGATGCCTCTGACGCGGAAGAATGGTCTAGAGAGATCATCACGTCTGCTAGGAGGTGGCATAAACGCGATAATTCATCTATACTAATCACGGGCTCTATATGCTCTAGAACCGCTGTGAAAGGTGATGAGCCCAGCATTGTTCCAAGTGACATGCCTCTAATAGTCTATGGAGATGCGTGTCACAGACTAAGGGGTGAGAAAGTTCTAAATGTGGATCCTCCTTCGGAGTGTGGTGTTAAACCGGATCTATCGATCTATACTGAGGAACATATGAATCTATGGCGCCCTGGCTCAGGCTACGGAATCGCTGGCGATCTCTCGTGGTCGCTTAGTAAGCACTTCGCCATAGCCAAAGCAAGAGGATTTAACCCTCTAGATATACTTGGGAGCGCAACTATATGGTCCTCTAATAAAATAGGTCTCTATATAGGATCCATAGAGCCTGGCAGGCTCAGCGACATCGTGATTTTAGATATATCCCAACCTCCTTGGTGGATCCCTATAGATCTTCTAAACGAGGAGGGTGCTGCGGACATAGTAGTAACAGGGATCCCGAAGATCGAAACTGTCATAGTAGGCAATGAGATCGTTATCGATGGCGGGGAACTTCTCACAGTTGGCAGGGAGATATTCTCTAGAGCATATAGTAGAGTTGCTGAGCTGATGGGGAGGCGATAGATGCTTAATAGGGTAAAGAATATATTAATAAGGCCTATAAGGCCCCTTGCATCGACTATGGCTAAAGGAAATGTGGATCCAAATATATTAACAGTCTCGGGTCTGGTGGCCGCGATCTTAACGCCTCTAGCAGCTTATATCCAGGGTATATTTGGAGCCTTGCTAGCCATAGCTATCTCATCCCTGTTGGATGCTTTGGACGGGGAGGTCGCTAGATCATTAGGCAGGGTGAGCCGAGTAGGAGCCTTTATAGATTCGCTATGTGATAGAGTATCGGATCTAGCGTATATAGGGTCGCTTATGATATTAGGGGTGTCACCAGTATTAGTATATATTGCCGCCGGCTCAAGCGTCTTGATAAGCTATATAAGGGCTAGAGCCGAGTCACTAGGGATCTATATATCGGGTATAGGTCTCATGGAAAGGGGCGAGAGGATCCTTGGCCTCCTCATAGTGCTAATCATCGGTATATTTAGTAGAGAGGCTATGGAGCTCGCGATGATCGTGTTCACAATCCTCACGTTATATACAGCTGCTGAGAGGACTTTTTATAGCTTTAAGCTTCTCTCGAGAGAATCTCCTCGATAATCTTTCTCAGTTCCTCGTCGAGCTTCTCAAGCCTGGCTGGCTTTATACCCTTCTGTTTAGCTCCTCTAAACGCCGATCTGATCCATGAATCGTACACCTTCCCACAACTACCATAGTTTCTACAGCTGTTATCAAGAAATTCCTTAGTAACCTTTAACGCCTCGTCCTCCTCTAACTTGAGCACTGTTGCCAAATATGGAGTGAGCACATATAATATGAATCTCTTCCTACCGTCTGGAAGCCCTCTAGAGACTACATGCTCGATCCACGAATATCTATCGATACTCTGCTTACCCTCTTCCCTCACTTCCTGGGTCTCTCTAATGCCTAGCCTATCTCTAGCTCTCTTGACAATATCATCTATATAGGCCTTGGCATCTTCATGTACCGGACGCGGTTTTAACATACCTTCAATCCTTATTCTCGCTAGTAGAGAGCAGATCCTAGCTAGCATATCCTTACTCTCAATATATACATAGCCGCTACTCACAGGTCTGTTAGCAAGCCTATATTCCGGATCCTGGACACCTGTTATAGTGAGGATCCTGAGATAGTCTGGGAGCGATATTTTATAGGAATAGCATCTATATCTCAGCTCATATGATGATCTATCTATGTCAATAGCAACACATAGCTCGCCCTCCTGTGTTCTTTCGACCTTGTAGCCCATCAGAGAAAGAATAGAAAGAACATCAGTTGGAGGCGATTTAAGTAGGTGTCTATACACCCTCTCTGCCTCAGCCTCCGAGAACTTCCTATAGATCCTTCTATCATTAGTCATAGATATTAGTAGAATCCCTATATAGAAGCTAAGGATTCTCTCGATATAATCACGCCTCTCCTCATGGTCGATCCTATCCTCTATATCCTCCAGAACCCTTTTAAAACCCTCCTCCAAATATCTAGAGGCCAGCAGATCTTCTATATTTCTAGGTAAACCTTCCTTTTCAAGAAAATCCTCCAGGTCCACCAGAAATGGATAAATACTCAGATCACGAAAAGCAGATCCCACCATAACCTCTCAATTCCATAATTAGATTATCAATAGATTATCTTATTTAAAGCCTCAGGAGCTCTGATCAACACTTTCCGAGGGTATCTATATGCCAAGCATATAGGTATCTCCTCATCATCAAACATAGCTAGGGATTAGATGCTTATAAGCTTAAGCCTAGATAATAAACGAATATAAAACATTCCTATTAACATACAGCCTTTCTTGACAACGGGCAAGCCTCGCCCTTTAGGGCGGGGAGGGTGTCATAGGGATAGAGTATTTCCTTGTAAGCTCAAGGTTCTTCAATGAGTCTCCTTACACCCTCAACTATCTCCTTATACTTATGACTTCTTATGCTGTAGAGTTTCTCTGCGATGTGGGGGTTATTGTTATGAGGTCTTCTACCAGCTCCTCCCTCTGTTCCCTATCCTCATGACTTAAAGCTGTTATTTCAAAGCTAAAGGCTCTTAGAAGTTCTTCGAGTGTTTTGAAGCCTAATCTTGTAAGTCTGTTCTGATATTCCACAGCGATCTTCGATATCCCCCTCTCCATAGCTAGTTTCGGTGGCTTCTTGAAACCCCTCCTATCCTCGTTAAGATCACTACCAATATCTGTTATAACATCGTAGCCCGGGGTGTTGCTCCTCCTAGCCCACTCCTCTAGCACCCTAACCTGCCCCTCTAACTCACCCCTCCTGCTAGAAACCCTAGCATATAGCACAGCCTTCCTAGCTCTAGTCAAACCCATTAGCCTATCAACATCCTCCTCCCTAAACCTCCACCCACCCCCGGTCAGCACAGGCTTTATATAACCCCTCTTAACATAATCCCTCAGGGTTGTATAGCTTATCCCCAGCCTCTGGCAAACCTCCTTGGGCCTCAGCATCTCCACTCAAATAAAAGAGTCAATAAACCTTAAACATATATGAAACCAAAAACAGTTTCACTACGGCATTAAATAAATGAACAGGTCTCGCTCTTAAGAGACGATCTACGACACCCTCTC